>JAFGIO010000021.1 GCA_016929555.1 Deltaproteobacteria bacterium | reverse complement strand
TCGGGGCTTCATAGATTCGGGTAAGTTTGGCGTCCCGCATCAATCTCGCTACATCAAGATGAAAAATCAGGCAGGAACGAAATATTATTTGGTTTTGATTAGCAGAAACCCAAGGAACTGTCCACTAGGAATCAAGATTCCAAAAGGGCCCCTCACAATCGCTTCATGAGCTTTCCCTTGACTCCCTCACGCCTTCCCTATTATATTTACGCCACAAGGGAGCAGTCTCTCATAGATCGATGTTCAGGAGCACACAATGGAAATCAAGAAAATCGGCATTGTCGCGATGACCGGGTTCATGGGCCAGGGCATCGCTCAGTTGTGCGCCCAAGTCGGTTACCGGGTCGTCGGTTCTTCAAGAAGCGAACAGCGCCTTGCAGCCTCCATCGAGGCCATCGACGGCCGTCTTGCAAGAAGTGCTGCCAAAGGCTCGATAACCGACCAGGAGAGGAAGGAAACCATGGCAAGGATCCTGGGCACCACCAGCCTGAAGGACTTCGCCGGCTGCGATCTGGTTATCGAGAGCGCCGTGGAGATCATGGATGTAAAGAAGAGGATCTTTGCCGAACTGGACACCCTTTGCCCAAAAGAAACGATTCTGGCAACGAACACATCCTCCCTGCCCGTTATTGAAATCGCCGGGGCAACCGGAAGGATGGATCGGGTAATCGGGCTCCATTTCCTCACACCCGTGCCCCAGAGTAGGCTGCTGGAGATTGTGAAAACCATTGCCACGAGTGATGCGACCCTGGAGGCGGGCAGGATATTTACCCGTTCCCTGGCAAAGGAAATGATCATTTCAAAAGACTTCCCCGGCTTCGTTTTCAACCGCATCAGCGTGGCCTTCCTATTAACGGCGGTTCGGGTGCTGGAGTCGGGCATTGCCACAAGGGAAGAGATCGACAATTCGATGAAGCTCGGCCTGGATCATCCCATCGGGCCGCTGGCACTGCTCGACTTCGGCGGGAACGATGTTTACCTGCACATCGCCAACGCCCTCTACGAAAACCTGAAGGACGCGACCTACGCCCCTCCCATGCTCCTCAAACAGATGGTGGCCGCCGGCTGGCTGGGACGAAAAACAGGGAAAGGATTCTACGATTATGCAACACGGACATAAGGAGCGCCGCCAGCATCAGGGATCGGGGTGCTGAGCCATGGCACTCGACGAGGGGATTCATATACCTGGACACCACCCAGGACACACCTCGCTTTACGAGCGAAACAGCGGGGTCCTCTTTGGAGGGGACAGGCCGGGCATTGATGTCCCTTTCTATACCCCTCCCCAGGGGACGCGGATGGGTGTCTCGAGAGCCAGGAACAGGATGGCCGTTACCGACTTAAGCGATCATAAATAAGCGTGATACAGAAACCGGGTGCATCTTATGCCGAACGAGAAAAGGACCGTTTTTTTCATCTCCGACAGCACCGCAATTACGGCGGAGACGCTGGGACACAGCCTCATGGCCCAGTTCGACCATGTCCAGTTTCACCAGTTTACCCTGCCCTTCGTGGACAGCGCCGAGAAAGCCATGGAAGCGATCAGTATCATCAATGAGATCGCCAAGATCACCGAAACCAAACCGATTGTTTTCAGCACACTCGTCAATGCGGAAATCCGTCAGATCATCAAGAACTGCAACTGCATCTTCTTCGATTCCATAGATACTTTTCTGACCCCTCTGGAAAAGGAACTGGACATGCCCTCGTCCAAGATGGTGGGCAGCTATCATAAATTCAAGGACAACGTCTATGACGTGCGGATGGATGCCGTCAACTATGCCCTGGGTCACGACGACGGGATGACCATGAAGAACTTCGACATGGCGGACGTCATCCTGGTCGGCGTATCCCGCACGGGCAAGACGCCGACCTGCGTTTATCTCGCCCTTCAATTCGGCATATTCGCCGCCAACTACCCTCTCACGGAGGAAAATTTCGCAAACAAAGACCGAAAACACATTGCTTCCCTGACCCTTTTTAAAGAAAAGCTCTTCGGCTTGACCATCAACCCGGCCCGTCTTCAAAAGATCCGTTCGGAACGCTGGCCAAACAGCCGTTATGCCTCTCTCGCGCAGTGTCAGACAGAGATCAGCATGGCTGAGGAGCTCTTTGCTGCAGAGGATATTCCCTTCATCAACGTAACCATGATGTCCGTCGAGGAGATAGCCGCCCACATCCTCCAGTTCAAAAAGCTGCAGCGGCGGCTCTTCAGCTGATTCGACGGACGCCTGCCAATATCCGCTGAATCCGATGGAATCAACGGAAAACACCGAAACGAACCTTCCTCTTTCATCGATCGCCATCACAAATCTCATTTCTCCTGGAACTTTTCCACCGCTTCCTCCGTCTAAGCTTTAAAATGAAACAACAGGAGGTGCCCCATGAAAGCGGCGTTTAGGTTCTCGATTGCAATCGGATTGGTCTTGTCACTTTTTTTATGGAAAACAACCTATTCCCAACCCCCGGAAGCTGACGATCGAACCCTCTCTCCTTACTTCTTCTTGAACAGCGACGAGAACGGCCTCGATCAGCTCCCCTTGAAATCGACCACTGCAGATGTCCGCATCGCAGGAGTGATCGCCGACGTCGCGGTCACACAGGTCTACCGCAATGAAGGCAAAAGGCCCCTGGAGGCCCTCTACGTCTTCCCCGCCTCGACGCGGGCGGCCGTCTACGGGATGAAGATGACGATCGGGGAGCGGGTGATCGAGGCAAAGATCGGCAAACGCGACGAGGCCCGCCAGCAGTACGAACGGGCCCGAGACCAGGGAAAGAGCGCATCCCTTCTGGAGCAGCAGCGGCCCAATGTCTTTCAGATGAACGTGGCAAACATCATGCCCGGCGACGAGATCAAGGTGGAACTGAAATACACGGAACTCATCGTTCCGACGGAAGGCATCTACGAATTCGCCTATCCCACCGTCTCAGGCCCGCGCTATTCGAACCAGAGTGCGGACAAGGCGCCCCCTTCTGAAAGCTGGAGCCGGAACCCCTACTTTCGTCAGGGTCAGGCGCCGTCCTACAGCTTCGATATTCGCGTCGCCATCGCCTCTCCCCTTCCCATCCGGGATGTCGCCTGCTCATCCCATAAGGTGAAGACGACTTTCAAAGGCCCTTCAGCGGTCGATGTGGCGCTCGATCCGGCGGAGACGACCGGCGGCAACCGTGACTATATCCTTCACTACCGCCTCGACGGCAACCGGATACAGTCCGGGCTGCTGCTTTCAGAGAGCGAAAAGGGAAATTTCTTCCTGATGATGATGCAGCCTCCCAGGCGGGTTACGAAGGCGGACATCCCAGGCCGCGAGTATATCTTCATCGTCGATGTCTCGGGATCGATGCATGGATTTCCCCTGGATATCTCCAAGAAACTGCTTTCAAATCTCATCAGCGGCCTTCGCAGAAGCGACCGGTTCAATGTCCTGCTCTTTGCCGGCGGATCATCGCTCCTGTCCGAGTCTTCCCTGCCGGCAACTTCCGAAAATGTCGCCAGGGCAATCCAGACCATCGAAAACCAGCGGGGCGGCGGCGGGACGGAACTTCTCCCGGCCCTGAAACGGGCGCTCTCCCTGGAAAGACCCGAGAATTTCTCCCGGACCGTCGTCATGGTCACGGACGGTTACGTGACCGTCGAGGAGGAGGCCTTTGACCTGATCCGAAACAGCCTCGGGCAGGCCAACATGTTCGCCTTCGGGATCGGGACGAGCGTCAACCGCCACCTCATCGAAGGGATGGCCCATGTCGGGATGGGAGAGCCCTTCGTGATTACAAAACCCGAAGAGGCATCGGCAAAAGCGGAGAGATTCCGCCGTCTGATCGCCTCGCCGGTCCTTACGCAAGCCAAGGTGTCCTTTGACGGTTTCCAGGTCTACGATGTAGAACCGTTAAGCATTCCCGACGTTCTGGCGGACCGTCCCGTCATCGTCTTCGGTAAATGGAAGGGAAAAGCACGAGGCGCCATCACCCTTACCGGGATTTCAGGCGAAGGGCGCCACAGCGAGACCATCGATGTGGGCAGGGTCAGACCGGCTGAGGAAAACGACGTCCTGCGCTACCTCTGGGCGCGCCATCGGATCACGATCCTCTCCGATTACAACAAGCTGCACAGCGATGAGGACCGCGTCCGGGAGGTGACCGACCTGGGCCTGACCTATAACCTTCTTACCGCCTATACCTCCTTTGTGGCCATAGATTCGGAGGTGCGCAACCGCGGCGGCGGCCCCGCACAGGTAAAACAGCCCTTGCCCCTGCCGCAGGGCGTCTCGGATTACGCCGTTGGAGGCTTCGGCGCGCTGAAGAACTTCGCCGCCCAACCGATGATGGCCCGGAACGCGGCCGCGGCACCGTATCTCGACAAGGTTGCCAGAGAGCGGCAGGTTATCAAGGAGGAGGAAAAGAGAAAGGCAACGGTCCTGACCGTAGGCGATATCGTTCTGTCGGAAGGATTGCCGCGCCATACCATTCTCAAGGTCGTGAAGTCCCATGCCCGTGAAATGGAAGCCTGCATAGGCAGCGGCCAACCGTCCGGAAAGTTCACGGTAATCCTCACGATCGGGGCGGACGGTACGGTCAAGAACGTTCAAATACCGGCAAGCACGCTCATCGACCAGAAAACACGGCAGTGCCTGGCAGAGAAGATAAGGCAATGGAGATTCGGCCTCACCCGGGGCGGCCGGGAAGTCAATGCAACGATTACGCTCTATATTTTATCTTGACAATTGACTCGGAATCGGTTGTCCCTGTGAAAGGAAAACCACAGAGGAAGACCGCAGGAGTAAATGGCTCAGCATGAGGATGTCGATACCCGGACAACGGAGGACGAAGACGCTCCCTTCGTCCTCCGCTGCCGGAGAGGCAGCGTCGATGCCTTCGAGGTCCTGGTGGGTAGGCACCAGAAGAAGATGCTGAACATCGCCTACAGGCTGACGGGCGATTATGACGAGGCCTGCGACGTCGTGCAGGACGCTTTCCTTTCCGCCTACAGGGCTATCGGCAATTTCAAGGGACAGGCCAGGTTCTCCACGTGGCTGTACAGCATCGTCGTGAACCAAGCGAGAAGCCGCCTGAAACAAAGAAAAGACCGGTGCCGCCATGAAGAGGCCATCCTCGATGATCCCTTGGAAGCGAAGGAAGGGACATCGGCCGGCGGAATCCGACTCCAGGGAAACGCCCCCGATGAAAGGCTGGAAAAAAAAGAACTGGATAGCAGGGTCCAGCAATGCATCCTGTCGTTGGAAGGCGAACAGAGAGAAGTCATCGTCCTGAGGGATATTCAGGGATTTTCCTACACGGAGATCGGCCGGATGCTCAAAGTGCCGGAGGGCACCATCAAATCACGACTCTTCAGGGCAAGAAAGGCCCTCAAGGATTGTCTGAAAGACCTACTCGGTGAGCTGTTATGACCTGCAGGCAAATTGAAGATCTCCTCCCGGCCTATCTGGAAGATGTTTTGTCCCCCCAGGAAAAACAATGTGTCCAGGAACATCTTCGCGCCTGCGAAAGCTGCAGCCGCGCACTGGCGGATCTCGAGGCGACGGGAAAACTTCTGAAAGGCATCGAAGAGGTCGAACCGCCCCCCTGGCTCAAGGCGAAGATCATGTCCCGTCTGAAAGAGGAGGGCGGTTGGAAAGAGAGGCTTTACCGGCGGCTCTTCGAACCCTTCTATATCAAAATCCCCATTCAGGTGTTCGCCACCGTCCTTATCGCCGTTCTGGCCTTCTCCGTTTACATGAAGGAAGAACCGGAACTGAAGCGTTTGTCCCCTCCCCTGCCTCCGGTCGTTGAAGAGACGTCAAAAGACCGGATCATTGCGGCCGGCTCCGCGAAGGCTCCGGAATCGCGTCCTTCAGGCCCACCGGAGAAACAGGCTTTATCCCTCAGGGATCGCGCCCCGACGGATGCGGAAAAGGGTGCTCTTTCCCGCCCTGCCGCTCCGGAACAGCAAGACAGCTTCGGCGGTCCGCCGGCACGCAAAGACATCCACCTGCGAGAGGAAAGATCTGCTTTTCCGGCCGGCTCCGCAACGGGAACAGAAAAGGATGTCGCTGCAGCCGGGTACAGCGCGAGGAAGGACGAGACAAATGGCGCGGAATCCCGGAAGGCCGGTGAAGTCGTTCAAAGCCCTGCACGGCAGCGGAACCTTCAGAAGATGAAGGCCTATCCGGGAGCCGCGATCGAGGAAGAAAAAAAACAAGGGGCCGGATTGCCCAGCAGCGAACGGATGCAATCGATCGCGGCCGGCAGCACCCCTTCCATCAAAGCAACCATCCTCGCCGGGAACCGAAATAGCGCCGCCGAAAAACTCGAAGACTTCCTTTCCGACTTTAAAGGTCGGCTGATCTTTCGCCAGGCCGACACCGAGAAAACAATCCTGATCGTGGAAATCCCCGGGGGCAATCTGATAGGATTCCTTGAAAAAATAGAGACCCTCGGCGAGGTAAAAAAAAGAGAGGCCCCCCTTGATTTTCCAGCCGGTCCTGTTAAAGTACTGTTCGAAATTTTCAACAGAGATGAAGTGTCGGATATCCATCCGGAGGGATCATGAAACGCTTCCAGAACATTACCCATGCAAATTTTTCGTCCCTCTGCCGAGGTGCTGCAGATATCATCCATCAATGGCCTCTTACGAAGGAAAAGCCCGACACAGGCACGGCAAAAAGACGACCCTCTCGAATCGAATCGGAACCCATCATGATACGTACCGAATCTAATTACAATCATATCAACGCATGTTGACATGGATTTGGTTGAGTCGAAGGTTGAAACATGTCGAGAGGAAAAGGAGGACGGGAGATGGCTGACGGGCTTGATGTGATTATCGTTGATGATGATCCGGCGGTCTGTTCGATCGTAGCTGATATCGTTAAAACTTTTTACGTCTGGGGAGAGGTCCTGACCTTCAACGATGTCGAGAAGGCGGTATCTTACTGCAGACAAAAAAAAGAAAAGGTGGCCATCTTTATATTGGATGTGTTCATGGGCAATGAAACGGGCTTCGGTTTCCTCGATGCCATCGCCGAGCAATTCCCCATGGCCTATGAGGATACGATCATCATAACCGGCAACGCGAGCACCGATGTCGTGAACATGTGTATCGCCTCGAACATCACCTATCTGATCGAAAAACCCATTCGTATTTATGCGCTGCAGCTTTCCATCCGGGCCATCGTAGCCAAATATATCCGTTTTGCCAAACGGCTACTCGCAGACCCCGTTCTTGCAGAGAGCATTCGGGGTTTTTAGGCCTGTCGAAGCAAACCGGGCGATCCCCCTATGATAGAATCCCCTCGCAGCCCGTGCATATCGCCGTCATGTTCAGGGCATCTTTTTTCTGCCGGATGTCTTCCTATCCACCATGTGCTGGATGACGTCTACGGGATGGGTGGAGAACATCCTTGGCCTCGAAAATCGCACGACATTTCTTACTTTCGTTCTCATGTCCATTTTATAGCAGCGGACCTTGCAGTCCGAACAGGCAGGCTTGTCCTTACCGAAGCGGCATTTTTTCATCCTTTCTTCTGCATATTCGAAAAGCTTCCTGCAATCCGGACAGAGCTTGCCCTGCCTGTGATTGTGACGACAATGGATACTGATCATGCGCCTGAGGGTTTCAATCTCTCTTTCGGTATGGTCCATCTAAATCATCTTAAACAATAAAAATCCGTCATCGCAAACAATCACAAGGAAGAACGACGTTCCCTTCGCCCCTCCGACAAGAGGCGGAGGGATTTAGGGATTTTTAGAGGAAACCCCGGAATGCCCGGGGTTTCCGAGTGTTGGTATGCATCAATGTCCGCTCTTGGATCGTCCGATATGGCACCCCCAAAAACCCGAAAAGATTCCGTTCAGCTTCAAGATCTCTCGGCGCTTGCGTTTCTGCCGGCGATGCGTCCCATGGCGAAGCAGTCGCCGATGGCCGTGCCGCTCAGAGGATAGAGATGAGCGACGGGGAATGTAGAAGCGCTTCCGGCGACGTAAAGTCTTCGCACAACGGCTCCGCTGGTATCGAGAACCTGGGCCTTCGTATTGATCCGCGGCCCGCCGCCCGTAGCCCAGATCCCTGTATAACCCTTCAGTGCATAATAAGGCGCTTTATCGAGGGGAATCAAGCCCATCTTGCGGCCAAAATCGGGGTCGTTTTCCTGGGCGCAGTAGCCGTTGAAGGTGGTGACCGTTTTTTCGAGCGTTGCCGGATCCACGCCGATCTTTCCCGCCAGCTCGGCAATCGAATCGGCCTTGACGATCCATCCCTTGCCTATTTCCAGACTGTTGTCGGGACTCCAGGTATAGGTTGGATTGCCTATGGGAACGGGCAGACCCGCAGGTCCCTTGACTCTCGTCTTCTCATCGAAGATGCACCAGCAGGGAACATTGAGGAAATCACGCTCGACGGCATCGAAATTGTCGAGATCCTTCGCCACGGCATCATAGGGCATTTCCTCGTTTGTAAATCTCTTGCCAAGCTTGTTCACAAAGATGACATCGAGGGCAGCGGCCGACAACTGAAGCAGGGAGGGATAGGCAACCGGAACACCCGGCAGTTTGTGGCACATCGTAGAAGGCGCCATGTTCATATGCCAGAGGTCGGCCCCCGTCTTGGCCGCCATTTTGATGGCGTCGCCTGTATTGCCCAGATGCCCCACGGAGTACTTCGGATAGGGAGACAGGTAATTTTTCAGCATCGTTTCATCATAGTCGAATCCCCCGCAGGTGAGTATGACGCCTTTTTTCGCCCTGATGGCGAGCTTCCTCTTGCCCATTGTCGCAACAATTCCCAACACCTCTACACCTTTGCCCCGAACCTCCCGGGTCACAAGCTCGCTGCCCGAGGTATTGTAGGAAACGTCGATCTTACGGGCCTTCACGGCATTCTCGAGGGCCTCCCAGAGACCCACCCCCGTTGGATTCGATTTAACCTGACAGGATGTGTAGGATGAAGCGCCAGGGACGTCATACCACCCCTTCAGGGAGATAAAAACCTCTGCTCCCAGGCTTTGCATCCACGGTTCATTCTGTACGGCCTCTTTGGCCCATGCGGTCAAGCGTTCCCGGTCGATATCGAAGTACTGTCCATCGGCCGCCCTGGCGCAGTCCATCAGGTAGGTCACAGCGCCATCGACGTCCCTCGGACTGACAAAGAAACCGCCGGAGAAATACGTGGAACCCCCTCCCTTGTCTCCTTTTTCCAGGATGAGCACCTTGGCCTTGGCATCATGGGCAGCGATTGCTGCGGCTGCGCCGGCGCCGCCATATCCAACCACGACAACATCCACGGTTTTATCCCACTTCCCCCGCTTGGCCGCCGCCTCTGCCATCTGCGTTGTGCTTATGAGACCGCTCAATGCCGTGGCGCCTGCACCCACAACGGCACCCTTAATGAATCCCCTCCTGCTGATATCCGGATCGGCTTTTGTTCTTGACATGGCTCTACCTCCCTTCTCCATTGGAGCTATTTGGTCAGGTAAAATAATGGGACACCCTCTCTCAGCGCCATGGTCACAGCGCCACGCCCTTTCCTTCTATGCGTCTTCAAAGATCCGAATCTTGATGGATAAGCCACCTCCTTTCCTTCAGGGAACCTTCATTTCAAATACATGGCACCGATTGCAGAACAATTCAGATTCCTTATGTTCCTTGTGACATAATCTGCATTTCACTTCCCCCATATGGGAATCATGGGGGTTCGGATGCAAGCCTTCCGTCAATGCCGCCACATCTTTATAGCTCCCATGGCATTGCAGACACGCCGCCATGGTCGGTGGCTTGAGTGATGGATCGGATTCGTGACAGTCACCGCACCGGATGCCGTGGCGGGCATGACGCTGCTTGAAATCCTTCCGAAGGGAGGCGGATTCCAACGGCTCACCCTTCACAGTTTGAACACCTTCTTCAGGAGGTTTCTGACTCAGAATGACTGCGTCGTTCACAAACGACCGGGATGCGGCGGCATTCGAACCCGATTCAGGAAGGCTCCATAAAATTGAGAAGCCAAACAACCACAGGACAAAAACTCCTATGACTTTCTTGCATCTCGCCATTGTCCGACACCTTAAGGTAGGAAGGGATTATAGGACGGGAATCCTAGTGAAGTCAAGGTGATTGAGGGAATCAATCCGAATCTTTTATTCTAAAGCTAAAATCAATAGACGATTGCAGTTTCGAAATTCCCAAAGGGCTATTAAGGGGTTATTCTTCCCCTTGCGCATTTCGGATTTGGTGGAGAAATAGGATCGATACATTGTCTGAGGTGGTAAGGGAATTGTCGAAGGATTCCTGAAAAATGCAACGATCCGGCAAAAAAAAGCCCCCAAAGAATCCTGAGAATCTTTAGGGGCCACATCCGCGGATGCCGTTTCGTCAGTATTGGCTGAAATCCCATTCTCAATTAAGTCGGTCTCCCTCGGGTGGCGATCACCAATGAGACCCTTCCAATTATCCTATGTTGGTTCAGCCATCGTGATCGGTAACGGGCACCGCAGAATTTCTCGCTTACCAATTATCGGTTTGATCACCCGCTATCTTTAGTTGGCCTTAAAATATCATCATACACCGAGGATGTCAAGGCCCAATATACCAACAGGATATTTATCAGCCGACGATCGTCCGGATGGCCTCGATGACCGGGGTGGTGAACAAGGCTACCAGAACCGTGTAAAGGGCGAAGGCTCCGGCGACCTCACCG
>JAFGIO010000143.1 GCA_016929555.1 Deltaproteobacteria bacterium | reverse complement strand
GTGTCGTACTGGCCCATGACGCCAAGGCTGAACCGGATGGGCCGTTCGGCGAAACGGCGCTGCTCCGAGATGTCCTGGTAGCGCCTAGCATAGGCTGCCAGGTCGGAGAGGGGATCCTGTGTGACGGCGTTCTGGAAGCGTTCGCTCGCCTTCCTGTACTCGCGCTTGCCCATGTAGCACAAGCCGATCTGCATGTCCGCCGATTGCCGGTAGGCCCCGTCGAGTTCCTTGGATTTCTCGAAGGAGGCAATGGCCTCGGTATACTTTCCCGTCCTGGCAAGGACCATTCCCTTGAGAAAGGCGATCTTGGCGGGATCGATGCCTTCCTTCTCGGCCAGGGCGATCCACTTGAAGGCCTGGTCGTACTTGCCCGTGCGATTGAGAACGTCGATCAGCTCCACGACGGCATCCTTCACGGGAGGATCGAGGGTCACGGCGTCCTCGAACTGCTGCCGCGCGCCATCGTTGTCGCCCATCTGCTTGTGGGAAAGGCCCAGAAAAAAGGCGGCCATGGCCGACTTCGGATCCTGCTGCCGGACCTGTTTCAGGATTTCCGCGGCCTCCTCATAATTTTCCTGCTTGTACTGCTCTATTCCCTCCTGCAGGGAGGCCGGCTCCTCGGCATGGGACAGAGGGGACAGGCACAGGATTGCGAGACCGATAAACAGACAAATGCCGAGAAAGACTGGACGTTGACAGAGCCTTTTCATCGTAAATTCCTCCCGCTCTTGGTTTGATAGTTCAGGCAATATACCAGATCGGAAGCGAAATATGAAGAGAATAAAACGTTTTTGTCAGGGTAGATATCGAAGGGATAAATGTCAACGGGAAATTCAATAAGATGGTATTATTTCACACGGATCGGCCCTCGAGGATCCTCAGGATCGATGCCCCCTCCACGGCGCCCTGGCGGAGGATGGTCGGAGGCGTGGTCGTCGTGTCCAGAACGGTGGAACCCGGCCCGCCCGGCGTCCGTCCCCCGTTCAGGATGACATCGATCCGCTGCCCCAGACTTTGCAGGACGTCGTCGGACGAGGCGCCGGCCGGTTCGCCGGAAACGTTCGCGCTGGTGGCGGTGAGGGCCCGGCCGAAGGAACTCGCGAGCAGCGATGCGACGGGATGGCTGGAGACGCGGATGCCGACCTTGCCGGTGCCGGCCGTCACCAGAGGCGGCAAAGCGCCGGAGGCGTAAAAGACGAGGGTCAGGGGCCCCGGCCAGAAGGCCGCCATGAGGCGTCGGGCTGCGGTAGGAATATCGGTTACGAGAAGCGGCAGGTCTTTTTCGCCGCCGATGATCAGCGGCAGGGGATTCCTGTAATTCCTGCCCTTGATCCGGTAAACCCTTTCGACGGCTTCCGCGCTCAGGGCGTCGGCGGCGAGGCCGTAATAGGTTTCCGTGGGACAGGCGACGATGCCGCCTCCTGCGATCGCCTGGAGGGCCGCGGTCAGGTCGGCGCCCGCGGGGTTGTCGGGGTCGATTTCGATGACGGCGGCCAAAGTCAACCTTCCTGCTTTTCCCGGTTCAGCCTCTCTTCCAGGGCCGTCTGCTTTTTCTCCACCTCCCGGGCCATGTCGTCTACATAGGTCTGAAGCTTCCTGCGCAGTTCTTCATCGCCGAGGGCGAGAATACGGACGGCCATGAGGGCCGCATTTCTCGCCCCGGCCTTGCCGATTGCCATGGTGGCCACGGGGATGCCGCCGGGCATCTGAACGGTGGAAAGGAGGGCGTCCAGACCGCCCACGGGGGATCCGTCGACGGGGATGCCGATGACGGGCAGCAGCGTCTGCGAGGCGATGGACCCGGCCAGATGGGCGGCGGCGCCGGCCCCCACGATGATGACCTTGATGCCTCTCTGGAGGGCGTTTTTCGCAAAGGTCGATGTCCTCTCCGGCGACCGGTGGGCCGAAGCGATGAGAATCTCGTGGGGAACGTCGAAGGCGGTCAGGGTCCTGATGGCCTCTTCCATGACGGGAAGGTCCGAATCGCTTCCCATGACGACGCTGACCTGAACGTCGTCTTTCGCTTTGTCTTTCATAGTGTTTTCCTTTTCAGTCATTTCGAGCGTGTGAGCCGGAGCCCCGAGTGCAACGAAGGGGAAGCAATCTCACGAGTGTAAAGAGATCGCCACGGCCCTTCAGGCCTCGCGATGACAGGGGATCGGGCTTTGGTCGATTCTCATAGGTGACGGTCCCGCAAAAAACCTTCATGCCCCGTGGGGCGCCACGAAGCAAGAAAATAAGCAAGGTCATTCCCGCGAAAGCGGGAATCCAGGGTTTTATTTTTTTAATAAGTCACAAATCGCCCTCCCCATCGAGGGGGGAGGGGTGGGATGGGGGTGAAACCTCTTGATTGTGCTAATCTTTTTAATTCCCTTTCCTCAAGGGAGGGGAAACGCTCTTTTTACGAGGTCATCAATTCCTTTCCTTGTTCATGAGATGGTGGTGCCGCACCCCTCTGACGGTCGGAATTAATGCTTGAAATGCCGGATTCCCGTGAAGATCATGGCCATGCCGTGTTCGTCGGCAGCGGCGATGACCTCCTCGTCGCGGATCGATCCTCCCGGTTCTATGACGGCCCTGATGCCGGCCTCGGCGGCAAAATCGATGCCGTCCCTGAAAGGAAAGAAGGCGTCGGAGGCCATGACGGTCCCCCGCAGCGGAAGATTCGCCTTCATGGCGGCGATCCGGACAGAATCCACGCGGCTCATCTGTCCCGCGCCGACACCGACCAACTGGTCTTTTGTAGCGAAGACGATGGCGTTCGATTTGACATGCTTCACCACGCGCCAGGCAAAAGACAGGGCCTGGTACTCCTCTTCCGAGGGGGGTCTTTTGGTGACGACCCGGGCCTTGCGGATATCGAGATCGTTCCGGTCCCTCTCCTGGACGAGGAGTCCCCCGACGACCCTGCGGAAATCGTACCCGGCGGAGGCGCCGCCCGCAGGAAGCGGTATGGAGAGCAGCCGCACGTTCTTCTTGGCGCCGAGAACGGCTTTTGCCTCCTCGTCGAATCCCGGGGCGATGATGACCTCCAGAAAGATCTTCGCCAGCTCTTCGGCGGCCCGGCGATCCACCGGGCGGTTCAGGGCTACGATCCCGCCGTAGGCGGAAACCGGATCCGCCTGAAGCGCCTTCTCGTAAGCCTCGACGATAGCCCCTTCCGAAGTGGCGGCGCCGCAGGGGTTGGCGTGCTTCATGACGACGGCGGCGGGGAGGTCGAAATCGGAAACCGCCTGCCAGGCCGCGTCGGAATCCATGATGTTGTTGTAGGAAAGCTCCTTTCCCTGGATCTGGACGGCATTGGCGACGGCGGAGACGTTCGCATCCGGCTCCCGGTAGAAGGCGGCCTTCTGATGGGGATTTTCACCGTAGCGGAGATCCTGGGCCCTGGCGAACTGGACCGTAAAGGTGTCGGGGAAGGTCTTTTCCTCGCCGCCATAGGGGGTCAGCCCTCCCAGGTAATTGGAGATGGCGGCATCGTAACGGGCCGTCAACTGAAAGGTCTTTACGGCAAGGGCGAAATTGGTGGCTTCGGAAACCTTTCCGCCGTTCTGACGCATTTCCTCCAAAATTTTCATGTAGTCCCCGGGATCGGTCAGGACCGTCACGAAGGGGTAATTCTTGGCGGCCGCCCGAAGCATGGCAGGGCCGCCGATATCGATGTTCTCGATGGCCGCCTCGAGGGTGCAGCTCTCGTCGGCCACCGCCTTTTCGAATGGATACAGGTTGATGACGAGCAGGTCGATCATCTCGATGCCCTGCGCCTTTGCCGCCCTCAGATGTTCATCCTTGTCCCTGAGGGCCAGCAGACCCCCGTGGACCTTCGGATGAAGCGTCTTGAGCCGGCCGTCCATCATTTCGGGAAACCCCGTGTACTCGGAGACATCGGTCACGGCGAGGCCGGCGCCCCGAATCTGCGCAGCCGTTCCGCCCGTGGAGAGGATCTCCACGCCGAAGGCGGCCAGTTGCCGCGCGAAGTCCACGATTCCCTGCTTGTCCGTGACGCTGATCAACGCCCTCCTGATTTCATTCATACGCATGAGATTCTCCTTTTCCGCCGCTGTCGATAATCATGATAACCACGAAACATCAAATAGGATGGTCCCGTAAAAAGTCACAAACCATGTCACCCCCTTGAAGCCTGCCCCCGCGAAAGCGGGGGAAAGCGGGGGTCCAGAATATATTGAATTACCTGGATTCCCGCTTTCGCGGGAATGACAAAAATGGGACAAATCGGACTTTTTACGAGGTCGTCAAATTAGGATGCATCCGTAAAAAAGTCCGTCTACCCTCCCTTGAGGGGAGGGTGATTTGCGGCTTTTTACGATGGCATCAAATACGGCCTTCCGGATTTTCCCGCAGCCGGATATCCCGCATATGGCGTATCCTTTTTTCCATGAGCGACGCCGTGCCGATATCCGGCCGGTGATCGACGGGACCCCGGATGGCCGCTGCGGCCTTTTCGGCGATACGTTCCGCCTCCTCCATGGCGTCGGCGATGCCGACAACGGCCATGGCCCGGGAAGTGGTCATGTAAAGACCGTCGTCCCGTTTGTCGACGGAGGAATAATAGAGCCGCGCCTCTCCCACGGGTCCGATTTCGATGCGCGCCGAGGTGGATCCGGTATCGGGATGGTCTTTCGGGAGACCGTATCCCCTGGGAACCACATATTTGCAGACCGTTGCCTTTCTTTCGAAGGAAACGGACATCTTCTCCAGGGTGCCCTCGATGACGGCAAGGCAGATCTCGACGAAGTCCGTCCGCAGCAGCGGCAGGACGTTCATGGCTTCGGGATCGCCGAGCCGGGCGTTGTATTCCAAAAGTTTGACGCCGTCTGCGGTGATCATGAAGCCTCCGTACATGATTCCCTTGTAAAGTCGGCCAGTTTCCCGGTGAATGGCCTCCGCGACCCGACGGGTGATCTGAAGGCCTGCCTCGATATTCCCCGCATCCATGAAGGGCAGGCTGTGGTCCGCGCAGGAATAGGAACCCATGCCCCCCGTATTGGGTCCCCTGTCATCGGGAAAGCGCCTTTTATGATCCTGGACGGGCGGCGTCGCTACGACGCTCCGGCCGTCGCAGAAGCACTGGAGAGAGAACTCCTCTCCTTCCAGCTTTTCCTCCAGGGTGACGCTCCGATGTTCCCTGAGGATTTCCCTGCAGAAGCCGGTCACCTCGGCCTTGGTG
>JAFGIO010000142.1 GCA_016929555.1 Deltaproteobacteria bacterium | reverse complement strand
GTTTCACTGGAGCTGGCGATGGGACTCGAACCCGCAACCTGCTGATTACAAATCAGCTGCTCTACCTGTTGAGCTACGCCAGCCGGGGCGAAACAACATAAGCCAAGGATATTAAGGGGATGAACCCCCGGTTTCCCATCACCACCGTTAATATTCAATTGTAAACTCTGCACGCTAGATTCAATGATCTCTTTTGTCAAGTAATTTTTATTCGGACCGGTAAAAAACAGCGGTTGCATAGCCGACGACACGTTCCCTGTCACCAGTAACATCCCCGGAATTGGCATACTCGAGCACCTTGGCGCCATCGGCTCCAAGGCGTCTCGAAGCCATCATCGCCACCGCCGCGGGTCCGCCGCCACAGGCCTCACAGATGCCCTGATCCATATCCCTGAGCAAACCGCGAGCGTCCATTTTCCGCATATGATCGAGAACGATACCATCCAAGGCCACAGCCCTCTCATAGGCGTGAAAATGCGACAGGTCGGAACTGCCAACGATCAGAATATTCCGGCCCGATCCAGCATCCGCGATGGCGGCGGCGAGATCCTCGCAGGTTGCCTCATCCTGGTCCCCCATGAGAATGGGAACGAAGGAAAAATCGCCGAGGGCCACCTGGAGGAATGGAAGCTGAATCTCAAGCGAATGCTCCTGCTGGTGGGCCATGAGAGCCTGGGAAACCGTATGACTTTTTTCTATTATTTTTGCAGCGCACTCCTCGTCAACCGGAACGAGACCGAGGGGTGTCTCATAGGCACCGCCCTCATAAATGGACACACCCCGAAAGGGGTAGCGGTGGCTCGGCCCGGCGATAATGACTGTATCGTATGATTTTCTCTCCATCAAACGATACCCACAGGCTGCCACCTGGCCTGAATATACATATCCGGCATGGGGGACGACAAGGCCAATGATTTGCCCGCTGATGTCGCCCTTTTTTACACGCTCAAAGAACCCCTGGATCTCCCTGCGCAATCCCACAGGGTCTCCGGGATACCAGGATCCGGCGATTGCCGGCTTTCTGATCGGTTTCAACATGACAGCCTCCTTATCTCAATCGCCAGGTCACACCGGAGGCGGTATCGGACAGTTCGATTCCCATCTCGAAAAGCCTGCTTCTAATCGCATCCGCCTCTTCCCAGCGGCCTTCCCTCCTGAGGGTTTCCCTTTGTGCCAGCAGATGACGGACTTCGTCCCCGATCTTTTCTTCTTCAAAGCTCATAATGCCTAAAACGGAATCGATTTTTTTCATGATATTCATTACACTGTTCCGATCTTTAACGCTGAGAAGCCCTTCGGCAATGGGAGCGTTCAACGCCTTCACGAAATCGAACAGTGCCGCAAGGGCGCCGGAAATGTTGAAATCATCATCCATGGCATCGTTAAAGCCCTGCTTCAGGTTGTAGACATCCTGGTCGGTGTTCGGATATCCCCTTCCGGACATGGAACGGACAAGGCGTTGAATGAAACCGTTCAGTCTCCTCAGGGTGTTCTTTGACGTTTCCAGGGCGCCTACGGAAAAGTTCAAGGGTTTCCGATAATGAGCACTCAACAGAAAGAAACGGATCTCCTCGCCGCGATAGCCCATACGTTCCAAGTCTTCCATGGTCAGGACATTGTTGTTTGAACGGGACATCTTTTGTCCTCCTACCATGACCAAATCCGAATTGACCCAATAATTAGCTAAAAGCCTTCCCGTTACAGCCTTGCCGATGGCCATAACGTTCTCACAGTGGGGAAAGAGAATATCCGTCCCGCTGGCATGGATATCGAACATTTCGGATAGGTAACTCATGGAGATTGCCGCACATTCCAGATGCCAGCTCGGCCTTACGTTTCCCCAACGCGTCCTGAAGTAGACCCCGCGCTTTAATTCACTGAGCGTAGACCGTTTGAGAAGGGTAAAATCCACAGGACTGTCCTTTTCATAATCATCGAGATCTACGGTCTTTCCATGCTGAACCTTGCCCAGGTCGATATTGGAGAGCTGACCATAGCCGTTGAGCTTGGAGATGTCGAAATAAACCGAACGGAGTTTCTCATAGGCATAACCTCCATCCATCATTTTTTCCACCAGGCCCAGCATCGCTTCGACATTCTCGCTCGCCTTCGGGTACTGCTCACTCCTCTTGACATTCAGTTTGTCCATGTCGCTCATAAAGGCGGCAACAAAACGTTGCGTGTAAAGAGCGAGGTCCATGTCGGCCCGCTCAGCACCGCGGATGGATCTGTCAGCCAGGTCGATGATGTTCATGACATGCCGGACTTTGTACCCCTTGAACTCAAGAAACCGCATGATCATGTCGGAGACGACGAAACGTCGATAACTCCCGATATGAGGAACATCGTGAACGGTAGGTCCACAGGAATGCATGAGAATCTCTTCGGGCTTGATGGGCTTGAAGAAGCTTTTTTCCCTGGTGAGCGTGTTGTAGATTCTCAGGGTAGATTGCGTCCTGTCGGTGAAAAGCTCCGTGCTCAGATAAAGTCCACCTCCGTCAGGCAGAATGACGACAATGAGGCCTTCTTCGAGTTCCTTGGCCTTCTCAATGGCCACATGCATAGCCGCCCCGGAACTCATGCCGACCAGAAGACCTTCCTGACGGGCCAGCATTCTCGCCATTTCGAAGGCATCCTCGTCCAGAATATTGATCTTTTCATCAAGCCGGTTCTTATCAAAAATGCCTGGCCGGTAAGAGGCCTTCATGTTCTTGAGTCCTTGGATCTTGTGCTGAAGATAGGGTTCCACACCGACGATCCGGATGGCAGGATTGTGTTCTTTAAGTCGTGCGGAGATACCCATGGCGGTCCCGGAAGTTCCCAGGCTGGCAATAACCATGGTCACCTTTCCCTCTGTCTGGTGCCAAATCTCCTCGCCTGTCCCCTCGTAATGGGCGAGAACGTTGTCGTAATTGTTGAACTGGTCGGCACCGAAATAACGATCGGGATGCTCGCGCAGCATATGGTAGGCCACCTCGATGGCACCGTCGGTGCCCAAGTTTGCCGGTGTAAAGTGCAGTTCAGCCCCCATGGCCCTCAGGATTTTTTTCCGTTCTTCACTGGCCGATTCAGGCATGGCAAGACACAACCTGTAACCCTTCGCCGCGGCAACGAGGGCGAGACCGATACCCGTATTGCCGCTCGTCGCTTCCAGAATGGTTTTATCCCTGGTTAGTTCTCCCCGCCGCTCCGCACCGTTAATCATATAAAGCGCCACCCGATCCTTGATGGACCCACCGGGGTTGAAACTCTCCAGTTTTGCATATATTTTCACCTTATCGCTGTGATGAAGGCGTCGGATCTCTACAAGCGGCGTGTTACCGATCATATCGAGTATGCTTTTCTTAACCGTTTTCATGGGATATCAAAGTAGAACGGGATCTGAGGAATAAAGGTTTATTCTAAAGAAACCTGTCAGCTTTCGAATTTAATGACGGGGATTTTCAGGAATTGGACACCTTCGTCATGGAGGATGCTCTCTTCATCCTGTGTGGTCGTCCCCCGGATATTTCTATGATCCTCTTCTCCGCGATGAATCCGCAAGGCAACCTTCGCGAATTTATCACCCACGTTGTCGAAATGCTTTTCCACATACTCATGGAGCATCTGGAGGGCTTTCAGCGGGGAGATTTCCTTCGATTCCCTCTTATCGACGACTCGGCTGTCCTTCCCCATGATGGCGATCGATGAGGGAACCATCTCCAATTCGGAACTGCCGCAGACCGGACAGGTAATGATTTTTCCGTCGAGTTGCTGCTCAAAGGACGCCCGGTCCTTGAACCAGCCCTCAAATGTATGCATCTTCTCACACCGGAGATCATATATGATCACGAACATTTACTCCTTTAAAACATTCTTGCCGCACCCTCTTTTCTGATTTAGAAGGATCTGCAGGCATAGAGGCGCTCTTGAAGACGATTTCCTTTCGTTTATGAGCAGCCCATGAAATAATTGTGGACTTTCTTCAATAAATTTTATAGAGACAACCGATGTCGGGATGTGGCCCAGCTTGGTAGGGCACTGCGTTCGGGACGCAGGAGTCGCGCGTTCAAATCGCGCCATCCCGACCATTTT
>JAFGIO010000141.1 GCA_016929555.1 Deltaproteobacteria bacterium | reverse complement strand
GACGCCATCGTGAAGTCCGTCCGCAAGACGGGGCGCGTGGTCCTGGTGGAAGAGGACATGCTTCGCTGCGGTACGACCTGTGAAATCGCCATGCAGATCATGGAGAACGCTTTCGACGCCCTCGATGCGCCCATCGTGAGGGTCGGCGCAAAGAACGTTCCCATCCCCGGCGGCACCTTGGAGGAATACGTCCTTCCCCAGCAGAAGGACATCGCAGCGGCGATCGAGAAAGTCCTCGGACGCTGAAGTTGAAGGATGAACATTTTTCCGCCTCCGGCGTGATGCTCACGTCGGAGGCGCTCTGGAAAGGAAAGAGATGTACCCGACGGAACTGAAATACAATCACGAACACACCTGGCTGAAGCTGGAAGGCGACAACCTGGGCAGGGTCGGCATCACCGATTTTGCCCAGGAGCAGCTCAAGACCGTCGTCTTTGTTGAACTCCCCGACGTCGGAACGGAAACGGCCTACCTGGAGCCCTTCGGGCTGATCGAATCCGTCAAGGCGACCAATGATCTTTACAGCCCGGCCACAGGCGAGGTCGTCGAGGTGAATCAGGACCTCGCGAACGAACCGGGCCTCGTCAACCAGGATCCCTACGGGAAAGGATGGATGATCGTCATCAGGCTCAAGAATCCTGCCGAGTTGGACCTTCTGGTTTCGGCCGAAGCGTACCAGGCCACGATCGGCGGAAAGGCGGCAGAGTAAGGAAATGAGCAAGGTAGGCATCATATCCAATCCCGCCTCGGGAAAGGACATCCGAAGGCTGGTGGCCTATGCCAGCGTCATGGACAATGTGGAAAAAACGAACCAGGTCAAAAGGATCATCATGGGGATCGATTCGACGGGTGTCGACGAGATCCTCATCATGCCCGATTATTTCTGTTTCGGTCTGCGGGCGATCAACACCCTGAACATTGGCAAGATGCATGCCCGGATCACGATGCTGGACATGCCGGTGACGGCGACGACGGACGATTCCATCACCGCCGCCCGGATGATGCGCGAGGCGGGCGTGGGTTGCATCGTGACCCTGGGCGGCGACGGTACGAACCGGGCCGTGGCCAAGGGAGACTGTTCCATTCCCCTCGTTCCCCTGTCGACGGGAACGAACAACGTCTTCCCCGTCATGTCCGAGGCGACGACGGCGGGGGTGGCGGCGGGGATCGTCGCCCTTGGAATTCTGGAAAATGACGGCATCATGTACAACCACAAGCGGCTCATCGTTCTCAAAAACGGGGAACCGGTGGACATGGCCCTGATCGATGCCGTCGTCGTCGATCAGCTCTTCATCGGCTCCAGGGCCATCTGGGACCTCGCCGACGTCAAACAGATCATCTGCAGCCGGGCGGAACCGAACAATATCGGCATGACCTCCATCGCCGGCGGCATCCATCCCCTGGGGCCCGAGAACGGCCGTGGGATCTATGTGAAGCCCGGCGACGGAAGCCTCCGCGTGCGGGCCGCCATCCTTCCGGGCCTCTTTCAGGAGGTAGGGATTGCCGAATATAGAATTCTGGCTCCGGGAGACGAGGTCGAGGTCGACGTCAAGCCCTCGGTCATCGCCCTGGACGGCGAGCGGGAAGTGACGGTTTTACAGACGGACAATGTTAGGATCCGGCTGCAGGCGGACGGACCGCCCGTGGTCGATGTGGAAAAGGTACTGACAAAAGCGGCCCTGTCGGGCTTCTTTACTTTGAAGAATTCATAAATTGGGGGTGAATGGAAAATGGCGACGTATATAGCGATACCCAAGCTGGGCATGACCATGCAGGATGCCCTGTTGGTTGAATGGAAGGTCGGTGAAGGCGAACGGGTCGAGGCAGGCGGCATCGTCCTGCTCATCGAGACCGCAAAAACGCAGTGGGAAGTCGAAGCGTCCGCCTCGGGCTTCGTCCATATCCTGATTCCCGCCGATGAGCGCGCGGAGGTTGCCAGGGTTGTGGGGATGATTGCCGAGACGAAAGAAGAGCTGGAAAAGCTCCAGAAGGAGACCTTCGGACCGCTATTCACCACGGTAGTCGAACCCGGTGAGGAAGCGCCCGCCGCCGGGGCGGCGGCGCCCGAGGCACAGGCGCCTACGCCTGCGCCGGCAAAGACGGAGGAAGGCAAGAAGATCAGGATCTCGCCCGTGGCCAAGAAGATGGCCGAAGAGCACATGATCGATGTGACGACAGTCACCGGCACGGGTCCCGACGGCCGGATCATCCGGGAAGACATCGAGAAGGCGATCGAGGCGAAGAAGAAGGCGCCTGCAGCCGCTCCATCCGCCGCCCCGACGGGCAAGGTCATCGACGGCAAGCTGGTCAAGGAAGTGATGCCCTTGAAGGGAATGCGCCGGGCCATCGCGGAGCATCTGCACCGCAGCCTGCAGGTTTCCGCCCAGCTCACGTCGATGGGAGAGTTGGATATGACGGAGATGATCAAGCTCCGCAATCTCCTCGTCGCGCAGGAGAAGTTCGTCGGCACCCGGATCACCTATACGGATTTGCTCGTGCTCTGCATTGCCAAGGCCCTCAAGGCGAATCCCCTCGTCAATTCCAGCATCATCGGCAACGACCTTGTCTTCTGGGAGGACATCAACATCGGCTGCGCCGTGGCCATCACGGATGTGCCCGAAGGGGGGCTCATCGTCCCGGTGATCAAGAACGCCGACCGCAAGTCCCTCCTGCAGATCAACGCCGAGCTGCGCGGGGCCGCCGAGAAGGCGCGGGCGGGAAAGCTCATGCCCGACGACGTGACGGGCGGCACCTTTACGCTATCCAACATGGGCGCCTTCGGCGGAGCCTACGGCTTCGGGACCCCCATCATCAACCAGCCCGAAGCGGCCCTCTTCGGCACGGGTGGGGTCGTCGACAGACCCGTCGTGCGGGATGGCCAGATCGTGATCCGGCCGATCATGTGCTTCAACTTCACCTTCGATCATCGGATTATCGACGGCGCGCAGGCGGGCATCTTCATGATGACCCTCGGGAAGATCATCGAAAACCCGGGGCTG
>JAFGIO010000140.1 GCA_016929555.1 Deltaproteobacteria bacterium | reverse complement strand
GGCGGCACCTGCACCTTTACGATACTGGAGAGGAGGTAGACCATGTTAGAGCGACCTTTCAACGATCAATCCTACGAACAGTTTCTGCAGGAAGAATTAATCATGGGCGCCAAGTGCAAGAAATGCGGCACCTTGGCCCTTCCTCCCCGTCCGCTTTGCGTCTCCTGCTTCAGCCGGGAGCAGGAATGGGTTCAGTTCAAAGGCACAGGGAAGCTGACGGCCTTCACCAGCATCGTCGTCGCCCCGCCGACCATGGCCAAGGAGGGTTTCAACAGGAACAACCCCTATATCGTCGGGGTGGTGACGCTGGATGAAGGACCCAAAATGGTGGTACGCATCGTAGGAGTGGACGCCAAGAAACCGGATGGCATCGCTGTGGGTTCGCCGCTTAAGGCGGAATTCGTTCATTCCGGCGAGGCGTCCGACCGGAAAACCTACGTTGCCTTCAAGCCTTGACGAACCTCATGCCGCGTTAATCGTCATTTCGGAACAACCGTGCAAGGCGCGAAAGCGCCTTGCACGCTTTCAAAGACCATTGTCCCTGTGATTGTTCGGATTTCCTCCTGAAAAGTCAGAGCTGCCCGGTGTAAACGAAGATATGGCAGTGTTACTGGTTCGATTCTATTGCGAAAATGAAAAACCCTGGATTCCCGCTTTCGCGGGAATGACCTTGCTTGTTTTCATGCTTCGCGGCGCCCCACGGGGCATGAGGGTTTTTTTACGGGACCGCCAATCGTGAATTGTCCAAAGGGGGAAGAGCGAGGAGGGATGATCATGAAAATCCTGCGCGTGGATATGAAAAACAGACGGATTTCCGCTGAGAATCTTCCCCAGCCCTGGAAGCTCATCGGCGGGAGCGGCCTGATCGCCAAGATCATGAACGAGGAGGTTCCGCCGCTGACCGATCCGCTCGATATGCGGAACAGACTGATCATCGCCGCGGGACCCCTGGCCGGGACCATGGGGCCTCAGTTGGGACGGGTCTCGGTGGGCGCCAAGAGCCCCCTGACGATGGGCATCAAGGAGGCGAACTCCGGCGGCCCCCTGGCCCAGAAGCTGGACCGTCTGGGCTTCAGGGCCGTCGTGGTGGAAGGCGCCGCCGAGCCCGGTGAATCTTACTGCCTGTCGCTGAATAAGGAAGGGGCCGAACTGATTCCGACCCCGGACTATGCGGGCATGAAGGTGCATGCCCTGGCGGAAAAGCTTTTCGAAAGGTTCGGGCGGAAGGCCTCGATCCTGGCCATAGGGCCTGCCGGGGAGCGGGGATACAAGGCGGCTGCGATCGCCCTGACGGACATCTACGGGGACCCCTCGCGAAGCGCCGCCCGGGGCGGTCTCGGCGCGGTCATGGGTTCCAAGGGCCTGAAGGCCGTCATTGTCGATTCCTCCGATACATCCCCGGTGTCCCTCGCCGACCCCGCTTTGTTCCGGGATGCGGTCAAGGCCTGGGTGGATACGATCCGGCATGACATCAGTTGCGGTCTGATGTCGAAATTCGGCACCCCGCTCGCCGTCGCCAGCTCCAGCAACCAGGGCTCCATGCCGGCTGCAAACTACCGTTCGGGGCGGCCGAAGGACTTTACGGCCGTTATCGGCGAGGTCATTCAAAAGAACCTCTTCGAACGCGGCGGGAAGATGCACGGCTGCATGCCGGGCTGCGTCGTCCAGTGTTCGATCATCTATCCCGACGAGAAGGGCCGTCCGCTGACCTCGGCCTACGAATACGAGGCGATCGCCATGCTGGGGACGAACCTGGAGCTGGCGGACCCGGACGCCATCGCCAGGCTCAAGTATATCTGCGACGACCTCGGCATCGACCTGATCGAAATCGGAAGCTGTCTTGGCGTGGCCGCCGAGGCCGGAAGGATGAAGATGGGCGATCCGGACAGTGCCGTCGAGCTTCTGGGGGAAATCGAAAGGGGCACCGAGCTGGGCGCCGCGCTGGCGAACGGCGTCGTCAGCACGGCCAAGGCCTTCAACATCGGCCGCGTTCCGGCTTACAGGGGCCAGGCCATCCCCGGTCACGATCCCCGGGCGGCCAAGGGCATCGGCGTAACCTACGCCACGAGCCCCATGGGCGCCGACCACACGGCCGGCCTGACCTACCGGCAGGCGGCCAGCAAGACCGGACAGATCGAAAACTCCCTCCGCTTTCAGGTCCAGGCCGCCGTCTGCGACACGATGGGCTACTGTTTGAACGCCATCCCCGGCGGACAGGCTTCCCTGAACCGGTTCCTGGCCGATCTGCTCACGGCCCGGTACGGCACCCCGATTACGGAGGCGCAGATCGTCGAGATCGGCAAGCAGACCCTGCTCGATCAGAAACGGTTCAACGACGGCGCCGAATTCAGCCGTATCCACGAGCGAATACCGGCCTTTGTCCGCACGGAGGCCCTGGAGCCGGTGGGCCAGGTCTTCGACGTGGAGGAGGCGGAGATGGAGGCCTTCTGGAGCAAGCTGGAGGCCTACCGGGGCGAGCCGAAGAAGCACTGGGAGATCCGTTTTCCGGCCATGCCGTCCTTTCTGGCTGGGGCCGGCGTCGTCAATACCCTGGGGGAGCGGGCCAGGACGCTCGCCATGACGAAGGTTCTGCTGATCGCGGATCCCGTCATGGAGCAGTTGGGCAGGACCGAAGAGATCCGGGCGATCCTGGGAAGAAGCGGCATCGCTTCCGTTCTCTTCAAGGACGTGCTGCCCGATCCTCCCATGGAGGAGATCGATCAGGCGGGCCGGGTCTACAGGGAAAACGGCTGCGACGGCGTCGTCGCCCTGGGGGGCGGCAGCTCCATCGATGCCGGCAAGGCGGTCAGGGTCCGGGTGACCCACGGCGGCGATTTCAGCCAGTACGGCGCCCTGGTGGGGGGCAGCAGCAAGATCAAGCCGCCCCTGCCGCCCCTGATCGCGATTCCCACGACCTCGGGAACGGGAAGCGAGGTCAGCAATGGATCGGTCATTACGGACACGAAACGGCAGGTAAAGCTGATCGTCGCACACGATCTTCTGGTTCCGACCCTTTCCGTCATCGACCCGGAGATGTGCAAGAGCATGCCGCCGAGGCTCACCGTGGAGACGGGTCTGGACGCGCTGGGCCACTGCATCGAGGGTTATTTCGGTCTGACTTCGCCCTATCACCCCTTCTACGAATCCCTGGCGGTCAACGGGGTGAAGCTCATCGGACGGAGCCTGCGAAAGGCCTATGCGGACGGCCAGGATACGGCCGCCCGGCTGGATATGTGCATGGCGGCCATGCATGGGGGGTTGGCCCTGCTCAAGGGCCTGAGCCTGGCCCATGCCGTCTCCCACACCCTGGGCGCCCAGTTTCACGTTCCCCACGGACTTGGCGTGGGAATCGGCCTCGTCTGTTTCGTGCGGGCCAACAAGGAGGCCTGCGCCGAAGGTTTCGCGGAACTGGCCTGGGCCCTGAATCGATCGGACGATCTGGAGAAGGCCCTTTTGAACCTCTATGAAGACGTCGGCATGTCCTACAAACTGAAGGACCTGGGCTTGAGCGAGGCCGATGTCAGGCGGCTCGCCTTTTTCACCTCCAGGGAGGTGGCCCTCGTGGTGTTCAATCCCGCACCCCTCAGCGACCGGCGCATCCTGGAGATCCTCGAGGGCATCTACGAATGAGATAGAGGGCATGGGCCATGCCCGCGCTCCGAAAAAGGGCGGTGGCTCATTCACTGCTTTGTTGGATTCTGAAGTTTACGAGCGCGTGGCGGCCGCTTAGAGGGCCGTACACAGCCTGCTGATCACGCCTTTTTTGCCTGTGCCTTTGCAGCAAGGAAAATGCGGCGCACGGCGCCGCTGCAGGCGAGATGGAAGGAGGTATTGCCATGCTGGATTTCACCCTGTCGGAGCAGCAGATCGCGATTCAGAAGAAGGCGCGCGAGTTCGCCCTGAAGGAGGTTCTTCCCGTCGCGGCTTATTACGACGAGTTGGACGAGATTCCCCTGACGGTTCTGAAGAAGGCCTTCGATGCCGGGATCATGAATGCGGACATCCCGAAGGCTTACGGCGGACAGGGGTGCGGTTCCCTGGAGACGATCCTCATGGTGGAGGAAATCTCGGCCGCCTGTCCGGGGATCGCCACCTCGGTCTTCGACAACTCGCTGGGCATGGCGCCGATCGTATTGTCGAATAATGAGGATCTTAAGGAATGGTTTCTGCCGGAGATCGCGGGCAGCTTCAAACTCATCTGCTTCGCCACCTCGGAACCGACCCTCGGGTCTGATGTCTCCGGCATCCGCTGCAAGGCGGAGAAAGCCGGTGACGACTTCCTGCTTACGGGAACGAAATACTGGATTACCAACGGCGGCATCGCCGATTATATCAGCGTCTTCGCCTCCACCGATCCGGGCAAGGGCTACGGCGGCATCGGGGCCTTTCTCGTGGACATGAGGGCCGACGGGGTCTCCACGAGTCCCCCCATTCCCAAGATGGGCCAGCGGTGCTCCAATACGGCGGGGGTCAATCTCAAGAAGGTTCTCGTCCCGAAGGATCGGGTGATCGCGCCGCCCGGCGAGGGCTTCGTTCTGGCCATGAAGACCTTCGCGCGGACCCGGCCGGCCATCGGCGCCCTTGCCGTCGGGGCCGCCCGTTCAGCCATGGAGTTCGCCATCGATTACGCGAAGAAACGGCGGGCCTTCGGCAGCCCCCTCAGCAACTTTCAGGCCATACAGTTCAAGCTCGCCGAGATGTACGAGAAGGTGGAAACGGCGCGCCTTCTGACCTGGAAGGCCGCCTGGGCCGCGGACCGGGGAGAGGATCCCGACGTTCCCGCCTCCCTTGCGAAGATGTATGCCACGGAAGCTTGTTGGGAGGTCGTCAGCGAGGCCCTGCAGATCTTCGCCGGCTACGGCTATACGCGGATGTTCCCGGTGGAAAAGCTTCTGAGGGACACCCGCCTTTTCAAGATCTATGAAGGCACCAGTGAAATTCAGCGCCTCATCCTCTCCGGTGTGGTGCTGAACGCCTATCAACCGGTCATGCCGCCCCTGGAGGATCTGCCCGTATCCCGGAAGCGGGATCTCGAAGCGATCAGGGAGGCCGCCGATGCCGGCCTAAAGGTATGGCGCTGCCGTATGTGCGGCAATCTCCATTTCGGAGAGGCGCCGCCTGATGAATGTCCCTATTGCTTTTTCCCCGGCACGGCCTTCAAGGACGTCACACCGTTTTAGGTTTTGGGGACGCCCTTTATATATTTACATTTAACTGTAGTGTATATTTAAGAAAATCCCAAATGTAAATATATAAAGGGCGTCCCCATGGCTGCCTATATAAAGGGCGTCCCCATGGCTGCCTATCGATCATCCGTAATCCGGAACAATACCGTCAACTGAAGATTCCTTATGCCGAATCGATCCAGCGGGATTAACACGGCATGATCCCGGCCGAGACCGGCCGGGAATGAAATGGAAATCGGAACCTCTCCGGAGATGGCGCCTTCACCCGCGCACCGGTAACATTCACAAAAACCGACACCGCCGTATCCTCGACAGACGGGGCAGACCGATCGGGCCGGCACCATAATCCTCGCGTTGCCGCCTCGCATCGCCTGTTCTCTCGTGAGTGTGACCTCGAGGGTCAGGTTTTGAATCCGTCCGGATTTGAGCCGGTCAAGGCCGGCAAAATTGTTCCACAGCCAGTCGAAGATCTCATCCATCGAGGGCGAAAAGGTTTGGAAAGAGCGCAGGGGCGATATATCCCCCATATCGACCGGCTGCTGTTCCGGAATCAAGGGTTCCGGCTGCTGCGGGTAGGGGCTGGATGCGCCGGACCTTTTCATTGAGGATTTCAGCAGGGAGCTTTCGTATTCTCTTCGTTTGTAGGCGTCGCCGAGAACCGAATAGGCTTCCTGAATCTGCAGGAAAGCGCCACTGCCGCCCCTGAAGTGGTCGGGGTGGAATTCCTTGACCAGGCGTCGGTAGGCGGATCTGATCTCATCGGAAGAGGCGCTCGCCGCAACACCGAGAATCGCATAATAACTTTTTGCCATAGTTATCCTCCGGTATCCAAATGAAATAAAAAAGAAGAATAACAGCAAGTTGTATGCACCTTTAGCAAAGATAATCATAAAATCTTTTCTGTCAAGAGAGGGTTCATTCAGTCGTTTTGATCTGCAGAAAAAAAGCAATGTCCCCTTGACAAGATCAAAATGCCGATTACATTTGCATCAAAGGCCGATCGGTAAAACTCCTGAAAGCTCTGAAATGGTTGACCAAAGTCGCTTGTTATGGATTTTTCGATGCTGTTGACGGGCTTTTTGTTTTCAAACAAGACGTAAATAAAACTCAGGAAAGGGGGAATTTAACCATGTTGCTGAGAAGAGCGAGTGATGGGCCCATGTGGGGATGGAGAAGTCCCTTCGCGGAATTGGAACGGATGAGAAGGCAGATGGACTGGCTGAGCAGCGGCCTTTCGAGAGGCCTCGTCGGAGAATCCGCAGCCGGCGTCTTTCCGATGATGAATGTCACTGAAGACAAGGAAGCGTACTTTGTTCGCGCAGAGCTTCCCGGCCTCAAGGCCGATGAGCTGGACATCTCCGTAACGGGTGACACCCTCTCCATATCGGGTGAAAGGAAACTTTCCGTTGAAGACGAGAAGGCTCAGTATCATCGAAGGGAAAGGGACGCGGGGAGATTCAGTCGGATTGTCAGTCTGCCCGCCCAGATAAATACGGATAAGGTTGAGGCACGGTGTGCCGACGGAATCCTCACCGTGACGCTTCCCAAAGCGGAGTCGGCGAAACCCAGGCAGATCGTTGCAAAATCATCCTAAGCTGAAAGGGGGACATGTAAAATGACGGATTCGGAAAGCAAGGCCCTTCAGGCAAAAGAAAAAGCGGAAGTGACCACCCCCGCCGAACTGACAAGGCCGGGGCTGGTATTTACCCCGGCTGTGGACATCTTCGAAACGGACAGCGAGATCACCCTGCTGGCCGATATGCCCGGCGTGAAAGCCGGAGAGCTGAATATCGATCTCCATAAAAACGTGCTCACTTTGGAAGGCGATGTCCAGGCACCCGAGGGCGCCGATGAGGCGGATGTGATCAGGGAATACCGCACGGGTAAGTACTACAGGCAGTTCACGCTGTCCCAGATCATCGACCAGGAAAAGATAAACGCCGAAATGAAGGACGGTGTCCTTCGCTTGAGTCTTCCCAAGGTCAAGGCTGCGACGCCTCGCAGGATAGCCGTTCAAAGTTGATGATAACGAGGCTTGAATCTAAGAGGACAGCTTGTGTCGAAGGCTCCGGTAGAAGCGTCATTCAGCAGAAAATTGGTGAATGACGCTTGAACGGAGCCGTCGTGGAAAGAAAGAGCTTCGAGCAAGCGGAGCGGCCGCGGTGGAACCTTCGATCCGCGCGCCGCGCCGTGTTTCGGAAAACCCGCCATGCCTCAAGCCGGTTCGCGGCGGAAATACCTGTGACACATTCCGTCAAGATTGTCTTTATAATGGTTTGAATATCCTGTATGTTCCGATGGACTGCCGTTGTTGGAACCGAAAAACGGACCCGTGGAAATGGACATCATCGGAAACGACGCGCCATGAACGAAACAGATGCGGCCCCGGACGCCGGGAAACTCTGCGAGAGCCTGCTCGAAGCGCTCGGCGCCTTCGAGCAGGCCCAGCGCCGCTATTATCCCGGGATCGCCCCCCTTCTGGCGGAGCGTTTCGCCCCTTTGCGGGCGTCTCTCGAAGGGGAAGTGAAATCCTTCACATCCGGCGGGACGCCGCCGCACGATCCGGGTGCGGGCCGGCGGCTCGCCGATGCGGCGGCCCTCTGCGCCGAAGCCCTGCGCGCCTCGACGGAGGGCGAGGATCTCCAGGATGCCTTCATCAACTTCATGCGGGCCGCCCGCCGGATGGCGCGGGTGAAGGAGACGCTCTTTCCCCTCATCGGGCGGATTCCCGCCGTCAACCGCTTTTTCCTCGAGGAGCCGGTGCGCGAGAGGGCGGAAGATTATCGGCCGCAGGACGATGCCCTCTCTTCCGGAGGCCTTATACACCTGGGCCTCGACGAGCAGCCCTACGCCCGGGGTGGCTGTTCCATCTTTGTTCCCCTTTCCGAAGGCTTCCCTCCCGGAGGGCTGCCCCTGGTCTTGGCTCTCCACGGAGGTCACGGACACGGCCGCGACTTCATCTGGACCTGGATCCGGGAGGCGCGAAGCCGGCGGTTTGCGGTCGCCGCCCCGAGTTCTCTGGGCAACACGTGGTCCCTCGCCGGCGGCGACGTCGATGCGGAACTGCTGGCCCGTCTGCTGAGGTACATGATGGAACGATGGCCCATCGATCCCGGAAGGATTCTGCTTACGGGAATATCCGACGGGGGAACCTACGCCCTGATCCGTGCGATGGAAAGGGAGGCGCCCTTCAGCGCCTACGCGCCCGTTGCCGCCGTGCTGGCCCCCTTCGACCTGCGCTTCGTTCGAGGAAGGCGCTTTTTTTGGGTGCACGGGGCCCGAGACTGGATGTTTCCCTGGCAGCGTGCGAAGGAAGGGGCCCAGCGGCTGGCCCAGGCGGGGGGCGACGTCACGCTCCGCATCGTTCCGGACCTCTACCACGCCTACCCCGGGGAACAGAACGACAACATCTTGAACTGGTTCGATCCGGG
>JAFGIO010000020.1 GCA_016929555.1 Deltaproteobacteria bacterium | reverse complement strand
ATCCGATCCTGGCGCTCTGGCCGCCGTCGACGGGCAGAATCACGGCGGTGATGAAGCGGGCCTCCTCGGAGGCGAGAAAAAGCGCTGCATAGGCCGTATCCCAGGCGCTCCCCATGCCCCCCTTCAGGGGAACCATCTGATTCCTCGATTTGATGAGCTCGTCCTTGGCGATTCCCAGCGCCCGGGATATGCCCTCCACGGCCATGGGAGTGTTCAAGAGCCCCGGCATGATGGCGTTTGCCCTGATTCCCTTGCGGGCATAGCGCATGGCGATGGTATGGGTCAGGGCGTTGACGGCGGCCTTGGAGGTTTTGTAGGCCGCCATGTTTGCAGCGCAGACGGCTGCGATCGACGAAATATTGATGATACAGCCTTTCTGCTGGCGTTCCATGACGGGCAGGATGAATTTGCAGGTCAGAAAGGTCCCTTTGAGGTTCACGGAAAAGATCCGATCCCAGGCCTCCTCTTCGATGCGCACTACGCCCCCGTCCCCTTCGCCGATACCGACCACATTTACGAGGATGTCGATCCGATCATAAATCTCCAGGCACCGCTCGGGAATCCTCCGGCAATCATCGGCCCTCGATATATCGGCTTCGAGGGCAAAGCATTCCCCCCCTTCCCGGTCGATCGTGGTCTTGGTTTCCAAGGCCGAGTCGATCCGCCGGTCCACAAGCATCAGCCTCGCCCCTTCGCGGGCGAAGAGAACCGATATGGCCCTGCCGTTTCCAATGGTATCGCCCGGTGTTTGACCGGCGCCGACCACGACGGCAACTTTGCCTTCCAACCGTCTGCCCATGACCATCCTCCCTGCGATCAGAATGTCATTGGAATCATACGCCAACGGAGCCCCGCATGAGACAAAGCGCTCATTTATTGTTAGGATTCAGGCACCCTCCCATTTCGCGGGAGGATCCGTTCTGCTTTTCCGGCGGATTCCGAAGGATCGATACCTGCCGTCAGGATTCTTTCATCGAGCAGGGAATGCAGAGCATTCGCCCATCGGCCGCCTGCACCATCTTCGTTGCCATGGTCATTTCACCGCAAAGAGCGCAGGGTTCCGACCGGGCCAGCTCGGCATAGGAAGGTTCCTCATAGGGGACTTCGGTGGTCTGATAAATCTCCTCAAAGGGCCTTGACAGCAGATCCATCGCCTTCAGTCGCTTCTGCCGCCGAAGCTTCGCATTCGAGGCCTCTCCCGCAGCGAAGGCCCTGTCGAGCCGCTCGAATTCTTCCTTTGCTTCTCCTTTAAAATCGTAATATTCCTTCCTGGCAAAGCGGTAGGCCTTCCGCCCGGAGCGGCTGAAGACCGTGTAAGCGTTTTTCCCGTAGTCCTTCAGAATCAGGTTTCCTTTGCCCGCTGTTGTTCCCAGGAGCGCCTGAAGGCCGTCGACGGCGCAGGAGTCGTTTTCGCTGATCGCAACGACCTCTTCATCGGCGGCACGGGTCAGCCCGAGCAGCCGGATCGCCTCCTTCGCCACCCGATAACCGTAGACGAGCCCGGGACAGAGGTGACCATGAAAGATCACACACCTCTTCAGATCCGCCGGTATGCTTTTATCGCCGATTAGTTTGTTCATCGTCCACCCTCCCTTTTCATTGGATGACCTGCGAGAGAAATCTCGCACGACCGCTCATGACCCGAACCCGATCCGGCCGTTTCTTCTTGAAAAGAAACGCCGTCACCCCTGAATCCTTCCCGGACCATAATGGACCACCCATCGCTTCTTCCATACCAGCGATCCACGATTCCTGCAATTTCCTTGATGGCACCCGCGTCATATAAAAGGCTTTGGCCCTGATTGCGCTTGTAACGGCTGTCGTATTCGGCCTGGATGTATTCGAATTTCATCAAACGGATTCCCCAGGCATTTAACCATTTCTGATCCGTCTCATGGCATCGCGACAGGCAGAAATTTCTCAACTTTCCTGGAATACCGTGAGTCTCGGATCTTAAAAGATTGGCTATTATAACATTGAGATCATACGGGATCAAAGAGGAGATGCTGAGAGGAAGGATGTCTGTTCGGGAGAGAAGTCGTCGCGGTCTGCGGCAACATAAGCAATCTCGGTTGAATCGGAGAAGGTTGCAGCCTCAACGATTGAGTTGCCCTTTGAAAAAGGAACAGCAATACGTCAACAACACTACGGTGACGTGAAATCCGAAAAATATTCTCAACAGGATGAATCCCGGGAAGCAACAACCATCATGACCCTGCGTAGCAAACGAGCTTCTGGCTGATCACGTCGGATACGATCCTCAGGTCTATTTTAATCACATCGCAGACCCTCACCACCTTTCTGTAGCGGCTGTCCTGCGGGTACAGATCGGGCAGGCGGTTGGGGAGACGCTCCAGCAACTTGGTATTGAAGAGGACGTTTTCCTTTTCGGGGTAAAGGGCCAGATAGAAGATATCCATCTCGACCATGTCCTGGAAGAAATGGGTGCCGAAGGAGAGGTCCGGAATGAGGCTGCCGTCCCGGTGTGAGATTTCTCCGATCACCGATACCTTGTTGATCTCCGAGAAGGTGATGGGGACGCCCATGGCCGGGGTGGTCGTCCCCCAGCGTCCCGGACCGAAAAGGGCCGTCGGTAATTCCTCCCGGTGTTCGATCAGCTTGTTGAGGCGCCCGACGAGACGCGCGATGTCGTACTTCCCCGACAGGGGCAGCTTCGCGTATTCCACCGGATCCACGTAGATGATCATGGCAAGGGCCAGGGAGATATTCCCTCCCATGAAATTTCCCTCCTGCTGGATCAGCACGCGCTTCTTGGGTATCTTTTCCGGTATCTCGAAACGGATGCTCTGGCCTTTGGTCTGGAAGGGTCGGCACTGAAGCAGGTTGACCTGAAGACGCTCCTCGCTGTTGATGTTTACCGTGAACTCGATGTCCACGGGGTATTCATAGGCCCTTTCGAGGTCTTTGAGCATCCGGGCCATGACGATCGGGAATTCCGTTGAGGAAAGGAGCTCATCGAAGGTGAGGATCCAGACATCCCCATCGTAGCGACCCATGGAATGTAGGCGCTCTTCGACCTCGATGTCCCGGACTCCGATGAGGTCCAGGCGCGTTTCCAGCCCGTCGCGGATGACCTGGTTCAGGGAGAGGGATTGAAAACGATTTTCCTCGAGGTTCAGCAGATCCACATCATGTTGCGAAAATCGTCGGGAATCGGCTATCCCTCCATGAGGTTTCACCAGCGGTGCATCCAGGGCGACAATGCGCGGGTAGTCGTTTTCCACGCGATTCACGGCCCGGGTCCCCAGGCCGAAAACGATGCGCAGCATGCCCGCATGGGGATCCATCCCCTGTTTCCATACGAAAGGATTGAAAGAAAGGCCCACACCTGCCGCCTCGGGGAAGAAATAATGCTTCCGGTAGGCGCCGGAAACGCGCTGCACAAGAAGCGCCATCTGCTCATCGTGCTGGTCGAGTCCTCTCTGCAGCCGATAGGTAAGGGCGTCTTCGTTCATGGTGCTGGCAAAGATGCGCCGGACGCACTCCTCGAAAATCTCATAGCGCGTTTCGGGCGATCCCTGATTCGCGCAGAAATAGCTCTCGTACTTGCCGGCGAAGGCATTGCCGAAGGCGTCCTCCAAAAGACTGCTGGACCGTACGATGATGGGGGACTGGCCGAAATACTCCAGCATCAGATGAAACTGCTCCTTCACCTCCTGCGGAAACGTTCCCACGAGCATTTTGTTTCTAAGTTCCTTGGCGCTTTCAAAATACCCCTCGCGCATCTTGTGGGCCATGAGGGTCCTCCACCAGCCGTTCTGGACGATGTAGGAATAGAAGACATCGGAACCGATGTAGTAGGAATCGTGGAGTTCCAGGTGCCGTGACCAATCGAAGTCCTTGTCGCGTCGCAGGATGTTTCGCGCGAGAAGCATACCGACCGACTTCCCGCCGATGAACCCCGTACCGATGAGCCGGTCCTTGATTTCCAGCAGGTCTTCCAGTGTGAAGTATTCTTTCACCAGAGACAGCATTCGTTTCTCCCGGCCGATCATGACCCGGGAAAGCTGTTCGACCATCTCCTTCCGTTTCCGGGTGGTGGATTCGTCCTGCTGGATTTCCCGGGCCCGAAGAAAGATCCGATCCCAGTAATCGAGATGCCGCTCCGCGTCCACGGAGCTCCTGTTCGCCAGCAGGGCGAAGAGCTGTGATGCGTCCACGCTGTTCATGATCGGGACCAGCTTCTCTCCTTCCCGGATATGGGGCAGAAACATGGTCGGCGTATAGCGCTGCCAGGCCTTCAGCGGGTGGACGTAGGTCTTTCCCTGACAGTTGTAAACATCGAGCAGCACCTGGGTCGTTTCGCGGATACGGGCGACCGTTTTGAAGGAGTGGCGGCCGCGGAGTATGGCGAAATAGGCCACCGTGTTCAGTTCGAACAGGTACGGACAGGTGATGACGAAAAAATTGCCGATCATGAGGTCGGTTGCCCAGGCCAGCAGGAGATCCGAAAGGGAATCAAAAATGTAAAAGACATCCCGGCCTTCCTGCCGGATGATGTTGTGCACGTCCGTGGAAAAGGACTCGAAGCCCTCTTCAGCGTTGAGTTTGTATACGGTGAGCTTCGGTTCGGCGTCGAAGAGCGGGGCGTGGCGGGCGAATCTCATGTACACGACCCGCTCGTTGCTTTCGAGCGCCCTTTGCACGAAGGGCGTAACGAAACTCTTATATTCTTCGATATCGTCCACCTGAAGGACGACGTTGTCCCCTCGCTGCAGTTGACTCAGGACCTCGTCGAGGCCCTTGATTCCGGTGCTGACGGGTGACAGGGATTTCATGGGCAACCTCTCCGATGCAAAACGTTTCCGGACCGATCTGTTCCGCCTGAAACCGGCGGATTCCACCTTCCGCAAAGGCCTTCATGCGAAGGAGCCTGACCATGCGGCCAGGCTCCTTCTCCGAACCGGAATCTCTCCGATGGCATGCCCGTACAGGGAGAACGCTCGCAGAACCCCCTGGCGGGAAGCCGCTTTAAACGACTCCGTACGCCAGCATGGCGCGTGCTACTTTCGTGAACCCGGCGATATTTGCTCCGGTGACGTAATCTCCCTTTCGGCCGTAGGCCTCGGCCGTATCCAGGCAGGCCTTGTGGATGCT
>JAFGIO010000139.1 GCA_016929555.1 Deltaproteobacteria bacterium | reverse complement strand
CGTGGCGGCCATCCGCCAGACCTTTCCAAAGGCCCATCTGGCCGTTCTCGCCAAACCGTGGGTGGCGGGAATCTACGAGATAGGTCCCCCAGTCGATGAGATCATCCTCTTTCAGAGTCCCGGCATCCACGCAGGCGTATCGGGGAAACTCCGGCTCGCCACTGAACTCAGAAAGAGGGGATTCGACGCCTCCATCCTCCTCCAGAACGCCATCGAGGCGGCCATCATTGTCTCTATGGCCGGGATTCCCATCCGGGCGGGTTTTGACAGCGACGCCCGGGGCATGCTCCTGACCCATGCCGTTCGCCGGACCAGGGCCGTTCGCCGCATTCACCAGACCGGCTACTATCTCGAGATGGTCAGGGCCTTGGGGTGTCGATCCGGTAGCTGGGACTTTCCGATCCGCCTGGATGATTCCTATGACGAAAAGGCGGACAAGATGCTCGCTGCGCTGGACGTTGCACGGGACAGAAGGCTCTTAGGCATCGCCCCGGGGGCGACCTATGGACCGGCCAAGAAGTGGTTCCCGGAGCGCTTTGCCGCCGTTGCCGACCGCCTGGAAGATGAATTCGACGTGAAAACGCTTCTGTTCGGAAGCGCCGGAGACCGGGACAGCACCGCCGCCGTTGCGCGGGCCGGCCGCCATGCCTTCATCGATCTTTGCGGCTATACCACCCTGAAAGAGGCCGTCGCGCTGATGGCCCGGTGCAGCCTCTTCATCTCCAACGATTCCGGCCTGATGCACGTCGCCGGCGCCCTGGGGATTCCGACGATTGCGATTTTCGGTTCCACGAATCCCGTCACCACCTCGCCCGTAGGAGCGAACAGTGTCGTGATCCGCAAGGATGTCGATTGCAGCCCCTGCCTGAAAAAGGAATGTCCGACAGATTTCCGGTGCATGGATCTGATCGGGGTCGAAGAGGTCTGTGAAGTCTCGGCGGGCCTTCTCGGCCGCAACGGAGATCCGCCAGGAGCGAGGCCATGATGAAAGGTCCGGATAAAAAGAACACCGCCGTCTTCCTGGACAGGGACGGGACGATCAACGAGGAGGCGGGCTACATGGACAGCTTCGATAAGCTGAGTATCCTCCCTCCCTCCTTCGAGGCCATCCGGCTGATCAACCGGAGCGGGATGAAGGCCGTGGTCATCACCAACCAGGCCGGGGTGGCGAAGGGGCTTTTCAGCGAGGAGCATGTCTGGGAGATCCATGAGCGCATCCAGAGCGAGCTCCGGGAAAGGGGCGCCCATATCGACCGCTTCTATTACTGTCCCCATCATCCCACGGAGGGACAGGGGAAATACCTGCAGGTCTGCGATTGCCGAAAGCCCGCCGCCGGCATGCTGATCAGGGCCGCCGAGGAGATGAACATCGATCTCGGCCGCTCCTATCTGGTTGGGGACATGGTCAAGGATATGGAGGCGGCGCACAGGGCTGGCGTCAAGGCCGTTCTTGTCAGAACGGGCCACGGGGGAAACGTGCTGAGCGACGAACTGACGCTGGACGATACGGCGCCGGACTACATCGCCGACGACATCCTCGATGCCGTGGGTTGGATCATGAAGGACCGCCGGCCGTGAATATCCTCATCGTGAAACTGAGCGCCATCGGAGACGTGATCCATACCCTGCCGTCGCTGGCGGAGCTCCGTAGGCACTATCCCGGGGCGGACATCACCTGGGTCGTCGAGGAAGCGGCGGCGGACCTGATCGAAGGCCACCCCCATCTGGACCGCGTCATCGTCTCCGGAAGGAAGCGCTGGATTGCGGAGATGAAGCGGGGCCGGCTCGGCGGTCCCCTGCGGGAGCTGAGGGACTTTCTGCGCGAGCTCCGGGCCCGTCCCTATGATCTGGTCATCGATTTTCACGGCCTTTTCAAGAGCGCCGCCCTTGTCCGGCTGAGCCAAGGCAGTCAAAAACTCGGTTACGACAGCTTCCAGGAGTTGAGCGGCCTTTTCTATAACGAGAAGATCCCCGAGGACCTGAAAAAGCACGCCGTAGACCGCTATCTCGATTTCCCCCGCTATCTGGGTGCGGACGTGGGAACGCCGGAGTTTCTGATTCCCGTTACCGATGACAATCGAAACAGGGTCGAGGCGGTGATGTCGTCGGAGGGAATCTCGGAGGAAAGGCCCTTTGTGGCCGTCAGCCCAGGAGCCCTCTGGGAAACGAAGCTCTGGGAAGACGGGAAGTTCGCCCGGCTCTGCGACCGGATGGTTGAAGAGCTTGGCGTCGGTGTTGTCCTGACGGGAGGCGGAAGAAAGGAGTTGGAGGGGATCCGGCGGCGGATGCAGCGCCGGGCCGTCAATCTGGGCGGTGCGACGACGCTGCGGGAGTTGGCCTGGCTCTACCGGCTCGCCGCCCTGCTCGTCACCACCGACTCGGGGCCCATGCATCTGGCGGCGGCCATGGGAACGCCCGTCGTGGCCCTTTTCGGACCCACAGACCCGGCGCGGACGGGGCCCTACGGTGAGGGGCATATCGTGATTCGCCGTGGCATCTATTGCAGCCCCTGTTTCCTGAAGCACTGCGACAGCCTGCGCTGCATGAAGGAAATCACCGTCGGGGAGGTCTTTTCCGCCGTGGCGGGCAGACTCGAAGAAAGGGCGTCCGTGAAGCGTCAACACAAGGGGGAAGGGAACGACTTATGATCGATCTTTCCTCAGCTTTCTTCTCAGCCCTGCCAGACCGATGATACCCGTGCCAAACAGCAACAGCGGTGCTGGAGCGTGAACCGAGGTCACGGAGACGTAATCGAAATACCTCGCAGAGGCCCTGTCATTCCATAGGACGCGTGCCCGCCGAGGCACCGTTTCTTTTACCGAATGATGCTGTCACGATGCCGAAGGGTTGACTCTACATCCCTTTCCTGCGCCTGCCGGCTATCAGGCCTATCATGCCGGTGCCGATCAGGAGCAGGGTGGCCGGTTCGGGAACTGAAGAAGCCAAGGGTTTGAAAACGATAACGTCGGTATTCTGCAGCAATGTGATGGGGTTTTCGTACAGGCCGTACACCTTCAGACCAGAAGGAAGGCCGGTGTAGCTTCCGCTACTGATCGTGACGGTCCAATCGTCTCCACCCAGTGCGCCGATGACCCCTCCATCCGTATGGCCGGTCCAGCTCCACATGCCCCGGAACTCGTTGTTCGTAGTGGTTTCCCTCAATTCTAAAGAGTCATCGCTAACTTGGACTGTGGGATCGCTCGTACTCCCCGTGATCGCGATGTCCCAACGGACGGTGCCCGAAGCGCCGCCGCCGGCTACATTGAAAATGGTGTTGAAATGCAGACCGTCGCTGCCCGAATAGAAGAAAATCTGCCCTTCATTGGCGACTTGCTGGGGGCCGTTATAAGGGGAGCTGTCGGGATCCGTATAGTGAAAATTCCCGGCGCCGGTGTAGGTGCCGCTGTAGGGAGAGACGTATCCCAAATACGTATCCCCTTGATAAACGGCGATCGATAGCGCCTCGGCGCTAGGCGGAAGGCCGCCTGCACCGATCAGGATGGCAAACAGGGCTATGGTATAAAGTACGTTGGTTCTTTTCATGGTATCGACCTCCTTCGCTGAAAGAATTCTCAACCCAATGTTGATGACCTCGTAAAAAGTCCGATTTGACCCATTTTTGTCATTTCCGCGAAAGCGGGAACCCGGGTAATTCAATATATTCTGGACCAACGCTTTCCCCCGCTTTCGCCGGGGCAGGCTGCAAGGGGGTGACATGGTTTGTGACTTTTACGGGACCATCAATGTTGTCTTCCTCCGCTGCCGCTTACAGGACATATCTGTCGGCAATATGCGCGGTAAGCATTGGAAGAACCGGATTCCCGCCCGAGCGGCGCAGTCGAAAGCGAAAGGTGTCTTTCGCGAAAACGCCCTGACGATTGGCTCCAATATACGAAAATATGTAATCATGAAACAATAGGTAATAAGTATGATTTTTATCTAATACTTTGGTATGAGAAGTATTAGGCCAACGGCCGATTTCAGCGCTTCTCCCGATGCGCTATTCATCCCTGCGCAGGTTTGGAATCCAGGTTTTTCCGAATAGACCTTCATGCCCCGCGGGTCGCCACGAAGCATGAAAATCACCCCCACCCAAACCCTCCCCCCTCGAGGGGGAGGGATACAGAGAAGGGGATTTTCTTACTAAACCCCCATGCCCCGTGTGGCGCCATGAAGCATGAAAATAAGTAATGTCATTCCCGCGAAAGCGGGAATCCAGGGTTTTATTTTTGAACTAAATCATTCCGGCAATTACGCCGTGTTTTTTAGGCTGCTTTGCGAGCCCTCAGCATCTCGGCGAATGCCTCGACCCTGGTTTTCAGCGCTTCCGGTCCGTAGTTTCGACTGTCGTAAATGTCCATTTCCAAAGACAGGGTGGGAATGCCCGTTTTCTCCTCCACCCACTGTTTGACAAGGTGAGAGTATTGGGCAAGGGGACGGCAGTTGAACAAGTAGCCCCACAGAACGCCGTCGACTTCCATGCGTCGGGCGGCATCTTCGAAGCGCTTCACCAGACCATAGCCGCTGTGGTAAAGGTCTCTCAGGGCGGCCTCGGCCCTTTCTTCGCCCAAGGTATTGATCTGTATGGAAGGGTCCCGCTTGGGGGGAGGGACGGTGACGATGGACGAGGAGAGGGCCAAACCCGCACTTTCCATCATATGGGTAATGCTGGGATCGGAAAAGGGCTGGATGAAGCTCAATATGCGGGGAGCGCCTTTTTCCATGATACCCTCTGATGTATCCACCCGCGCTGCGACCTCACCGCAGAGCAGTTCGATTGCCTCCGCTCCTTCGGTCATGCTGATGCCGGTGGAGGCCGCAGCGAGGTTGAGGGCCAGACCCGACTCCACTCCGCTGACGGGCATGGGATCGGCCGCCATCAATTTGGTCAGCCGGCCCAAGCCGCTGAAGAACCTGCGGCTGATCAGCATCGCTTTCTCGCTTGACTGCGGGGTCACTTCCACACCGAGGAGATCTTTGACGGTGGCGAAAAGCTTGTCGATCTGTGCCCCGAGATACTTGATGCGTGCCGAAGGCAACTGAGGATAAGCACCCCAGTCGGAGTCCATGGAGCCGTCGACGTAAATGGCGGGGTGGCCGTATATCTCGTGCAGGAGTTCATCGGCCTTTGATCCCATGTCGCAAAAATAGCTGGATCCGGTTACCAGATCAGGAACGGGAACGATGCCGAGGGCAAGCGCCCCGCTGCGTACCTGCTGCAGGGAACAAAGTCCGTGCCCGGGCGGCAGCCCTCCTTTCTCTGCGGTCTCGAGTATGGGAGTGAGCTTGTCGAAAATCTGACCCAGGGTATGACAAAGAACGACATCCGGGCAGCCGACGTACAGATCGATGGTCGAGGCGGCCTTGATGGTCATTCCGGGGCCTTGGATGCTGGGATAGCCGTAGTACACCACCTTTTTACCTTCCTCGCGCGACAGGACGAGGTCCAGCAGCTCCAAAAGCCATGCGCGGAGGAGCCTCCTGACTCCTCTCAGTGCGATGTCGTGTTGCGAGGACACCCGCTCCTCGGCGCGGCTGAAGTCGTGCCGATCCAAGCCAATTTTTTCGATCGCCATTTCGATGCGCGGTCTTTGCCCGTCTATCTCCTCGGGGGTGAAATCGCAAAGTTCCAGCAATGTGTCGTAATATTCTGACATACTCAGCTCCTTAGGGTGTGCATGAAGGTTTCGATACGAGTGCTCAGCTGACCCGCTTCCGAGGCATCATAGTCCGATTCGATGACAATCATGGGGATGCCCGGTCCGTCTTTCAGCCGCCGGGGAAAGTAGTACGACTCCGTCTTGTAAGACTCCCGGTACAGAAGATGATACCAGACGACGCCGTCCACCGTGTAATCGCCGGCGAGCTTGAGGAGAAAGTCGAGGCGCTCTGTGCCGGGCCTGAACCAGGCGGGGGGAACGCGACGGGTAAAGTAGGCGTCTGCCAGGGCCGCCATCGGATCTCCGTCGAGTGAAACGTTTTCCCAATACGGTCTTAGGCCTTCGGCAAACTCCTCGATCACCACTTTCCCCCCGTATCCTTCGATGAGATTCAGGACCCTCAAATCGCCGATAGCCAGGGTGGAGCCGGTGAAGAGCAGACGCGGTGCGCTCTCCCGAAGGGGAGCGTTTTCTTGAAAATGCCGGTAAACTGCTTCCAGCACATCCACCATGAACTCCTTATCGGCCACCAGCGATCCGTGGTGGAGAGCCACGAAATCGCTGCCTTTTACGGGTGAAGGATTGGCTTGCCGCAGAAGGCTTATGTTGCGAAAGAGTTCCCGTTCCCTATTGCAGAGCTCGATCGCCTGTTTCAATTTTTGCTCGGTGATGGAGACGCTGCAGAGATTTTCCATCTTTTCCTTGAATCTGTTTATCCCGTGGAGGTAATAGTCAGATGCAGCTTGTTCTTTCATGTGGGGTACGCCGAAGGGGAAAATATCCAGGCCCGTATGGTAACTGAGGATGTCGGAAACCGCCCTCACATGATTGTCTGTAATCGGGATGGCCAGAAGGTCGAGAACGTTGTAGTACGGGTCCTCCCCGGAGGCGCCGTATGCGATCTGCGTGCGGCAGAATGTGTCCAGCCAACGGCAGACGTAGGCGCCGGCGAGTTCGACGAGGGTATGGTCGCCTCCCCGGGCCATGCAGACGGGAATCGCTCCGGCCGCCAATACGATCTCTTCGGGCAGGTAGCCTCCCGGGGAATAGCCGACGATCTTCCCCCCCTGTTTTTTATGCCGTATCAAATCGCCCATTCTCGATTTGACATGGGCCGCCAACCGCTGTATCGCCTCCATTCCGACCTCCTTGATTGTAAATCAGCTTTGACGTCCCGTCCCGGCATGGCGCAGCGAAACGTTCAGCCTCTCTCGACCGAGGGCAGCCGCGTATGCACGGGCCGTTTTGTTGATTGATGTGGATTGGTGAATAATCGATAAGAACTTCCTCTTCTGTGAGGGCATTATGAGCGTACGGGTCTTGGGTGTCAAGGAAAAAATCCACCGAATTATCGAGGGATGGAAGACGATTCTTCTCGTCTTTCCTGATGATCTTTCAGGTACTGTACTCGAATGAATGTTCGACAAATTCGAGTAATTGCGTTACAGATGACCCGTAACCGGCAGGATGAAGACCAGGAAACAGTTCCCAGCAGGCTCTTGTCAAGCAAGCAAGGGGTGGATAGGCGAGAAGTCATTCGAAGCATGGTGGAAGAGGTCGTGCATAGAGGGGAATCTTCGGATGGACGGTGATTCGTTTCTGAACATATCCCGGAAGGGGGAGCGAACCCGAGGCAGCGCCGTCCATCTCGAGGACGTCGCCCGTTCTCTGAGAATTTATGCCCAAGCGCTCTGCGGAAGAAGGTTTGTCCTGAAGCCTTTGGATGAATTGCCGGCAAGCCCCACAGATCACTTCTGGCGCACCCGCTCCCTAGACCGGGAAACGATCTTCCTTCCCAAGGTATTTGAACGGTTTTCCACGCCGTTCGTGAATTTTCTGGCGTTCAAGCTCGCCGTAGCTCATCAGGCCGGATACGTGGAGTTCGGCACCTTCTCTTTCAAGCTCTCCTCGGTCTATGATCTTTTCCCGCCCGGGCTTTTTCTGGCCGGCCTGCGGAGCATCTGCAAAGAGACGGTTCCCGCCTCGCCTCTGGAAATTTTTTTCCGCCTCTTTCCGAACAGGGAAATGGCGAGAGATCTCTTCCATATTCTCGAGGGTGCAAGGATCGACCACTCGTTGCGGCGGGGGTATCGGGGCTTGAGGCAGGAAATGGACGCGTTCCTCCAGGAAGTCCTTGCGGACAGGCAGCCTGCAGTGGATCTACCCCTGCAGGAGTCCCTGATCGATCATGTCCTGAGGGTCACGGTTGGCGGGCGGGAGGGTGAAGACGTTCCGCAGCCCCTCCTTTCCTACCTTTCCGCTCTCGAAGCGCTGCCCTCCCTGATCGATCCGCTTTTGGAGAGGGGAGCCACGGTCGTGGATTCGGCGCGCGCCACCGTGGCACTTTACGAAATCGTTTCCCCCGTGCCCAACGTTCTGCCGGATGCGTTTTTGCCGCAGATCGGCGAAGAGCGGCGGCGAGCCCTGTCTGGAACTCCTTTCGATGCCGGGAACGGGCGCTTCGCCGCTGGGGCTGCCGAAGGCGTCTGCCCATACAAAAATATGGCGCCCTTGCCTCACCGCGCTCCTGCCGGACCGGAGCTGTTGCAGCATAAATTGACTCCCCGGAAAATCAGGCCGTTGCTGAATGGCAAGGCAATGGGACAGCCCCTCTCTCCGGAAGCCCTGCGGGAACTTCTGGAAAAGGGGCTGGAGATCGATGCTCTGGCCTCTCGGAATGATGGGGAAAGGGAAGGTCACGGTCTGACCCTCTTGGGCCCGCAGGATGTGAAGGGACCTGCCGGCCGGATTCGGGAAACAACCGACGGGGCCCCGCGGGAACGGACATGGCCGGCACAGTCCTTTATTCCTGAAGACGGGGAAGTCCTCGATCGGGATGCCTTCACCTATGACGAGTGGGATTACCGAATCGGCGATTACCGGGTGGAATGGTGCCGCCTGAAAGAGCTGCCCCTGAAAGGGGAACGCTTCGATTTCATTGCCAGGACCCTGGAATCTCATGCCGGTCTGGTCAAGGAAGTGCGCAAACAATTCCAGATGCTCAAGCCCGAACTCTTCAAGAAGATTCCGCAATTGGAAAGCGGTGAAGAGATCGATCTCAACGCGGCCGTCGATGCATCCGTGGACCGCCGGGCCGGGCTTTCGCCTTCGGAGAAGATTTACATCGAGCGGGAACACAAGGAACGGGATTTTTCGACCCTCTTTCTTCTCGATATGAGCGCGTCCACGAACGATCGAGTCGACGGCAAGGCCGGCGGGGGGTCTTTGCACCCCCTCCCAACGGACCGGATCTTCATCAATCCGAGATTCTACGATCCGGACTATGTCGCTTCCTGCGCAGCCGGCGAGCCGGAGGGGAAGAGGGTCATCGACATCGAAAAGGAGGCCCTCGTCATCATGGCCGAGGCCCTCGAAGAGATCGGCGACGAATACGCCATCTATGGATTTTCCAGCTATGGTCGCGCCAACGTGGAATTCTACACCGTAAAGGACTTCGACGACGCCTATGACGAGGAGGTAAAAAAGCGCATCGACGCGATCGAGCCGAGGCGGTCCACCCGCATGGGGACGGCCGTCAGGCATGCCCTGTCCAAGATTTCGGGCCGCCGGGCCAAGACGAAGAACATCATCCTGATCAGCGACGGCTATCCCCAGGATCACGATTACGGAGAGGACCGATCGGGCGTGGAATACGGCCTGCAGGACACGAAGATGGCCATTCAGGAGACCGCCCGGAGAAATGCCCATCTCTTCTGCATCACCGTGGACCTCGCCGGAAACGACTATCTGCGCAGGATGTGCCAGGATTCCCAGTATCTCGTGATCGAGCAGACCGAAGAACTCCCCCGGGTGCTGCCCAAGATCTACCGACGGCTGACCACGTGACCGGTTGCCGGATGAAACGAAAGAGGGGCGGCCCCGAGGCCGCCCCTCTTGGGATCAAGCGATGAGTTTCTTGTCCTTGAACTTCGCGATATCGTCCCAATCGAAGCCGAATTCCAGCAGCACCTCCTCGGTATGCTGGTTGAATTCCGGGGCCGGACGGCGGATGGTACCCGGCGTGGCGCTCAGGCGCATGGGATTGTTCACCATGGTCATGGAGCCGAGGATGGGATGCTCGAACTTCAGGAAATTGTCGTTGGCCCAGGCCTGCTCATCCTTGGCGACCTCCGTGGGTTCCTGGACGGGTGCGTAGATCAGGCCGCACTCGTCCATGATCTTCTTCCACTCTTCCAACGTCTTTGAGGCCATGATCCCTTCCACCATTGGGATGAGTTCGGCTTCGTGGGCCAGCCGTGCGAAGAGCGTCGAATATTCCGGATTGTCCACCAGGTGCTCGATACCCATGGCCTTGCAGAACTTCGGCCAGTAGGGATCGGGCTGCAGGTGCATCATCATGATCCATTTGTCGTCCTTGGTCCGGTAGACGTTGACCATGCTGAGCATCTCTTCGCGCTTGCGCGGGGGGGCGTACTGACCCGTCACGAGGGCCGCCATAATGTCGAAGGACAGGACCCAGCAGCCGGTGCCCAGAAGGCTTACATCGACTTCCTGGCCGACCCCGGTCCTCTCCCGGTAATACAGCGCCGTGATGATGCCGCAGGCCATGGCTATGGATGCAACGTGATCGCCCATGGCGCCCCGCTGGAAGATCGGCGGCCTGTCGGGTTCCTTGATGACGGACTGGAATCCGGACCTTGCCCAGAAGGCGGTATAATCGTAACCCGGCCTCTCCCTCTCGGGGCCCTTCCGGCCATAGCCCGTGAGATTGGCGTAGATCAGCTTCGGGTTGTACTGTACCAGGGTTTCGTATTCGAGATGGTAGCGTTTCAGTTCGTTGGGCCTGAGATTCGTGAGGAACACGTCGCTCTTTCCGATGATTTTCCGAAAGATCTCCTGTGCGTCCGCATTGCTGATGTCGAGCGTCATGCCCCGTTTGTTCCGGTTGTCCTGCTCCCAGGGATAATTGACATCCCCGATGGGAATGGCGCCGGATGACATGATCCCCCGCCATCCGTCTCCCCGGACGGGATGTTCGATCTTGACGACATCGGCCCCGAAATCCCCGAGGATCACCGCCGCTCCCGGAGCCGCAGCCCACTGGGTGATCTCGATCACCTTGATGCCTTCCAGCGGCGCCGTATTCGCCCCTTTTGTCTTATCCGCCATTGTCGACCTCCTTTTGATTGATTTTCTGCTTTCCTGAAAACCCAAGGGAATGTTTTCTGAAAAGCATCGTTGTAACAAAAAGTTATGAATCATAACCCTTGCGTTTCAATGTGGTGACAAGTATAGGGGAATCGGGAGG
>JAFGIO010000138.1 GCA_016929555.1 Deltaproteobacteria bacterium | reverse complement strand
TTGGTGATGATGCATCTAAGCCGCTTCTGTGAAGATCTCATCCTCTGGACCACAGAGGAATTTGAATTCGCTGTAATATCCGATGCCTTCACGACGGGGAGCAGTATCATGCCTCAGAAGAAAAATCCCGATGTTGCGGAGCTGATCCGTGGAAAGACGGGAAGGGTCTATGGATGTCTGGTTACGGTATTAACGCTCTTAAAGGGCCAGCCGATGACCTATAACCGGGACCTGCAGGAGGATAAGGAGCCGCTTTTCGATACCGTCGATACGGTCAAAAGCTGTCTCGACATCTTTCGGGCAATGATCGATCACGTCACCTTCAACAGGGACCGGATGCGAACAGATGCATCCCGGGGATTCGCGATGGCGACTGATGTGGCGGAATACCTGGTCAAAAAAGGTATCCCTTTTCGCGAGGCTCACGGAATCGTGGGTCGGATCGTCGCCTATTGCCTCGACGGCGGCAAGGAATTGTCGGATCTGACCCTCGCTGAATTCCAAGGATTCCATGAAAGCTTTGGAAGCGATGTTCTTGATTGTCTGACTGTCGAGCGTTCGGTGGCGGTTCGGGATATTCTCGGAGGAACATCCGCTGCGGCCGTAGGGCGCAGGATTCGCCAGATCGAGGGCCGGTCATGATGTGCAGATCCCTTTGGATGCCGGTGCAGATCATGCTGGTTGCAGTCCTGTGCTTCGTTGGCTGCGGGAAGAAGGGGGACCCTCTGCCGCCGGAGAGGACGATACAGCCAGCAGCCGTGGAATTGAGCGCGCGGAAGACGCCGGACGGCAACCTGCTCCGATGGCGAATGCTGGAGGAAAACAATTTTGTTCACCGCTTTCGGATTCTAAGAAGGGAAATCGTCATGCCGGGCGAAGGTTGCGAAGGCAGCACGGATCAGACGAAACTCCTGTTGGATCTGTATGCTGATGATCCTTTGCTGGTAAGGGAGGGGAAAGGATCTTTTCGCTATCTCGATGAGACGGCTTCGCCGGACGGCACCTATGGCTATCGTATCATTGCATGCAATGTTTCCGGATATTGTGCTGAGGCATCCCCGGAAGCGATTCCGGAAGGGGAAATCAAAATAGAATGAATGATTTCAAATATGTAAACAATGAACTTTGGTGTGAGGAAGTCCCCGTCGCCGAAATTGCCCAACGCGTGGGAACGCCCTTTTACCTTTACAGCCATCGGACGCTCAGTCGTCACTTTCACGTCTTCGATCAGGCCTTCGAGGCGGTCGACCACATCATCTGCTTTTCTGCAAAATCCAATTCCAATATCGCCATCCTCCGCGTATTCACAAGGCAGGGTGGAGGTGTGGATATCGTTTCAGGCGGGGAACTGTTCCGGGCCCTCAAGGCTGGCGTCGATCCGAAGAAGGTGGTCTATTCCGGTGTAGGCAAGAGACGCGACGAGATCGAGTATGCCCTCCGGGAGGGGATACTGATGTTCAATGTCGAATCTTCTCAGGAACTCGATGACATCCATGACTGTGCCAGAAATATGGGGCAAAAGGCGGGGGTTGCACTGAGGGTGAATCCCGATGTGGATGCCCAGACCCATCCGCATATCTCGACGGGGCTCAAGGAAAACAAATTCGGCATCGATATCGAAAGATCGCTTTTGGAATACAGGAAGGCCAATACACTTCCCTATGTCGATATCATGGGCGTCAGCTGCCACATCGGTTCTCAGGTGACGAAGGTGTCGCCCTTTATCGATACCATGAATCGGCTGAAAAAACTGGTCCATGCCCTTCGGGAAGAAGGCATACAGGTCCGGTTTCTGGACTTGGGAGGCGGACTCGGGATTACCTACGATCGTGAGGAGCCACCCCATCCCTCGGAGTATGCACAGGCCGTCATCGAAGCGGCCCGGGATCTGCACTGTACGCTGATCTTCGAACCGGGGCGGGTGATCGTCGGGAATGCGGGCATCCTCGTAACGAAGGTCCTGTACACCAAGTCGAACGAAGACAAGAATTTCATCGTCGTCGATGCGGGCATGAACGATCTGATTCGGCCCGGCTTCTACAACGCCTACCACCAGATACAGCCGGTGGTGAAGGGGCAGCGAGAGGAGATCCAGGTCGATGTCGTTGGACCGATATGCGAATCCAGCGATTATCTGGCCAAAGAACGAAAGCTTCCGCTTTTCGACCGGTCGGAACTGATGGCGGTCATGAGCGCCGGTGCTTACGGATTTTCCATGGCATCGAACTACAATTCAAGGCCTAAAATTGCGGAAGTTCTTGTCAGGGACAACCGGTTCCATGTGATCAGACGGCGTGAAACATACACGGATTTAATCAGGGGTGAAAAGATACCGGCTTTTTTGAAGAGGCAGAATGAAAAAACGGTCCCTTCGTAAAAAACCCTCATGCCCCGTGTGGCGCCACGAAGCATGAAAATCACCCCCACCCAAACCCTCCCCCCTCGAGGGGGAGGGCTACAGGAAGAGGATTTTCTTACTAAGGATTTGAAAAACGTAATTGTTGAGTGAATGAGGAGGAAATCTCATGTTTAAAGGTGCAATCGTTGCGATCGTAACACCCTTCCGAAACGGAGTCGTGGACGAGGATGCGTTCAGGGGGCTGATTGAATTTCAGATTGAAAACGGGACAAGCGGCATCGTTCCATGCGGTACAACTGGGGAATCATCGACCCTCTCCCACGAGGAGCATGACAGGGTCATCGAGATCACAATCGATGCGGTCCGCAAAAGGGTTCCTGTCATTGCCGGGACCGGATCGAACAGCACGGCCGAAGCGCTGAGATTGACGAAACATGCGTATGAGTCCGGTGCGGATGCGGCATTGCTGGTATGTCCCTATTACAACAGACCTTCGCAGGAGGGGCTCTATCAGCATTTCAAGGCTATCGCTGAAGGGGTTCCGATTCCCCAGATTTTCTATAATATTCCGGGAAGGACGGGGGTCAACATGCTGCCGGAAACGGTGGCCCGACTTTCCACGATGAAGAACATCGTCGGTATCAAGGAGGCATCCGGAAATTTAAAGCAGATGAGCGATGTCATTATGCTCTGCGGCGGCGATTTTGACGTCCTTTCGGGGGATGATAACCTCACACTGCCCCTGTTGGCTCAGGGGGGTAAGGGGGTCATTTCCGTCGTCTCCAATGTAGCCCCTGCAGATATGGCAGCCATGGTCCAGGCATACGAGCGGGGCGAATTGGCCAAAGCCAAAGAGCTCCATTACAAGATGAGCCCCCTGGTTGATGCGCTGTTCATAGAAACGAACCCCGTTCCCGTAAAGGCGGCGCTTTCGATGATGGGTAAGATCGATTACGATGTGCGACTGCCCCTGTGCAAGCTTTCGGAAAGCAATTATGAGAAACTCAGGACGGCCATGAAAAACTATGGATTGATTCCGTAAGCATTTCGGCCAAGAACGTTTATCATGAAATAGAGGGGGCTCCTATGATTAGGGTCGTCGTAACGGGTGCAGGAGGCAGGATGGGAGGCAGGATCGTCAGCATCGCCTCTCAGACGGAAGATATGGAGGTGGTCGGTGCCGTAGAGCAGCAGGGACATCCGCTCGTGGGAAGGGATGTGGGGGAGACGCTCGGCCTGGGACGGATCGGTGTACACGTTGAAGAAAATTTTGAGGCTTGCCTTGAGCGAGGGGATGTCGTTATAGATTTCACCAGTCATGAAGCCTCCATGAGGTATCTTGAACTGGCCGCAGAAAAACCTTGTCCCATCGTCATCGGCAGCACGGGCTTCACTGCTTCGGAGTTGGAGAAGGCAGAGCATCTGGCGAAAAAGACCCGTTGTGTTTTGTCTCCCAATATGAGTGTAGGGGTCAATGTCATGTACAAGGTGTTGCGCGACGTGGCAAAGATCCTTGGAGCGGATTACGATGTGGAAATTCTGGAGGCGCATCACCACATGAAAAAGGATGCCCCCAGCGGAACGGCCTTGAAAATGGCCCAGGTCATATCGGACGCTTTGGAGCGCGATTTGGAAAAAGTCGGGGTCTATGCCCGGAAAGGGATCATAGGCGAGAGGACAAAAACAGAGATCGGCATTCAGAGCATCAGGGCCGGAGACATTGTCGGCGAGCATACGGTAATGTTCGGGGGTGTTGGTGAGCGGCTCGAATTCATCCATCGAGCCCACAGTCGCGACAACTTCGCCAGGGGGGCGATACGGGCGGCGAAATGGATCATGGACAAGGGGAATGGACTTTACGACATGCAGGATGTGCTGGGTCTTCGATGAGTCGGAGATGGCCTCCGATGGCAGTGGAAGCGTCCTGTGATTGCCGCCTAAAGGGGACTTGCGTTCAGGTGGTCGATGTACAAAACGGCATCATTGTGTTTGTGGGCTTGGGATCCAACCTGGATAACCCTCTATCACGCTGCCGGGAAGCCATCGGGTACGTTGCAGAAATCGAAGGCATCGACGTCCTTCGTCGTTCGTCTTTTTTCAGGACGGAACCCGTCGGTGTCAGAGATCAGGAATGGTTCATCAACGCAGTTATCGAGATCAGGACCATCCTGACCCCCAGGGAGCTTCTTGCCGTTTTGAAGGAGATAGAGGATCGAATGGGACGAAAATCGCCTATACGATGGGGGCCTAGGATCATAGACCTCGACATCCTGTTTTACGGCCAGCAGGTAATTCAGGAGAAGGACATCGTCATCCCGCATCCGGAGCTTCACAGGCGGCGGTTTGTTCTCGAACCCCTTTTTGAACTGGCCCCCTACTTCATTCACCCGTCTTTCGGTGTGTCCGTCCGGGGACTGATGGAGCGGAGCGAGGATCCGAGCAGGGTCGAACTCTATGAACCATAGAAAATGATAAAAGCGGTTCATCCGTTATGAGCATCCTTCGATTCATTGTCGCAGTCGTTGTTGTTTACCTCTTATATAAGCTGGTTCGGGGTATTGTGTTGCTCTTTTGGGGAAACAGGGCTCATACCGGCAACCGGGAAATAACCGGTCGTGAGGACTTGGTCGAGGATCCCTGGTGTCACACCTATATTCCCCAGAGCAGCGCTTACCAGACCGTGATAGATGGCAAAACCGTCTACTTTTGCAGCCGGGATTGCTACAAGAAATTCAAGGAAGAGAGAAAGAAACGCCAGGGTTAGGAGGTGCATGTGAAATTTTTTGTTGACACGGCGAATATAGAGGAGATCAAAGAGGGAATCGAACTAGGTATGGTGGATGGCGTGACAACGAACCCATCACTGATTGCCAGAGAAAACAAGCCTTTTGATGCCGTTGTCCGAGAAATACTCGACGCCGTGAACGGGCCGGTCAGCCTTGAGGTTTTGAGTCTCGAAGCTCAGGGCATGGTGAATGAAGGGAGGAAGCTGGCCAAGCTGGGTGACAATGTCGTGATCAAGGTTCCGATAACCACCGAGGGCCTGAAGGCAACCCGTATCTTCGCCGTCGAAGGGATCAGGGTCAATCAAACGCTCATATTCTCGCCGCTGCAGGCACTGATGGCGGCCAAGGCGGGTGCGGCTTACGTAAGCCCTTTTGTCGGACGATTGGACGACATCGCCCATGACGGGATGGAAATCGTTGAACAAATCGTCACGATTTTCAACAATTATGGATATGATACGGAAGTCATCGTGGCGAGCGTCAGGCATCCCCGACATGTCCTGACTGCCGCCATGATGGGCGCCGATATCGCGACGATACCTTTCAAGGTCATCGCGCAACTGGTCAAACATCCCTTGACGGACAGAGGCATTGACGCATTCCTTTCGGACTGGAAAAAGGTGCCTCGCCCATAGCCGGAGAATCGGGAGATAATTCCCATGATCGATTATCTAAAAAGATCCTTTGACAAATTGCCGATATCTCCGGCGAGAAGGGAGGCCTTAAACCTTCCCAACACCATTACGATGATGCGAATCGGTGTCATCCCGGTGCTGTTTTTTCTTTTGCTGTCACCGGGACCGACGGGAAGTCTCATCATCGCAGCCCTGTTCATCCTTGCGGCCCTCACGGATCTGCTGGACGGTTATATTGCCAGGAGATATCAGATCGTCACAAAAATGGGCAAATTACTCGATCCCATCGCCGACAAGATCATCGTGAACTCGGCCATGATTCTCATGATCCCTATCGGTCGTGTTCCTGCCTGGATCGTCGTAATCACGATCATAAGAGATATCGCGGTAGACGGCATTCGCAGTATCGCTTCTTCGGAAGGCATCGTCATTCAAGCAAGCCCTTTGGGCAAGAAGAAGACGCTCTGTCAGATCGTCGCCGTTTCCGCGCTCATGATTCACTACCCTCTTTTCGGCGCGGATGCCCATGTGGTCGGAACCGTCATTCTCTATATAGCCCTGGTGCTGACCGTTTATTCCGGTTTCGATTATTTCTTGAAGTTCAGCCGGGCAATCACAAAATAGCGAACCGTGCCGCATAGCGGGTCTTTGAAGACAAGAAATCCTCATTCCATATGCTTTCTTTGAGACAGAATCATGATTGACATCGAGAAGATAGATTATTCGGCCTTCGATATACCTCAAATAACCCAGACCCTCTTCTACCCCCGTCTGGAGACGGGTTCGCACGAGCCTGCCGGTCCCTATGAGTCGGTGCTGATTCCAGTTGAAGGGGGAATCCATATAGGAGGCTGTTTCCACCTTGCTTCCGAGATCTCACCGAATATCCTGTTCTTTCACGGCAACGGAGAAATCGTGTCCGATTATGACGATATGGCCTTGCTGTATCTGGAGAGGGGCATCAACTTTCTGCCCGTCGATTATCGAGGTTATGGACGCTCGACGGGCAGGCCTTCTGTGACGTCCATGATGAGGGATTGTCATGTGATTTTCAAATTCACGAAAAAGTGGCTCCGCGAAAGGAGGTACGGCGGTGCCTTCATCGTCATGGGTCGTTCTCTGGGAAGTGCCTCTGCGATGGAGCTTGTCGCAGGATACTCCGATGAGATAGACGGTCTCATTATCGAAAGCGGTTTTGCCTATGTGGAACCCCTCCTCAATCTGCTGGGGATGAGCCTGGATATTCTTGGGCTGACAGAAAAAGAAGGATTCGGAAACATCGAAAAGATCCGTCGGTACAGGAAACCGACCTTGATCATCCATGGTGAATACGACGAAATCATACCCTTCTCGGAAGGCAGGAGTCTCTTCGAGGCAAGCCCGGCTCGTCATAAGCGGTTTCTGCCCGTGCAGTTTGCCGGTCACAACGATTTGTTCTTTCGGGGCATGAATGCTTATCTTGACGCGGTGGGATGGCTTGCGGGAGTCTCGACGGAATCCCAGGAAGCATCCTGAATTCCTCTTCAAGGTACGGTCTTGTCTTGTAAAGAAGCCAGGCAAGGGAAAGCCCTGGAGAATTCGTGGATCGGGCGGTTGTTTTTCGATGTTTTTCGATGATTTGAGATTGACAGGGAACTGAACGTCCCTTATGATAGACAACGTCCAGGCAAAGGCCCTGGGCTGTGAACGACACATATCCTCATGGGAATAAGAACATGGATGTTCAAAATTCTCTGCCTGTCAGCTATGGACAGCACTTCCGGCAAGTGACTCCAGCGGCCGTATCGACGCAGGTTCGAGGGAGGCCCCTGCAGCCACAGATCATCGATTCTCCAGATCAACGGGAAACCATCGACATCGTTTACTTCGGGGAGGACCTCGAGGCGAATCCCGCTGTTTACCATAGCGGCCGGAATGTTTATGCATCTCCCTCAGAGGATTCGGTTCCTGCCAGGGGACGCATCCTCGATCTATGGATTTAAGACAATCTTATGAGTGGCTGAAATGACATCGAAAGGCGTGCGGATAGCGGTCAATACGGGGGGTGGCGATGCGCCGGGGCTGAACGCCGTCATAGAGGCTGTGACAAAGGCAGCTTACAAGAGAAACTGGGAAGTCTTCGGCGTAAAGAACAGCTATGCGGGGCTTCTCAACACGGATGAACTGGTTCGACTGACCCCGGAATTTGTTAGCCACATATCGAACGTCGGCGGCACCATCCTCGGTACGACGAACCGGGGCAACCCTTTCAAAATGCCAGTCCATAACGTGGTCGGAGACGTCGAGATTCGAGATGTCTCCGACAAGATACTGGAAAATTTCAAGCGGCTGCGCTTCGATTGCCTGGTGGCGATCGGAGGAGATGGAAGTCTCGAGATCGCCTATAATTTGTACAAGAAGGGAATGCCCGTCATCGGTGTGCCCAAAACGATCGACAACGACCTGCGATCGACGATCATTACCTTCGGATTTGATACCGCCGTTAGCATCGCCACGGAGGCGATAGACCGATTGCACTCAACGGCAAAATCGCATGAAAGGGTCATGGTCGTGGAGGTCATGGGAAGGCATGCCGGCTGGATCGCTCTCAACAGCGGTATATCAGGCGCAGCCGATGTCATTCTGATTCCCGAAATACCATTCCACATCGATAGGATCTGCGATCACATCATGGCCTGTGAACTTCACGGCCAGCACTACGCCATTGTCGTCGTCGCAGAAGGCGCCGTGCCTGCCGGAGGACGAATCATCCATAAAGGTGTGGGAGAGACGGGACGCCAGGACGTCGTTCTTGGCGGAATCGCCGATTTTCTGGCCAAAGAAATTGCGAAACAAACGGGAAAAGACACCCGATCGATCGTCCTCGGCCACCTTCAGCGTGGCGGTGCACCCACGACTTTCGACAGGCTAGTCGCTCTGCGCTTCGGAGCGGCGGCGGTTCGCATGATCGAAGAGAAACAATTTGGCGCAATGGTGGCACTCGTGCCCCCCGAGGTAAAGGCCGTTCCCCTTGCCGAGGTCATCGGACTGATAAAGAACGTTCCCATCGACTGCGACTCCGTAAAGACGGCACGAGAGATAGGCATTTCCTTCGGCGATTGATAATCCGATCTAAGAATCCATCCATCCATTTCTTCGGCGGAACGGCAGGTACGGATCAGAGCTCCGGGCTGCATGCCACGTCGATCTCGGGACGGCAGCCAGGGCTTCGGCCATGCCTTCTTCACAAGCATCGGGAGGTGGGAATGAACGAAATTTATCTCGGCGGTTCCTTTATTGAGATGGGGGAATCCTTGGACGTCAACAATCCGTTCAACGGGGCGTTCATTGATCGTTGCGGCAAGGCAGGACAAAAGGAGATCGACAAGGCCATCGTCCTTGCGCAGCAGGCGGGAGCGGAACTGATGAAGCTTGCCTCGGTTCAACGCTATGAGATTCTGCATGGTATCTCGAATGGTTTGTTAAATGAACGGAAACGCCTAGCAGAATTGCTGGCCGGGGAATGCGCGAAGCCCCTTCGATACGCTATGGGGGAAATCGATCGGGCGGCGGACACCTTTCAGGTGGCTGCTGAGGAGAGCAAACGGCTGCCCCGGGAATACATTGCCCTCGACTGGACGGCCGCCGGGAAAGGGAAAGAGGGATGGGTGAGGTATTTTCCGGCTGGAATCGTCGTCGCCATAACTCCCTTTAATTTTCCCTTGAACCTTGTGGCTCACAAAGTGGCGCCGGCCATCGCTGCGGGGTGTCCGATCATCCTCAAGCCCGCATCTGCGGCACCTTTATGTTCGCTGGAACTGGCAAAAATCATCGATCAGACAGCGCTGCCCAAAGGCGCCTTCTCTGTGTTGCCTTGCGACCGCCACGTTGGGGATTTTCTAATCGCCGATTCCCGTGTTGCAGTTCTGTCCTTCACCGGTTCACCGGAGGTTGGCTGGGCCATGAAGGAGCGAGCCGGCAAGAAAAAAGTCGTTTTAGAGCTGGGAGGAAATGCGGGGGTGCTTATTGCCGGGGATGCAGATTTGGACCATGCCGTAAATCGTTGTCTTATGGGTGGCTTTGCCTATTCGGGACAGGTCTGCATTCACGTCCAGCGTATCTTCGTCGTGAACGGCCTGTTTGAGGCTTTTTGCGAACGTTTTCTATCGAGGGTCAAGGCCTTGAAATACGGCGATCCCCTGGATGAAAATACGGAGATATCCTGCATGATCGATGAGAAAAACGCTGTGCGCGTGGAGACCTGGGTCGAAAGGGCCATTACTGGAGGCGCCAGATTGCTTCAAGGAGGCAGGCGGGATGGAACATATTATCCCCCGACGGTGCTTACCGGGACGAACAGGACCATGGAAGTCAACGGTGAAGAAGTATTCGGACCGGTCGTCGTGGTGGAGAAGGTGGATTCCATCTCGGAGGGCATCCGCCATCTGAACGATACACGTTTCGGCCTTCAGGCAGGTCTGTTCACTTTTGACATGCGCAGTATTCGCAAGGCCTTCGAGGAAGTCGAGGTCGGCGGATTGATCATCAACGACGTACCCACTTTCCGGGTGGATCATATGCCCTATGGAGGCATCAAGGATTCAGGTTTCGGTCGCGAGGGAGTGAAATACGCGATCAGGGACTATATGGAGGCCAAAATTTTGGTTTTGTAAAAAAATTTCAGCCGCTTGCCTTCAAAAGAAAGGTCGTGTCTGCATAACTTACCCCTCCAAGACCCTTCAAAAAGGAGCGTCAAAGATCACCGTTGTTATCCGTTTTGTAGAATCCTCATTGAACATTTCATTCAGAATCGGGGCTTCCGGGAGGGGATTTCGGGGAAACCCGCAGGGGACAGA
>JAFGIO010000137.1 GCA_016929555.1 Deltaproteobacteria bacterium | reverse complement strand
CTGCCGATGGTGTAGACCCCCTGGATGATGCAGGCGTTGGTTATGGGTCTGAGCATCTGACCTTCCTTGCGGATGTTGAAGAGGGTCTTGAAAACAGCTTCACGCCTGAAGATGTATCGGTTCTGCTCGATCCCGTAAATCCGGATGGGCTGCCGGAGTCGTTCGACGTAACCGGGGCATCGTGGATCGTTGATGCTCAACAGCCAGGGGAGGAGATAGAGAATGACTTCTCCGTCCTTTGGAGACAATTCCGTAAAGATGCTTTTCCTGAATTGATTGTATTGGTTGTAGATCTTTTTGTTTTGAAGCAGCGTTCTTGCCAACACGGGTTTTGCTCCAGATCACCGAAAATTATACGGGCGTCTCGTTGCGGCTGGAAGTATAGAATGACGATGTTATCCTGTCAAATTCAAATGAATTAAAATGAATTAAAATAAACATCTATTCCTTGTGAGGGGAACAGGGAATCCTTATTTATTGTCTTGATATAATTTCCGTTGCGCTGTAAGAAGAGGCGACAGAACCGAGGAGGCGGCTTAATGTACTGGGATGAAAGGGAAGAAACCGTCGAGCAGGCCAGGCTGCAAGAGACTCAGATGGAAGGGCTCAGGGAAACATTGCGAAGGGCCCAGGGATCTTCCTATTACAGGGATCTTTTCAAAGACCGGAGACTGCAGATCGATGATATCAGGAAACTGGCGGATATTGAAATGCTTCCTCTGACAACCAAGGACGATCTCAGAGAGCATTGGCCCTGGGGTTTTGTGGCGGTTGCCAGGGAGGAACTTATCAGGATGCACTCTTCCTCAGGAACGACGGGTCGGGCAACGGTCATTTTCCACACGGCAAACGATATCAAGGCGTGGACCCATCTGGTGGCTCGTTCCATGTACATGACCGGGATGCGAAGGGGCGATGTCTTTCAGAACATGATGACTTATGGTCTCTTCACAGGCGGCCTTGGGTTCCATTATGGCGCCGAAGAGATAGGCGCCCTCGTGATTCCCGCGGGTGCCGGCAACAGCAAGCGGCAGATTCAATTGATCTGTGATTTCGGTACAACCTTCATACACATTATTCCGAGTTATGCCCTTTATCTCTCGACGGTTTTCGACGAAATGCATGTCGATCCGCGAAAGGATACGAAGCTCAAGGCGGCCTTCATCGGTGCGGAGCCCCATTCGGAAAAGATGCGCAGAACGATCGAAGATCTCTATGGGTTCAAGGCGTACAACTCCTACGGCCTCTCCGAGATGAACGGTCCCGGCGTTGCCTTTGAATGTCCCTGCCAGAACGGCCTTCACATCTGGGAGGACCAGTTTCTCGTGGAGATCATCGACCCGCTGACGGGAAAACCACTCGCCGACGGTCAGGAGGGGGAACTGGTCATGACGACGCTGAAAAGGGAAGGCATGCCTCTGATTCGATACCGCACCAAGGATCTGACAAGGATCATTCCCGGCCCCTGTGACTGCGGCAGGACCCACAGACGGATTGAACGGATCAAGGGCCGGACAGACGATATGATGATCATCAAGGGGGTGAACATCTTCCCGATCCAGATCGAGAAGCGGTTGATGGAGATCCCGGGGGTGGGAACGAACTTCCTGGTGCTGCTCGACAGGGAGGGTTACGATGACTACATGAATGTCCAGGTGGAGGTCAAACGGGAGTTCTTCACGGGAGATCTGAAGCAGCTCGAAAAGCTCAGGCGCAGGATCGTCGAGGAACTCAAGAGCGACATTCTGATTACGCCCAGGGTGGATTTGGTGGCGCCCGACAGTCTCCCCAAAACCGAGGGGAAGGCCGTCCGGGTAATCGATAATCGAAAGGATTGAATAAATAAGGAGACCCCCATGATAGCAAACCAGCTTTCCATTTTTGCGGAAAACAAACCGGGCAGGCTGGCGGCGGTGACGAAGATCCTCGCCAAGGAGAAGATCAACATCCGGGCAACCACCATCAGCACCTCCGATACCTTCGGAGTCATCAATCTGCTCGTTGACGATCCGAAGCGGGCTATGGCGGTTCTGACCAAGGCCGGCATGATGGTCAGCCTGAGGGAGGTCCTCGCCGTGCTCATCGAGGACAAGCCAGGCGGTCTTGATCGGCTGACCCAGCTTGTGGCGAAGGAAAACATCAATGTCAACAACGCCTACGGCTTTGTACTGGAAAGCAGTGAAAAGGCCATTTTCGTCGTCGAGGTGGATCAGACAAAAAAGACAGAGGCTCTCCTGGAGAAGCACGGGTTTAGAACCCTGGACACGGAGGCCCTCTCGGCAATCGAACCTTTTCACTACATGAAGTATTGATGCCGTTTCTTTTTTAAGCCACCAAGGGGGTGAATCGATGACATTGCGAGACAAGAAAGACGTTCAGGCAACGGCCGGATCCCTGGAAGGGGTGCGTCCGGACCTCCTGGAGGCCTTGAAAGCAAGGAGCGTTGATGGTCGGATTGCCTGCGCCGAGGCGGAACGTATAGCCCGAAACATCGGTACGGCGATGATAGAAGTCGGCCGTGCCCTGGATTTAATGGGGATCGCTATCTCCCGTTGTCAACTCGGACTCTTCGGTTACAGCCCTGAAAAGAAGATCGTCAAGCCTGCCGGGAATGTGGCGCCGAAACTGGCAAACGCCATAGCCGGGGCGCTTTCCGAGGGCCGTCTTTCCTGTTCCTCCGCCTGGGAGATCGCAGGGAATCAAGGCATCTCCAGGATGGAGGTATCATCCGCCTGCGAAGCCCAGGGGATCAAGATCAAACACTGCCAGTTAGGGGCCTTCTGAGAAGAACCTTTCGAGATACCCCTGCAGGATCCGTCGGACGGACTTGGCATTTTTACGCGCGTATTTTCGAATCTCGTTCATGGCAAGCGGCCTGTCGGTCAGGCCGTGGGCGTAGTTGTCCACGGAGCACAGGGCGCCGTAGGGCAGATCCAGCTCCTGGGCAATGACCGCCTCGCTTGCCATGGTCATGCCCACCAGATCGGCGAAGCCTTTCATCATGGCAATTTCCGCCCTTGTCTCCAGCCGCGGACCGGCCGTCTGCCAGTAGATTCCTCCGTCGACGGCCTCGATGCCGCAGTCTTTTGCCGCCTGCAGCCAGCGCCTTCGAACCTCCTCGTCAAACGCCGGGGTGAGATGAAGGGCCCTGCCCTGGATCGTCGTCGGCGTGCCCGAAAGCACGAGGAAATCGTCGGGAATGACGATCATGCCCGGCTTCAGGGTCTTCTTCAGAGATCCCGTCGAATTGATGCTGATGACCTCGCTGACGCCAGCATCCTTCAGGGCCTTGAGGTTTGCACGGTGGTTGATCTCGTGGGGCAGGATGTGCCTTTGGGGATCGTTGCCGTGCCTGGGAACGAATACGGCCTGCCGGGACAGAAAGAGCAGGACGTGGCCGTACTCGGTTTCCACGACCTTTTCTTCCAGGCCGGCAAAGCCCCCTTTTTCGTCGAGAAAAAGGGTGCCCGATACGATGCCGATCTTTTTCATGTTTTCAATACCTCCGCGAAAATGTGATTGGGCTCGAAGGGATTTTGCGATCCACGCTATTTAATCTTCCGGATATCCTTTTCCTTGCCTACAACGATCAGTACTTCATCGTCTTTGATCACGAAATCTGCAGGAGGGATCATATGGAGATTGTCGGACAGGACATCGCGGATAGCGATCACTTCGATATGGAAGCGGTTCCGCAACTGAAGCTGGGAGATAGTCTTTCCCAAAAAGCTGCTGGGCGGGGCCAATTCGGAGATCATGTAGTCTTCGGAGAGGGGAAGATAATCCAGCACGTTCGGAGAGACGAGACTCTTGGCCACCTTGTCGGCAATGACCTTCTCTGGAATGATCACCTCCGTCGCCCCGACCTTTTCGAGGATGAGTCCATGCTCTTCATTGGGGGCTTTGACGATGATGTTCCTGACCTTGAGCTGCCTGAGATGCAGTGTGATCAGGGTCGCAGCAGCCAGCTCCTCTCCGAAGGAAACAATGACCACATCGTCTTCCTGCAGGCCGATGAGTTCCAACACCTCCTTGTCCATACCGTCAGCGAGGATGGCTTTCGTGGCATATTCCTTGATCCTCTGAACGGCCTCCTTGCTCTTGTCTATGGCGATGACGTCAAAGCCGTTTTCATAGAGATTCTTCACAATGTTGAAACCGAAGATCCCCAAGCCGATGACGACGACCCTTTGCATAGCCTTGACCTCCTTACCCCACCATGACGGATTCTTCGGCGTAGGTGATGCTCTTTTTCCGCGCGGAATGCCAGGAGAAGGCAAGCGTCAGCGGTCCCACCCGTCCGACGAACATCATCAGCAGGATCGCAAGTTTCTGGATGTCGCTCATTTTGGCCGTGATCCCCAGGGACAGGCCGACCGTGCCGAACGCCGATACCGTTTCGAAAAGGTATTCAACGAAATAATGCCTGCTGTCAACAGGAGAAAGGTATTCGCCGGTGCTGAAGAACAGAAGCAGCGAGGTGATCAGGCAGATGGTGAAGGCGGATGCGAAAATGATCGCGATCGTTCGGGTCAGGACCTCCTGGGGGATAGTCCTGTTGAAGATGTTGACGTCTTCGCTGCCCTTGAACCGGTTCCAGATGATCATCAGAAGAAGGGTGAAACTGGTCGTCTTGATCCCACCGCCGGTGGAGCCCGGTGAGGCACCTATGAACATGAGGCCGAGGAGAATGAGAATCGTGGGGTTTGTCAGTTGTCCGATATCTACGGTGTTGAAGCCGCAGGTGCGGGGAGTGATGGACTGGAACAGGGAAACGAGAATCTTGGTCTTGAGCGACGTGTCTTTGAGGATGTGTTCCATCTCAAAGAGATAGAAGAAGACAGCGCCCAGAAGAATGAGGATGGCCGTCATCAGCAGGACGGTCTTCGTGTGGATAGAGAGATGCTTCTGAATACCCCGTAGTTTTGTGATCGTCTCGAACTGTACGATGAAGCCGATGCCGCCGAGGACGATCAGGGTCATGACGGTCAGATTGACGATCAGATCCGCCCGGTACCCCGTCAGGCTGTCGGAAAAAAGCGAAAAGCCGCAGTTGTTGAAGGCCGAAACGGCATGGAACAGAGCCAAGTACAAGGCCCTGGATAAGGGAAAGTCCTCGATAAAACGGAGAAAAAGCAGCAGGGTACCCACAGCCTCGATAGCGAAGGTCGACATAAGCACCCATTTCATGATTTGGATGAAATCCCGCCGCGGCGTGTGCAGAAAGGTCGACTGGACGATTTCACGCTCCCGGAAGGAGATGCCCCGACCCATAAGGCCGAAAAGCACGACGGAAAAGGTGATGATCCCCAGACCGCCGCATTGAAACAGGACAAGGGTGACGATCTGTCCCCCGAGCGACAGGTCTCTTCCGATATCGATGGTTGCAAGGCCCGTCACGCATACGGCCGAGGTCGATGTGAACAGGGCATCCACGAAGGATATCGGATTCGGACCTGCCGAGGAGGGCAGCCAAAGGAAGAACGCACCCGCCAGGATGACGACAGCGAAGCTGAGGATGAAGAGCCTCTGTGCGGATAGATGCCTGGTGAGAGCTGTTTTCAACGAAAATAGCGTCGCCATGATTTTCGTTTCTTACGAAAGCGGCGGAGGGAGCCTTCTTCGTCTTTTGATCATTTCACAAATCATCACGACGGCGCCGACGGATATGGCCGAATCGGCCACATTGAAGGCCGGCCAGTGATAGGCGCCGATGTACAGATCGAGAAAATCGATGACCTCGCCGAAGCG
>JAFGIO010000136.1 GCA_016929555.1 Deltaproteobacteria bacterium | reverse complement strand
GGTCGGTGAGGTAACCTCTGGAACCTACAGCCCCACCTTGGGGAAGGCCATCGGATTTGCCTTCGTTCCCCCCGCCTGTGCCGGCGAAAATACAGAGCTCGCCGTACGGATCCGCGATCAGTCCGTAGGCGCCAGGGTGGTATCGCTTCCTTTCTATAAAAAGGAAAGGCAGCAGGCAACTGAACATTGAATACGGAAAGATTGGAATAGACCATGCCGAAACGCGCTCCAAAAGATAGAAAATATACGGGAGAGCACGAGTGGATTCTCGATGAAGGCAACGGTATCGCCCTCATCGGGATCACCGATTATGCCCAGGAGATGTTAACCGATATTGTTTTCGTGGAGCTGCCGCCCCCCGGAAAAGGCGTGAGGGCCGGCCAATCGCTCGCCGTTGTCGAATCGGTCAAATCGGTCTCGGAGGTCTACGCGCCGGTGGGCGGCGTGGTGACGGAAGTGAACGGTCTCCTGGAGGAAAAACCGGAACTCGTCAATCAGGACGCCTACGGCGCCGGTTGGATGGTTCGCCTGCGGATGGACGATCCTGCCGAACTCTCGGGACTCATGGATGCCCTTGCCTACGATGAACTTGTCGCGCAGGCGGACCACTGAAAGCCGGTCCCTATGGATTTCGTACCCCATACCCCCGAAGATGAAAGATACCTGTTGGAGGCGATCGGTTACGGTTCCATCGAAGCGCTTTTTGCCGACATTCCGGTGCATCTCATGGTGCGGGACGGGCTCGATCTTCCGGCGCCTCTATCGGAGCAGGACCTCTGGCGCAACCTGAGGGCGGTGAGCCGGACCAATGCCGCTTCCCCGGTGATCCTGATGGGTGCGGGAGCCTATCGACATTACATACCTGCCGTCGTACAGCACGTCATCTCACGATCCGAGTTCTACACGGCCTATACTCCCTACCAGGCCGAAATCAGCCAGGGCATTCTGCAGGCCATCTATGAATATCAGACCATGATTGCCCGGTTGACGGGCATGCAGGCGGTCAACGCCTCCATGTACGACGGGGCTACGGCCGTGGCCGAGGCGGCCGTTCTGGCGGCAAAGACCCTGCAACGCTCCGGAATTCTCGTATTACGGTCCGTTCATCCCGAGTACCGGCAGGTTTTGAGAACCTATGCCTGGGCCAGCGGTTGCGAGGTTCGGGAGGCGCCTTACGGTCCCTCGGGGCAGCTTGATCCGGAAGCTCTCGGGTCGGCGCTCGATGAAGAAATTGCAGCCGTCGTCGTTCAGAGCCCCAATTTTTTCGGAGTCATCGAGGATATCGCCGCTGTTGCGCCGATCGTTCACGACAGCGGCGCCCTGCTCGTGGCGGGATTCACGGAGGCAACCTCGCTGGGCATCCTGAAACCGGCAGGTCAGGCGGGGGCCGATTTCGTTGCCGGCGAGGGTCAGGCCTTCGGCAATCCCCTGAATTACGGCGGTCCCTACCTTGGGATCTTTGCAAGTACCGATAAATTCCTCCGGAAGATTCCGGGCCGAATCGTGGGGGCTACGGTGGACCGGGAAGGCCGGCGCGGTTTCGTCCTCACGCTACAGGCCAGGGAGCAGCACATCCGGCGCGAAAAGGCCACTTCCAACATCTGTTCCAATGAAGCGCTCTGCGCCCTGGCGGGCGCCGTCTATCTTGTGAGCCTGGGGAAAAACCTCCGCCGCCTCGCGCAGCTCAATGTCAGAAAGGCAAGGTATCTCAAGGAACGTCTCACCGCGCTGAAAGGTTGGGAACCCCTTTTCACCGCTCCCTTTTACAACGAGTTTGCGCTCCGATGTCCGGACCCGAGGGAGGTGAACGAAAAACTTTACCACCTGGGGATCGTCGGAGGATACGAGTTGGGACGCGAGTACCCCGATCTGGAAAAAGGACTCCTCCTTTGTGCGACGGAGATGCTGAGCCGGGAGGATATGGACGCCGTCGTTTCGGCCCTGGAGTGAATTTCGGTTCATGGCAAGGAAGTGAATCCGCCACCCGATCGCATCGTCGGGATAGGGATCCAACAATTTCCCCGGAACCGTTCCTGTTTCCGGAGCTGCAAAAAGGTCGTCCATGATTCCCATCCGTGACACCGTCAAATCCCGCCACGTTCCCGCTGTTACCCGGACGTTGGTTGTGGTCAACGTTCTTGTTTTTTTGAACCAGATTTCGCTGGCCGAAGCCCAGAACGCCTTCATCTTCACGTACGGCCTCGTTCCCGCCCGTTATTCCGTGGCCGACCTCGCCGCTCATTTTACCTTGGGACAGCAGTGCCTTTCTTTCGCCAGTTTCATGTTTCTCCACGGCAGCTTCTGGCATCTGCTCGGAAACATGTGGTTCTTACACATCTTCGGAGACAATGTGGAGGACTATCTCGGACACTGGCGGTTTCTCCTGTTCTATTTTTTCAGCGGTCTGGCCTCCGGAGCAACCCATTTTCTGTCCAATCTCTATTCCCCCGTACCCGCCATCGGAGCGAGCGGCGCCGTTGCCGGGGTGATGGGTTCCTACTTCCTGCTGTATCCGCGCGCACGGATTGTCACGTTGATTCCTATCGTCATCATTCCCTACTTTGTAGAGATACCCGCCGTCATCTTTCTGGCCTTCTGGTTTTTCATGCAGTTGATCAGCGCCACCGCGGAGGGCGTACAAGCCTCCGGTGTTGCCTGGTGGGCTCACATCGGCGGATTCCTTTTCGGCGTCGTCTACACGCTGGTGAAAAGAAGGGTTTATGAGTGAGGGTCGGGTGGGGAGCCCGAAGAGGAAGGATCTTTTTTTTCGATCATGTCATAAAAGCGAGGTGAAAAGATGCACGAAATCCCCTTGACGGCAGTGGAAGGCATTGCCGTTGGAAATGAACAGGATCTGGAGGCGGCCACCGGCTGCACGGTCATTCTCTGTGAAAAAGGGGCCACGGGCGGCGTCGACGTCCGGGGAGGGGCGCCCGGAACGCGGGAGACCGACCTTTTGAATCCCCTTAATCTGGTCGAGCAGGTTCATGCCGTCCTGCTCACGGGCGGGAGCGCCTTCGGTCTGGACGCGGCCGCGGGCATCATGCAGTTTCTCGAGGAAAGGAACATCGGCTTCAATGTAGGCGTCACCACCGTTCCCATTGTCTGCGGTGCGGTGCTCTTCGATCTGGCTATCGGCGATCACCGGATCAGACCAGACAGGGAGATGGGTTATCGGGCCTGCCTTCACGCGGTAGGCGACAGCCCACCGCAGGGAAATTTCGGGGCCGGAGCCGGCGCCACGGTCGGCAAGATCCTGGGAATGGGCCGGGCCATGAAAAGCGGTCTGGGCGTCTATGCGCTGCAGGCGGGAAATCTCAAGATCGGCGCCCTGGCAGCCGTAAACTGTCTGGGCGATGTTCTGGATCCCGAGACGGGAGAGCGGCTGGCAGGGCCGTTGAACGACGGCCGGGACGGCGTCCTTTCCACCGAGGATATCATGGCGGGCGTTCTCGATGCCCAGGCGAAGCCAGAAGCGGGTGGCAATACGACGCTGGGCTGCATCGTCACCAATGCCAGATTTACGAAGGCCCAGGCGAACCGGATCGCCTCTATGGCCCAGGACGGCATCGCCAGGACGATGCGGCCGTCCCATTCCATGTTCGACGGCGACACCATCTTTACCATGGCGACGGG
>JAFGIO010000135.1 GCA_016929555.1 Deltaproteobacteria bacterium | reverse complement strand
TGATTTCGGCTGTGGGCTCACGCTTGGATGCAAGAAAGACAGTCAATCGCTTTTTGCTGATTTCACATTTCCCTATTCGGATTAAGCATCGGTGTGTGCAATCCAGTCCGTCAGCTACGCGCAGGATACCGGCCAGCCAGCAGACAAGGTTACGGTCTTTCTTATTCAGGGCAGCAAATTCCTTGTGTCTCGATTTATCGGGCTCCGCCTTATTATGAAAACGGGCAACTTGTGCGCAAATTATGCGTTCATCCTTTGTCAACCCCGGTAGTTTAGCCTCCAAAATCATATCTCGACTGTGCTTATGATGTCCGCCATTTGTTGTCCGTGACCAGCCGATATCGTGAAGCATCGCTGAAATTTCTAATAAGAGCCTTTCCCTTGTCCCGAGGTTGTGCAGATTAGCAAGCCTGTCGAATAGAATAAGCGCCAAATGTGTAACCTGCGCCATATGATGCCGGTCTGAATTGGTCGCTTCAGCCAGACTTCTTGCGGTAGCCAGTGGATCGGATGTCTTTTTGACAGGCTTATTCACCGACTTTTTTATGGTCGATTTCGTCTTCACCTTGGAGGTCATTTCTTTTTCCCTTTCTTCTTGCCGATCTGACGGACCAATTGGGAGTATGGCGGTGACTTGACGCCGCCCTTTCTCGCGATGGCAATGAGGGCGCTCTGGCTGCGAACCGGTTTATCCTCAGGATTGCGCTTTACCCGCTGGTAACGGCCGTCGGGTTGCATCACCCGCGCCTTAACATTGTCTGTCAGGTAGGTCATAAGGATTTCGTCGATGACCCTCGTCTTTAATGTCTCGTCCTGGATTGGGTAGAGGATTTCAGCCCGCTTTTTGAAGTTGCGCGGCATCCAGTCCGCACTTCCCGAATAGATCTCCGGTTCGCCGCCGTTGTGGAAATAATAGATGCGGGAATGTTCAAGGAATCGGTCGAGGATGCTCCGAACGCGGATATTGTCGCTGACGCCGGGGACGCCCGGCCGCAGACAGCAAATACCGCGTACAATGAGGTCAATCCGGACACCCGCCTGTGAGGCCCGGTAAAGGGTGCGAATGGTGCGCTCGTCAATGAGGGCGTTCATTTTCGCAATTATCCGGCCCGGTTTTTTCGGGGACGATTTCTTGATCTCCCGTTCTATGAGCGCGATAATGCGATCCTGGATGTTGACTGGGGCAAGGATGATCTTCTTGAAGCGCGATTCGATGTTTTCCGGCTTCAACATATCGCCGCCCGTCCAGGAATTGAAGCCGGTGATCACATTGAAGAGCGAGGAAACATCGCTGCCAATTACGGGATCGGCGGTCATGAGACCGATATCCGTGTAAATCTGGGCGGTCACGGAGTTGTAGTTCCCCGTGGAGAGGTGGACGTAGCGGCGCAGTTGCTTTCCCTCGCGCCGGACAACCAGCGTCGCCTTGCAATGGGTTTTCCATTCTACAAAGCCGTACACTGGATTGATCCCGGCCTGCACCATCTGGTGCACAAAATCAATGTTCGTCGCCTCGTCGAAGCGCGCCTTGATTTCGACGACGGCTGTCACCTGCTTGCCGTTCTCTGCCGCGCGGCAGAGGGCTTCGACGATGGGTGACTCCCGATCGATTCGGTAAAGCGTCTGTTTGATCGCCATGACATCCGGATCCTCTGCGGCGCTATTGATGAAATCCACCACCACGGCAAACGAATCATAGGGGTGGTGGATCAGGATGTCTCCCTCCCGAATGATGCTGAAGATGTCGGTTTGCTTGGCAAGGCGCTTCGGAATACGCGGGTTGAAAGGCTCGTCCCGGTGAATCTGAGCCACGGGTAAGTCGTAGAGCGGCAGCAGACCGCAAAGGTTCAACGGGCCCGGTATATAATAGACATTCGTCTCATCCATTTCCAGGTGTTTGCAGAGAATTTGCAGCATCTTTTTCGGGATGCCTTCCTTGACCTCAAGTCTTACGGCAATTTGGTTCGAACGGTCCTTGAGTTCAGCCTCGACGGACTTCAATAGATCGAGCACTGCGTCTTCATGGAGGTCGTAGTCCTGGTTGCGGGTTACACGGAACGGAACGCAGTTCGTGATCTTCATCCCGGGGAAAAGGCTTCCGATGCTCGAACGGATCAGATCCTCCAAAAGAACGAAATGGTGCTCTTTTTTCCCTTTATCCTCCATGACCCGGATCAGGCGCTGAAGCACCGAGGGGGCCTCGACAAACGCGTACGGCTGCGCGTCCGTATCCGTCGGCGATTCCTTGAACATTACCATCAGGTTCAGCCGCAAATTGCCCAAGAATGGGAAAGGGTGGCCGGCATCGACCGCCAGCGGTGTCAGAATGGGAAAGATCTGGTTTTCAAAATGGGTATTGAGCTTCTGGATCTCTTTTTTGTCCAGCGAATCGACGGAATGGATTTCGATTCCCGCCTTCTTGAGGGAGGGTAAAACCGTCTCCTGCCAGCATTCGTATTGCTGGGCCACGTATAGGCGGGCCCTTTCGGCGTTTGCATTAATCTGTTGTCTGGGAAGCATGCCGCTTTGATCGGGATCGATCACGCCGGCCTGCACCAGCCGCGCGAGAGCGCCGACGCGGGTCTGGAAGAATTCATCGAGATTCGAACTGAAAATCGAGATGAATTTCAGTTTTTCGAGGGCGGGGGTTTCCGGGTCCTCGGCTTCCTCGAGCACCCGGCGATTAAACTCGAGCCAAGAAAGTTCCCGGTTCAACAGCAAGGAAGGATCCTTAAGATTGCTTTCCATGATTGCTTTCGCCTTGTTGAGGAGTGAGGTTATTTTCCCGTTCAATTGCCGACAGCGTTATCCGTTTGCCGAATATTTATTAACTTTTCGATATTCCCCGATAATAGATTATAAAAGATGACAACTACATGTCAAGGTTTATCTGATCAGGTTTATCTGATCAGCGAGGCAGGTCTATCCGATATGACGAAGGATTGATGAACGGAGGCCTACGGGGCATGGATCGACTATTCCGATAATGTGATCTTCAGGGTGCCTCCCCGGCCCAGGATGTCGTGTAGATGGATGTAGCCCTTCAGGCGTGTCGCTTCGTCGGTCACGACAAGGGTGGTGATTTCCTCTCGCTGCATATATTCGACGGCCTGAGCAACGGATATATCTTCCCTGATCGTTTTTGGAGAGCGGGTCATAAAGGGGTCGATTTCCCGATCCAAGAAATTCTTCTCGCGACGGACAAGCCGCCTGACGTCCCCGTCGGTCAGGATGCCGAGCAGGGTCTCCATCCGATCCACGACGAGAACGAACCCCTTGTTTTTTTCGTCCATTTCTTTAATCGCTTCAAGAATGAGAGTGCCTTCATAGACACGCGGGACCGGATCTCCGCTGATCATGACGTCGCGAACCTTGGCTCTCAATCTAGTACCGAGGCTTCCGCCGGGATGAAATTTGAAAAAATCGCTTTCCTGGAAATTCTTCCGATGGATCAGCGCGACGGCGAGGGCATCCCCCATCGCCAAGGCAGCCGTAGAACTCGATGTCGGCGCAAGACCGAAGGGACAAGCCTCTCGGTCCACCCCGACATCGATCACGATGTCACAGGCCTGCGCCAGAGTCGATGCGAGATTCCCGGTGAAGGCAATCCTCGGTACGCCTATGGCGCGAATACTATCGACGATCATGTTCAGTTCGGCGGTTTCACCGCTGTGGGAGATGGCGAGCAGGATATCATCTTTGGTCACGATTCCCAGATCCCCGTGGAGACCCTCGACGGGGTGGAGGAAAAGGGCGTGCGTCCCGGTGCTGGTCAGCGTTGCCACGATTTTTTTTCCGATAAGTCCCGATTTGCCGATTCCGGCAACGATAACACGTCCCTTGCAGCCGTAAATCAGTTCGACTGCCTCGGAAAATTCCTCTCCCACCCGGTCAATGAGGTTAAGGATGCTTTCCGCTTCGAGTTGCAGCACTTCTTTCGCCTGTATGATGGACTCGTCTATATCCATGATGGAACCTCTCTGCCGATTCAAACGGCTAATATCATTTGGAATACCCTCAAAGTACCTGTAGGTGCGAAGATTTCTTCTGATCTGATCTGATATCTGATTCTGTCTGTTCTGATTCTGATTCTGATCTGATCTGTCTGTCTGATAAGGCATTGCTTTTTCGGTGAGGAAGCATAAGACAAGACGGTCCTGTGTGTCAATGGGAACTTAGCCGCAAAATATGGGATGCTGTGCCGAAGATTGCGGGAGTAAACTACTACCGGCTGAAGCCGGTAGCTTTGGTGTCGGCTGGAAGCCGACTAAAGATCGTCATCAGTTTTAAAGTCACCATCGGGAGGTTCTATACTTTGCTGTTCGATATATTTCATGATTACCTCATCCGTTACATTGCCCGAACTGGCAACAAAGTATCCCCCGCGCCCATATGTGACGCCCCCAAAATGCACGACTCAACGTCTTGAACTCCATCATCATCTTGCGGGATGTCTTCCCCTTGATCGACTTTACCAACTGGCTCACGGATAGGTGCGGAGGTACCGATACAAATATATGCACATGATCCCGAGAAACGTGACCCTTGATGATCTCCACATCGCTCGACCTGCAAATCTCGCGGATCAAGTCTCGTACCCTTTGTGCAATGTCGGCTCGCAGTATGGGCTTGCGGTATTTCGTGATCCATACGATGTGATACTTGATGTCGTATACCGTATGACTCGACTTCCGGTAATTTTCCATACCGCAAGCCTACTAAAGTCTTCGCCTGAAGGCGAGGGTTTTTCTCCCATTCCCCGAGGGGGACAATAATGTGTCGAGACGACTCTGGCCTTGAGAAATTTGAGGAAGCGACGCTTTTTTTAATCGATCTTCCCGTCATGAAGGCCGTTCC
>JAFGIO010000019.1 GCA_016929555.1 Deltaproteobacteria bacterium | reverse complement strand
CTGCGGGGCGAGGCCCTGGCCATCCGGTGGATCAAGCGCTACGCGGCAGATGCCATCGCGGACTACAAGACGGCCCTTGAACTGAAACCAGCGCCGCCCAGCGGGAGAAAGGTCGCCGTCGTCGGCGCCGGGCCAAGCGGATTGTCGGTGGCCTATTTCCTTGCCCTGAAAGGGCACAAGGTGGTCGTGTTCGACGCCTTGCCGGGTGGGGGCGGCATGATGCGGATCGGGCCGCCCGCCTACAGGCTTCCCGTCGAAAGCGTCGACAAGGACGTGGATTACATCGCATCGCTGGGCGTCGAATTCAGCTTCGATACAAAAGTCGGCAAGGATATTTCATTCCAGGACCTGCTCGATAATCACGATGCCGTGTTCCTGGGTATCGGCACCACCGTGAGCCGTTCGACACGGGTGCCGCACGCGGACCAATGCGTGCTCGCGCTGGATTTCCTGGCGCGTGCCAAGATCGGCGAGCCCATGAAGGTCGGCCGGCAGATCATTGTTATCGGCGGCGGCAACGTCGCCATGGACGTGGCCCGGGAGGCCCTCCGGCTCCAGCAGATCCAGTATCCAGGGGAGGGGACCGTGACGGCCGTGGTCTCTCTCGAAGATTGGGACGAGATGCCCGCGGCCGATGACGAAGTCGAGGAAGCCCGGGAAGAAGGTGTTACCTTCAACCCGGCATGGGGGCCCAAGGAGGTCGTGCTCGACGAGAAGGGGCACGTCAAGGGCCTGCAATGCAAGAAGGTCAAATCCGTTTTCGACGAGAGCGGCCGATTCAACCCGGCGTTCTACGAAGACCAGCAGAAGTTCCTGGATGGCGATATGATCATCGAAGCCATTGGCCAGGCTACCGATTTCTCGTTCCTGCCCGAGGCCATGATGAAGAAGCTGGAGTTCACGGAAAGGCGCAAAGTGAAAGTGGGCGAGGGCGGGCAGACCTCTCTGCCCAGGGTCTTTGCCGGCGGAGATATTGTGAACATCAATCTCGATGCTGTCACGGCCATTGCCGATGCCAAGGCGGCCGTTGAGGGCATGGACAAGCTCTTCTCGACGAAGTCATAACCAAGCGAGTTTTCGGGCAGGCCTTCAACCCATGAGCAAGCAGTCCAACGTGGTTCCGCGTCCTACGCTCAGGCGCCTGGCCATGTACCTGACACATATGCAGCAATTGCGCGAGAAGGGGGTCCGATGGGTGCTTTCCCAGGAGATGGCCGAGGCCCTTTGCCTGTCAAGTTCGACGGTCAGGCAGGATCTGACACATCTCGATTTCTCCGGAACGTCCAGGCGTGGTTACGACACAGAACAACTGGCACAGGTCCTGCACAAGGAACTCGGGGCTGATCAGATAACCCATATGGCCGTTGTCGGGGCTGGTAACCTGGGGCGTGCGCTCGTGCTTCATGGTGAGCTTGAGAAACATGGATTGATCGTGGTCGGTCTTTTTGATTCGGACGAGCGTTCCGTAGGCAAGAAAGTCGCCGGCCTGACTGTGGAGCCCGTGAAGAAATTGCCGGCGGTCATAAGGAACAGGCATATCACCGTCGGCATCATGGCGGTCCCGGGATCATCCGCGCAGCAAGTGGCCAACACGCTTGTGGCGGCTGGCGTGAGGGGTCTGTTGAACCTTGCCCCGGCACGCGTCTGCGTGCCGAAACATATTGCTCTGGTGGAAGCGAGCATCATTCCAAGCCTGCAAGAACTCGTGCATCTGATGAGAGCGACGGATCGCTGAAAAGAGGCGTCGCCGGGCCGCTCATTTCTTCATGGCATCGTTGGAAGCGGAATCAATGACCGTCGTGGCCCCGCATCCGAGTTCCATGAAATTCTTTGCCCAGGCCGCCTTGAACAGGGAGATGGGCCGTTCTCCTGTGCAGTGCGAGGGTCCCACTTTCTCGACGCCCAGTTGCTGAAGCTGGGCGATAATGCCTTTGACGCGTTGCTCGGGATGGTCCGCCAGGTGAAATCCGCCGAGCACGAGGTAGAGCTCGCTTTTACAGACAGCCGTGGCGCGCTCGACGATCTCCACGATGCCGGGGTGACTGCATCCTGTCACAACCACGAGCCCCCTGCATGTGCGAAGGATCAGCGCCTGTTCCTTCTTCCGAGCACCCATTTCCCCTGTTGAGTACATGCCTTTCTCGATCCGCTGCGGGCTATCTACCCGGATGACCGCCCTGTTCACGGCCTGTTCGAAGTCGTCCGGGAACGATGCCGGCACGTAAATCGTGATGTCGGCGTTCTCTTCCAGAAAGGCCAGGAGCCCTCCGACATGGTCGCCATCTATGTGCGACAGAACGACGGCTTCAACGTCCTTCGGTTCCTTTCCCAGCTTCCTCATGTTGGAAAGCAGGATTCTTCCATCGCCTCCCGTGTCGAACAGGATCGTTCTCTCGGGAGTCTCGACCAGGCAGGCCATGCCCCACGCCGTTTCCAGGCGCGTATCATGGGGAACATTGTTGTACAGCACCGTCAGGGTGATGGGCGAGGGGATCGTCTCGTCGGTGACGCTTTTTTTCATGATCCCGCCTCCGTGGCGACTGCAAGGTGCGCGCATGCCAGGACTGTGCTCCATAGCCTGAACGGCAGGAATCCGGGTTGCCGCGCTTTCATCATGGCGCCGTCTGCCTTCTAGTGCCCCGGCAGGCGCGGGTCTGTCCGGCCATCAGGCAGCATGTTGTCCGGATGCGGCTCGCCCGCTTCTTCCATCCGGTAACGCACACATTTTTCATGATCGCCGAAGCAATAGGTGTCGATCCAGCGCTTGTCGAGTTGTCCCTGCTCGTAAAAGCGTTTCATGGGACACATCGGATACCACTTGCACATGTCATCCTTCATTGCCGTCCTTCAAGGAACGGCATGCCGTGTCCATATTCCTGCATGGAGCGGGACAGGGAAAGGAAATAGCGAAAATGAGGTTCTGCGTGGGAACGCTGATAACGGCATGCGATGGTTGCGGGCGCAAGAGCACTGTTGACATGACGGGGGCCGGGCCGCAGGGTCTTCTGGTCTTCCGTCGGGCAACGAGGTGCGGGGTTGAACCAGACATACAACCGTTCGGATTCCAAGGTTGAAATCAGAGGCTTTGAGGCCCGTCACTACGACGTGCTGATGAATTTCATCACGGGCGGCACCTACTCTGTCTTCATTCGCCGGGTTGTGCGGGACATGGCGATCCAGCCGGGCGATGCGATTCTCGACCTCGGGTCGGGCAGCGGGCGCAATACCTGCCTGATGGTCCGTTATCTTTCCGGAGGAGGCCGGATCGTGGGGCTGGACATCGGGCCCGAGATGCTGAAGCAGGCCCAACGCCGTTGCGCGCCGCTTCCTAATGTCTCGATCGAGAAGCAGCGCATCGAGGAGCCGTTGCGCTATCGTGACGAGTTCGACAAGGTCTTCATGTGCTTTGTCCTGCACGGGTTTGTCCACGAGGATCGATTGCGTATCGTCGAAAACGCGTACCGGGCCCTCCGGCCCGGCGGAAGATTCCTTATCCTGGATTACAGCGAGTTCGAACCGGAGAAGTCGTTTTGGCCCGTCCGGTTTGCTTTTCGTCATATGGAATGCCCTCTGGCAACCGACTTTGTGCGGCATGACTGGAGAGCCATCCTGCGGGAAGGCGGCTTCGATGATTTCCGGGAACGCCGGTATTACCTCGGCTACGTGCGGTTGCTCGGAGCGCGGAAACCCGATGAAGCGGCAGAGAGAGCGTAGCCTGCCGCCGCAGGAGGCATCCCTTCGCCACGAACTTCAGTGGTTACCCGGGGTTCGTCCGATGACCGGATCCGGTGCTTCCTGATCGAGAATATCGAGCGGTGTAAAGCCATCCAGATCACAACTTCTGGATGAGCGGTATCAATCGCAGGCGGCTGTGGTCGGCAATGGCCTTTACATCCTCCAGCATGTCCGAAGAAAAGGGAACCTCAACTTCGCGGGGATCGAACGACGTGTCCTTGATTCTCGAAATCCGCATGAAGAGCCGAAAGGGACTTTTCTCGCTGCGGGATTGAATGACGTTATCCGCGACGCGTTCCAGCTCGGCGATCTCATCCCCTTTGGCCGTAGTGCTCACGGTGAAGAGATAGGTGCGCTGCTT
>JAFGIO010000134.1 GCA_016929555.1 Deltaproteobacteria bacterium | reverse complement strand
TCATGCGGTTCAGCAAGGTAAACAACAGAACGGTATTGGCAATATGCCACAGGAGATTGGTCCAGTGATGCCCCGAGGGATTCAAACCGAACAGTTCGATGTCCAGCATGTGGGACAGCCAACTCAAGGGATGCCAGTTGCCCGTATCGTCGGTCTTGAAGGCCCAGGCCATGGATTCCAAGGTCAAGCCCCTATGGACTTGTTTGTTTTCGGTAACATAGAGGTTGTCGTCGTAAAGGATGAAATCGAAGCCCTGAACAGGCCAATAGACGAAAAGTGCCGCACCTGCAAGGACAAGGGCGATCGCCAGAACCCATCGCGCCGACAAGGCATGGGGCTGACTCATATATCGACTTTTGCCTCCAAGTGTGAAAACCGCTAAAAAAGCAGAGGGGACAAGTGAAAATCACTGTCCCCCCCACATCCGTTCTGAAGGATTGACGCCCTTTCAGGTCGAGGCTTCTTTCAATTCCGCTATGACAGCCAGCAAGCTAACACCATTTCTTCCCGAAAGGGCCCTGGACGACTATTGAGCAGGTAGTGTGATGGTCCCCTCGAAATCGACGGTTCCCGTGTTTGAACCGGCTGCCAAGGCACCGTGGGTAAGTGTGATGGTGCCAGCACCTGAACTGAGGTTTGCCGCACCGAAGGATACGTTGGCCGATTTCTTGAAACCATAGGTCGTCAAGACTCCTTCGGTCGTAATCGTTGCCGTCGGCTGGTCGGACAGGTAGCCCTGTGCAGCCGTATAGGCATTCTTCAGGTTCGCCTGGAGGTCGGAACGATAGCCCTTCTTCTTGTAGGCGGTGAACTGCGGGATGGCGATAGCCGCAAGAATACCGATGATGGCGATAACGATCATCAATTCGATCAGCGTGAAACCTTTCTGTCCTCTTTTGTGAAATGCACGAATCATTTTTTTCTCCTTTTTCTTCGTTGAATTTTAATGAGTATTTCCATAAACCGTTACCGCAAAGAACACTATTCGCAGCCGTTATCAACCCCCTTTCTCTCGCAAAACTGTAGACCCGACACCTACCATTTCGAAACTATAAACGCTGCATCGCACAGCTTCATCCAGATAAAACGCTACCAGCTCGGTTATTGAGCGGGCATTGTAATGGTCCCCTCATAATCGATGGTTCCCGTCTGTGCTCCGGCAGGCAGTGCATCGTGCGTCAAGGTCAACGATCCGGAGACCGGGCTGATGCTTACCGCACCGAAACTGATGGAGGGCGATCTCTTGAAGCCGTATCGGATCAGGACATCCTCCGTTGAGATGGTCCCCGAGGGCACATCTGAGAGATAGCCCTGGGCCGCTGTAAACCCATTTTTCAAATTGGCCTGTAGGTCGGTTCGATAACCCTTCTTCTTGTAGGCGGTGAACTGCGGGATGGCGATAGCTGCCAGAATGCCGATGATGGCGATCACGATCATCAGCTCGATCAATGTAAAACCTCTCTGCCCTTTGCTTTTTCGAAAGATTCGATTCATATTCGCTTCCCTTTGAGATTCTGTTGTCTTTTGTACCGCTGCTGTGATTTAACATCTGCGCTCCGACATGGTATCGAAAGTCATCGGACCGCTCTCTGCATTTCATCTCTGCCGTTACTCAGCTGTAGCAAGGGCCATCTTACCATTTTCAGACGCTCGGGTTTCTGCAAGCGACGTGCCAATGTACCGCTTTAAAAATCACAAAGACACCCTACCGAAAAATCTTCATAATTACAAGCTATTCCATTACGAACATTTCATCGGCATTCAGAAGCCGGTCCGCAGGCTATCGACGGCACCGGTCATTTTCCCCAAGTCGCGGGTGATTTTCACCATTTTTAGACTGAAACAGATCCATCGCAACAGGATACCCCGTTTTATCGTTGGAAAGCAGAGGGGAGATGGATAATTACGGTAATCACTTGACACCTGTCGATGGTTCCCATTATAAGTGTAGCCAAGTTTATATCTTTTTCAGCAGACGAGTCCTGTGTCGTCGGCAGAAAATTTCAAAGGGGACCAGTGCAGGAATGATAAGGCCATGTATGAAGTAGCCATCACAAAGGATTTTTCCGCAGCCCACAGTCTCATGGAGATCGGTGGCGGTTGCGAAACCCTCCACGGGCATAATTTCACTGTCGAGGTAACCGTCGCCTCAGACGATCTGGATCCGTCAGGAGTCGTCGTTGATTTCAGGCTGCTGAAACGCTGGACGGAAGAGGTCCTTGAAGGACTCGATCACAAGTATCTCAACGAACTTCCCTACTTTGCAGGGAGAAATCCCTCTTCGGAAAATCTGGCCCGCTACATTCACGACCGGCTTTTGGAAAAGAAAATCCCCGAAGGATTCCATATAATCAAGGTTACCGTGTGGGAATCATCAAGTTCCAGGGCCTCTTATCTTCCCGAACCGTCAACGGTCCCCCATTGAGAACTTTTTCATGATTGACGTACAGAATCAACGAGATAACCGGAACATCGATATACAAAAAGTTGGAGTCAAAGGGATCAAATATCCCATTATCGTACTCGATCGCAGGGCTGGCCATCAACCCGTAAACGCCTCTATCAGCATGTACGTCAATCTTCCGCGCCATTTCAAGGGAACGCACATGAGCCGTTTTATCGAAATCCTCAACGAGTTCCGCGGGCAAATCAACATCAGAACCTATCAGACGATCCTTGAGAAGATGCGTGAAAAGCTTCATGCCGAATCGGCCCAAATGGAAATCGCATTTCCCTATTTCATCGAAAAACAGGCGCCCGTTTCCAAAGCCAAAAGCCTTATGGAATATACCTGCCTTTTTTCCGGAGAGTGCAACCAAAAAAAGACCGATTTTCTTGTCGGGGTCGTCGTTCCCGTAACCACCGTGTGCCCCTGCTCCAAGGAGATCAGTACGATAGGTGCTCATAACCAGAGGAGTTTTGTCACGGTGAAAGTGCGGTTCCGGAAATTCTTCTGGATCGAAGATCTTATTCATTTAATTGAGCAGTCGGCAAGCGGCGAGGTGTATTCTCTCCTGAAGCGGGTCGATGAAAAATACGTTACCGAAAAGGCCTATAACAACCCAATGTTCGTAGAAGACGTGGTAAGAAACGTATCTCAGCGCCTCAATTTGGAATCAAACTTTACCTGGTATAGTGTAGAAGCGGAAAATTTCGAAAGCATCCACAACCATAGCGCCTATGCCTACGTTGAGAAAGGATAACCCTATGTCGCCGTTGGAGCCGAACCCTTTTTTCAATCTATACCGGCAGGGATTCGTCAGGGTTGCCGTCTGCATACCGGAAGTGAAGGTCGCCGATACCAATTTCAATGTCGAAGCGACCCTTACGCTGGCCTGCGAGGCTGCCGAGGGCAAGGCCGTCTTGGCCATCTTCCCGGAACTCGGCCTCTCAGCGTACAGCAATGAGGATCTCTTTCATCAGGATGCCTTGCTTCGAGGCGTTACCGGGGCGCTCTCCCGCTTGAAAGATGCCACGGAGAATCTCAACGTCATTCTGATTGTCGGCGCTCCCCTGAAGGTGGACTCGAAACTTTTCAACTGCGGTGTGGTCCTGTATCGAGGCCTGATCCTCGGCGTGGCCGTCAAGTCCTATCTTCCGAACTACCGGGAATTTTATGAGGGACGACAATTCAGTCCCGCCGAAGAGGCCCTTTCCGGTTCCATCGATTTGTGTGGACAAGCACAGGTCCCCTTTGGCGCGGATCTTTTGTTTTCCGTTCAAAATATCGAAAACTTTATTTTCTATGCCGAAATTTGTGAGGACGTCTGGGTTCCCATACCCCCGTCCAGCTATGCCGCCATGGCAGGGGCGACGGTAATCGGCAATCTTTCCGCTTCGAATATAACCATCGGCAAGGCCGAATACAGACACAGCCTGGCTGCGAATCAATCCGCCCGCTGCATCGCCGCCTACCTCTACACCGCTTCCGGACCGGGCGAATCGACGACGGATGTTGCCTGGGACGGTCATGCCATGATCTACGAAAATGGCAATCTCTTGGCAAAATCGAAACGTTTTCAGACACATTCCCAGATCATCTATGCCGATCTGGACCTGGACCGCCTCTCACAGGATCGGATGAGAATGACGAGTTTCAGCCGGAATGCGAGAACCCATAAGGCGCATCTCAGCCAGTTTCGGAAGATCTTTTTATCCATCGACGCCCCGGGCGGGCGGATACTCCTGGACCGTGAATATGCCCGCTTCCCATATATCCCATCCGATCCGGCCACTCGAAATGAACGGTGTTATGAAGCTTACAATATCCAGGTTCACGGTCTCGCCCAGCGGCTCAAGTCTTCGGGAATCGATAAGGTGGTCATCGGTGTCTCGGGGGGACTCGATTCAACCCATGCCCTCATCGTAGCGGCCCGCACCATGGATCTCCTCGGCCTGCCGCGGTCCCACGTGCTTGCCTATACCATGCCGGGTTTCGCCACCAGCAATCAAACGTACACGAACGCCCGCCGGTTGATGGCGGCCTTAGACGTTGAAGCCAACGAGATCGACATCCGCCCCAGTTGTCTTCAGATGCTCCAGGACATCGGCCATCCTTATGCAGCGACGGGAGACGCCCTCTATGACATCACCTTCGAAAACATCCAGGCGGGAGATAGGGCATCCCACCTGTTTCGAATCGCCAATATGCAAAATGCCCTCGTCGTGGGGACGGGAGACCTCAGCGAGCTCGCCCTGGGGTGGTGCACATATGGTATCGGGGATCATATGTCCCATTACAACGTAAACGCCAGTGTTCCGAAAACACTGATCCAGCATCTGATCCGTTGGGTTGTTCAATCGGCCCAGTTCTCCCCCGAGACCGCTGCCATCCTGATAAACATCCTCAATACGGAAATCAGCCCCGAACTGATCCCCGGAAGCGAAAACGGACAGCCTTCCCAGAAAACGGAAGGGGTCATCGGTCCATACGAACTTCAGGATTTCAACAATTTTTACATTACCCGTTTCGGCTACCTTCCCGCGAAAATCGCCTTCCTGTCCTATTGCGCCTGGCGCGACAGAACCAGGGGGCACTGGCCCGATGTTCCCGAAGACAAGAGACACCAATACACCATCGGCGAAATCAAACATTGGCTTTCGGTCTATCTCTACCGCTTTTTCAAGATCAGCCAATACAAACGCTCCTGCGTTCCGAACGGACCGAAGGTCGGCTCGGGGGGGTCGCTTTCGCCCCGGGGGGACTATCGGGCACCCAGTGACAGCGAGGCCACGGTCTGGATGGAAAATTTGAGAAATATTCCGGAAAAGGATGATTTCGATCCATGAAAGGCGAAACGTACAGGGATTTCGAAGCGACGGAACTCTTCTGCCCCCACTGCAAAAAAGCGGTCCCGGTGCGAAAGAAACTGCTTTTGGTCTTAGCCGATGGAGACAAATACGATTACACCTGCGTTTACTGCGGAACCTCCGTGGGCGATAAAATGGTAAGGCAGCAGGATAATCTTAGACTCATCATAAAATGACAAGCGGACTCCTCAACGCAGCCAAGGATAACGATAAGGGTAAGAATTGATGAATCTCAAAAGAATCTCGCAGAAGATTTCGATCGAGAGCCACAGACTCCGTTACAGGCTGTCCATTGTATTCGCCCTTTTTTTTCTCGCACCTATCATAGGTTTTCTCTACTTTGCCCAGAAATACGACTTCCTCAATGATCTCTATCTTCCTTTGTATTTCATCATCCTTCTCTTTTTTTCGCTTTTCGGCTTCGTCCTGCTGCGCAAGATGTTCGACGATATCAGGCGCCTTTCACAAACCCTCTCAAAAACGGTAGCCGATGAAATCGAACCGTCGCAAATACTGGATACGGAAAACGAAGTGCAGAGCATTCTGAGTTCCTTCCAGACCATCGGGGAAGAACTAAGATCCCGCCTTCGGAAGATCGAGAAAAAATCTTCTGAAATCGAAACGTTGAAAGAGCTTTCGGATTTGTGCCATCTCACCTTCAACACCGAAGATCTTCTCTATATCACCCTCGATCGTGCCATGAAACTGACGAATGCCGACGTGGGATCCGCCATGGTCCTGGAAAAGGGAAAACGGGAGGTATTTTCAATCGAAGCCTGCATCGGTCTGGAGGGCATCGCCAAGAAGGGCGATCGCGTAAATTTTTCGGACAGCATCGCGAAATACGCCGTTATGAACAAATCGCCTTTGCTTGTGGAGAACATCGAAACGGACATCCGCTTCGGACGCGCATCCCGCCCCCAGTATTCGACGAAATCCTTTGTCTGCATGCCTATGAAAACCCTGAACGACGTGATAGGCGTCATCACGCTTTCGAGACGCAAGGCGGAAGCACCCTTTACCCAGGCGGACGTGGACGTTCTGATTCCCCTTCTGAGCAATGCATCCTTTACCTATGACAATCTGCGCCTTGTCCGGGAAAGCGAGGAAAACATCGTCCGGTTGCGGGCCATGAAGAACATTTACTCCTTCATGAATTCGAGCTTAAGAGGCAGCGAGTTCCTCCATGCCATCTTGATTGAACTGAAACCCTCCGTCCTTTACGAATCGGCTATCGTCATGGCCGTCGATGAAGAGGATCCCGACCGGCTTTTCATCGTCGATTTCATTACCTCGGGACCGACCAGTCTGGTCAAGGGCAGTTCCTACCCGCACAGCAAGACCGTTCTGGGCAAGGCAATCAAACACCAGAGTCCCATTTATCTCGATGAAGAAGACCTTGAAATCCTTCCGAACCATTATGTTCAAACGGCTCTGTTGACGCCGCTGGTGGTGGAAGGAAAGACGGCGGGCCTCCTGATGCTTTGCGATCTCTCTTCGTCGCCCTCTGAAAGCCAACAGGAAATCATCAATTCCGTTGGCGAGGCGCTGTCGTGGGCCATAGAAAAAGAGAGGCTGCTGCTCGTCTTTGCCCGGCGGAACCAGGAAATGGAAACCCTCAGGCAGATCGGCAGCGCCCTGGCCGCCTCCACATTCGATATGGACAAGGTGCTGCAGCACACGATGGACATGATCCAGGCCGTCATGAACGTGGAAGCCGGTTCCGTTCTTCTTCTTCACGGTAATGAATTGGAGTTCGAGACGGTCTTCAATATCAATGTCGATGTAAAAAAACTCAAGGACGTCAAGATAACACTCGGAGAGGGCATCGCGGGATATGCCGCCGCCAGGGGCGAACCCGTCATTTCGAGAAATGTGAAAAACTCGAAACATTTTTCACCTGCCGTCGACCGGATCACGGGCTTCGAAACCCGATCCATCCTCTGTGTACCGCTGATCTCACAGGGAAGGGTTCTCGGCGTTATCGAAGTACTGAACAAAAAGCCGGGAGAATTCAATGAGGACGATCTCCACCTATTGCAGTCCTTGGGCACCACCGTCAGCATCGCCATGGAAAACGCTAGGCTTTACGGAGAAACCCTGGCCATGGCCGAAAACGAAAGGGCCATCCGAAACATGTTCCAGAAGTTCGTTCCGAAACAAATCGTCGAAAAGATCGTCATCGGAGATACTTCAGAAAAACCGATGATCGATGAATTCAAGACGTTGACGCTGATGAATATCGATATACGGGGATATTCGGAACTCTCGAAAGCGATCGGCCCCCAAAAGACCGTGGCTATCCTGAACTACTTTTTCTCCACGATGGGGGAAATCGTCTTCAAGCATCAGGGAATCGTCGATAAGTATCTGGGCGACGGGTTCCTTGCCTTATTCGGTGCCCCCGTTTCTACACCTCTTGACGCCGACAACGCCGTTTCGGCGGCGCTGGAGATGCAGCAGGCCATGACCGATGTCAACGATTTTATCATGAGACAATACGACAAATCCTTGACCATGGGAATCAGCATTCACACGGGGGAGGTGGTCGTCGGCAATATCGGCTTCGACAAGAAGATGGATTACACGGTCATCGGTGATTCCGTCAACGCCGTCTTCAGGCTGCAGGCCCTCTGCAAACCCTGGCCGAACGGCATTCTCATCAGCGAAAAGACCTTCCAGGCGATTCAATCGCCTGTCGATGTGGAAGAAATCGGAACATGCGAAACATCCCAGTCTGCGGAAACGCTGCGCGTGTTGCTGGTGAAAGGCCGAGACAGCACGCCCGCCATCGAAGGGCCGCCGAGGGAAGCCGACCTGTTTTTATGATTGGGAACGGTCTTTCTTCCCGAGGGCCTGCTTCAACTTTTCCCCCAGTACGCCAAGGCTCCCCGCCGGTTTGTTCTCTGCATCACCGTCTGTGTATACGACATCGGCCTCAAGGGATCCTGGGGAACCGTCCAGATAGTCTCCAAGCACGCCCCTGCTGTGCGCATCCTCGTGACAGTAAACGCATAGCATCTCCCAGTTGCTGCCGTCCGGCGGGTTGTTCAAGTGGTTCCCATCCTTGTGATGCACCGTGAGAAGTTGCCGGTTGGCCTCGTCGAATTCCCTGCCGCATCGGGCGCAGATGAGTCCGTACAGGGCCAGGGCGCGCTCACGATAGTCCTCACCAGGCGGTTTCTGCTGTTCTTTCTTCAGTTGCCGAACCAGATCTTCGGCGGAACGGTCGGACGCCGCCCTGTCCCTGACGAGGGTCTTTTGTATACGGCCGCCTTTTCTTGTGAACGTTACCTTACCCACAGACAGGGATCCCTTGCATATTCCGTTTCAAATGAGGGGTTTCAATCCGCACAAATCGTGCATAATCACTGGGTAAACTAGAGGCCCTCTTCGGCCAGCTTCTTCACAAGCTGAGACTGCTTTTCCGTCAGTTTCTTGGGAATGTTGACGGTGATCTTGACATACTGATCACCCTTGCCGGCGCCCTTCAGACCGGGTACGCCGTATCCCTTCATCCTGATCTTGGTGTTGTTCTGGGTGCCGGCAGGCACCTTGATGCGTTTGCTGTTGCCGTCGAGCGTGGGAACATCGATTGTCGTACCGAGAACGGCCTGTGTAAAGCTGATGGTCTTTTCCACAGAGATGTCGTTGCCGTCCCTGGTGAAAATCGGGTGAGGCAGGATGGAAATGTTCAAGTACAGATCGCCCTCCATCCCCGCTTTGCTTCCAGCGCCGCCTTTGCCTGCAAGCCGCAGCCTCTTGCCGGAGTTGATTCCTGCGGGTATCTTTATATTGATTTCTTCGACACGGTTTTCCTTTTGAAGCGCTACCTTCTTCTCGGCTCCGAAAACAGATTCCTCCAGGGTTATGGCCAGGTTGTACTGAAGGTCCTGTCCCTTCTGGGGCATCTGACGGAACTGCCTTGCACCGCCAAAGATTCCTCCGAAGGGATCTTGAGCGTCCTGGGTAAAGGTGCGCCGTCGGCCTCCGCCGAAGTCCCCAGCCATCCTGCCTCCCATGCCGCCGAACCCGAGGTCGCGCAGTATCTGCTCGAAGTCGAAGTCACGGAAGATGTCCTCCTGCGAGTAATGCTGCCTGAAGGTGTCCGACCCGAAATTATCGTACTGCTTGCGCTTCTCGGCATCACTCAGTACGGCATAGGCCTCGCTGATCTTCTTGAAGTGTTCCTCGGCTTCCTTGTTGCCGGGATTTCTATCCGGATGGTGTTTTAGAGCAAGCTTCCGGTAGGCCTTCTTTATGTCCTCGGCGTCTGCATTCTTGGCCACACCCAGGATTTTGTAGTAGTCTTCCGCCATATTTCCTTAATTTTATGATTCGATTTCCTTCTGGTGATGAATTTGTCCTAAGTTACCTATTCCCGACCCATTGTCAAGAATCCCTATCCAGAATGATGGACCTTTCTTCAGCCTTTCCTGCCCAGATCGAAGGCTTTCAGGTTCTCATCCAGAATTTTCGCCGGGAAGGCCTCTTGCAAGATTTTCTTCCAAAGATCGATTTCGAAGTCGAGATAGGGGGCCAGGACCCCCAGCAGAACCGTATTGACCGTGCGGATGTTTCCAGCCGCTTTTGCGATTTTTCCGGCATCGACGAGTTTCACCGACCGACATCGCTGTCTTAACTCGGCATCGATGCTGTCGGGATAAGCGGCGTCGCCGGTATTGACGGACGGGGGATACAGTTCCTCCATATTGGCAATGACGGCGCCCGCTTTCTTCAGATAATCCAGATACCGAAGGGTCTCCAGTTTTTCAAAGGATACCAGAAGGTCCACATCGCCCTTTCGCGCCAGAGGCGAGTAAACCTTTTCACCGTACCGCACGTGGCTCGTCACGCAGCCGCCCCGCTGGGCCATGCCGTGCACCTCGCTCTTCTTCACGTCGAGTCCTGCAGCCACAGCGACCATACACAGGATGTCGCTGGCCCGGATGATGCCCTGGCCTCCCACACCGGCCAGCAATATGCTTTCCACGTTGTTTCCCGATTTGTCCATTGGATCATGCCTCCTCGACGATGGCCCCGGCCTTGCAAACCTGCTGGCAGATGGTGCATCCGTTGCACAGATTCCGGTCAATCACCGCTATTCCTTTCCTGGCCTTCTTGCCCGGTTCAGCAGAGGATCCCTCGTCCAGCTTCTTCCAGGAGATGGGCGGACAACCAAGTCCCAGACAGGTTTTGCATCCCGTGCATTTCTCCGGATCGATCCGCAGGGGTTTGCGCGCATCGACCTCGTCTCTCCGAAAAAGAACGCAGGCCCTCCTGGAGATGACGAGTGAGGGTCCTTCCCTGTCCAGTTCTTCCTTCATAACGGCCCGCGTCGTCTTGATATCGTAAGGATCGATGACCCGGACGCTATCGATCCCAAGAGCCGCTGCGAGAACCTCGAAATCCAGGGCCTTGGTCATCTCTCCCTGCAGGGTGAAGCCCGTGGCGGGGTGTTCCTGCATACCCGTCATGGCTGTCGTTCTGTTGTCGCAGATGACGATGACGGCGTTGCTGCGGTTATAGGCCATGTTCAGAAGCGAAGTGATCCCCGAATGGATAAAAGTGGAGTCACCAAGGACCCCCACAACCTTTCCCTTGCCCTTTTTCCCTAAGGCCTTGCTCATGCCGTGGGCCATACCGATGCTGGCTCCCATGCAGATCGTAGAGTGGAGACCCTCCAGGGGTTTCAGGAAGGACAGGGTGTAACAACCGATGTCTCCGTGGACGAAGGCCTTCAGTTTCCCCAGAACATAGAAGAGGCCCCTGTGGGGACAACCGGGACAGAGATTTGGCGGTCTCGGCGGGATGTCCCCAACCGCCGGAAGAAGGGCATCCCGCTCCTTTCCTCCCCCTATTCCCGCGGCCACGATGCCTGGATCGAATTCATTCGTGAAGGGGAATGCCTCCTTTCCGATCACCTCCAGCCCCAAGGCGCGAACCTGTTCCTCGATGAAGGGATCCAACTCCTCGACGACGTAGAGCTTCTGGACCTGGGATGCGAATGTCCGGATCAGTTTTGCCGGCAGCGGGTAAACCATGCCCAGCTTCAGATAGGAATAGTCGGGGAAGACATCCTTGGCATAGTTGTAGGTCATGCCGGCCGTTATGATGCCGATTTCCCTGTTGCCCATCTCCATCCTATTGAGCGGAAAGGTCTCGGAAAAATCGCGGATCGCCGCCATGCGCTTTTCCATTTCTATCCGCCGGAGTCTCGCGTTCATCGGTACCATGACGTACTTGGCGGCATCGATTCGGATGCCGGTTTTATCCTCGTAAACACCAGGTTCAGCCGGTTCGACCACGGATTTTGAATGGGAGACCCGGGTCGTCGTTCTTAAAAAGACCGGCGTATCGAAACGTTCGCTGATTTCGAAGGCGATCTTGACATAGGTTCTCGCCTCCTCCGAATCAGCGGGTTCCAGCATGGGTATCTTGGCGAACTTTGCATAATTCCTGTTGTCCTGTTCGTTCTGGGAACTATGCAGTGACGGATCGTCAGCCGTAACGATGACGAGCGCACCGTTCGTCCCCGTATAACTGACGGTAAACAGAGGGTCGGCTGCAACATTGACGCCCACATGCTTCATGACGACCATGGCCCTCGCGCCTGCAAGAGCAGCCCCGATGCCCACTTCGAGGGCCACCTTTTCATTGGGTGACCATTCGGCATAGACCCCATCGAACTTTGAAAACTCCTCCAGGATTTCCGTACTGGGGGTTCCCGGATAACCCGAAGCAAAACGGACGCCGCATTCATAGGCGCCCCTCGCAATGGCCTCGTTTCCGGACATGATTGTCCTCATGATTTACCTTCTCCTTAACTTCATACTAAACCCTCATGCCCCGTGGGGCGCCACGAAGCATGAAAATCACTCCCACCCTGCTCCCCCATCGAGAGGGAGGGATGGGAGGGGGATTTTCTTACTAAAC
>JAFGIO010000133.1 GCA_016929555.1 Deltaproteobacteria bacterium | reverse complement strand
GATTATACATAACAAACCCATTGGGTTAACAGTTGTTTTTTCCGGAAACGGCGGTGGACAAGGTGAAACTTCCAGCAAAAACTCCTTGAAGCCACGGGTGGCAAAGGGGAGAAGCTTTCGGATAAAAACCTGTTTCCGAACCTGCTACCATGCGGCTTCTCGGTCTTGGTCTGACCGGGATTGCAGGCTTGGGGAGGAAGTTCGGTAATGAACGGCCGTTATGCAAATAACCGGCGAAAGGAGCTTATACCATGGAAAAACGCTCTACTTTTGACAGAAGAATGATTACAGACCGGAGGATGTTTGGCGACTCGCATTACACAGGCCCCGAAAGGAGATCGGGCACCGATAGAAGATCGGGCCATGATCGGAGGCAGGCTGGATAAAATTCCCGATAACATCCAAGGATTAACATTACCGGCGTTATGGGTCTATTTTGAGATAAAGCCGTCATTCCCGCAAAGGCGGGAATGACGGCTTTTATGGAAGTCTCCCCATTCACAACCCACCTTCCTTCCTGCAATGAATTCCCTGTCGATGGTTTACAAAAACATCCCTTGATGAATCCGTACGATTCCCCCATGCCCGTGTGGCACCATAGAAGCACGAAAATTCGCCAAATCATCCGTGAACGATAGATCCCACTATGTTCACTTGGCTACAGACTATTTCGTAGATCCCGCCGCAGGGTGCTCCCGCAAAGGCGGCGGCGGGAATGAATGACCGATTTTTACGGGGCCATCTTCCTTATCGACGGAGGATCACCCAGCCAGAGCGCTTCACCCCAGGGCTAAATAACGCCGACGCGCAGCGTGATGCCGCCGTCGACCGAGATGGCCTGGCCGGTGATGTTCTCGCCATCAGCGCTGCTGAGCATGACAACAAGTTTTCCAATGTCCTCCGGCGTCTGTTCGCGGCCCAGTGGAACGCTTCGCTTGACGATATCGAGGAAGATGCCGCGCGGCTCCATGTCGGCGTACTTCGGGACGGCCATTTTCATCATCGTGGCCATCATCTCCCAGGCGCGGGTCCACAGCAGGCCGGGGCAGATGGCGTTGACGCGGATGTTGTGCTCCGCCAGCTCGAGCGCCAGGGTCTTTGTCAGCGACAGCACGCCGGCCTTCGCGGCGGCGTAGGCCGGGATGGCCAGGGAGGGCATCAAGGCGGCTATCGACGAGATGTTGACGATCGACCCGCCGCCGCGCTTCTGCAGGTGCGGGATCGCCGCCTTTGTCGCGGCGAAGGTGGTGCGCAGGTTCACGGCGAGCCAGTCATCCCATCCTTCCTGCGTCACGTTGGTGAAGGGGTTGCCGATGCCCCCGATGGCGAGTTGTCCGCCCCCGCCGGCGTTGTTGACCAGGATATCGACACCGCCGAATCGGGCAACCGCCTGTTCGGTCGCCGCCCGCACCTGCGCCTCGTCGGAGGCGTCCGCGCCGATGCCGATGGTAGCGCCGCCGAAGGTCTTCGCGGTCTTTTCGACCTCCTCCCCGTCGATGTCGATGAGCGCGATGCGGGCGCCCTCCGCCGCAAGACAGCGCGCGACCCCTTCGCCGATGCCGCGCGCCCCGCCCGTTACGATGGCTACCTTGTCCTTCAGTCGCATGGTTCACCTCCATGATTCATTGTAAGAATGCTTGCAATGATTACCTTTTCCAGCCGTTCCATGGTCCATTCATTCCTCCCTTTTCTCCAACATGGCCCCCCGGTCGGAACGCTCACCTGCGAGATGTCGATCCCTGTATCTTTGCATATTGGAACTCCCCGTTCCAATTTTCAAAGATAATGGCATAAACCCACAAAAGGGAACAGTTTTTATTATTCCATGCCGTAGGTAGGTCGGAACCGTTTCCAAATTATCCGAGGCCGCCGGAAAACAGATCACGCCAACAATCTCTCAACCAACGCCCGGCCTTCTGCCAGGTCTTTTGCCAGGAGTTCGACCACGCGTCAGTGTGGCGTCCATAAAAACTTTATCCAACTTTGGATTTCCATGCAAAAAAAACACCCCTCCTTTACCAACGGGGGGGCGAGATGGACGGATCGCCGCGGGCCAATCTTCCTCGGTCGCCCCAAGTACGTCTTTAGGGAAGCCGGCAGGGCGTCGATGGCCTGTCTCAGCTCCTGGAGGGAGGCGGTAAGGTTCCGGCGCATCGTCGCATCGTCGCATTCGTCCGGGAATCGTACTTCAGCGCCTGCTGGAACAGGAGCTTCTCCCGGTAGACCCTGTAGCGCGCCAGCAATCCCCGCTCCTGCTTGCTCTTGGCGATCTCGACGAGGATGTAGCGGGGCATCGTCGAGTCCCTGCGGCATGCGTCGCGGATCGCCTGGGGAAGGCGGTTCAGGGACAGGGACTCGGAGATGCGGGACTGTTCGGGATCGGGTTGAGTTGACCGTTGACGTATTCGGAACCGGGAACCTCAGGCGCCTGTATCATGGCCATGGCCGCCGCCCTCCTTTCCGAGTCTTCGGTGGAAAAGACAAAAGTTCGTAAACAGTTACTAAAAATAATGCAGATAGTCAATCCCATTGAAGGATTTTGTCGAGTAAGCAAAAGGAACGGATGATCAAGATTTCTTGTCTTTTTTCTTCCCTCGACAATAAAATTGTTCTTGCCTGTGTAACATAGATAGGTTTACTATCATTACAGAAACCGATTCTTGGAGGACCAGATGAAGCTTACAGTCGTTTTAGTACCCAGCGAAGAGGGTGGATATACGGTTACGGTACCCTCGCTTCCCGGTTGCATCTCGGAAGGTGAATCACGGGAAGAGGCAATACGGAACATTCGAGAGGCCATCGAGTTATACTTGGAAGCTGTTGAGGACGATCAAATCTTTTCGCCGGATGCCGAACTGATGGAACTGGCTCTATGAACAAAGTCCCGAGTCTGTCTTACGACAAGATCATCCGAGCACTCCAGCGAGATGGGTGGATAATCGTCAGAACAAAAGGAAGCCATGTTCGACTCCAAAAGCATCTCACAAATGAAACGCTGAAACTGACGATTCCGGCACACCAGCCAGTCAAACGATCTACACTTGCCCATATACTAAAGCAGGCCAGACTTACGGTTGATGAGTTTCTGGTTTTGACGAAACAATAGCCGTCTTTTCGTATGATATTGTCCGTTTTGCACTTTTGTTCTCTTGATTCCCATTTGCATGGCAGTCTCAACAATTGATCGTGACATGAAATAAGCCTCAGAAAAACCGCTGATGATGTTAGATGCCGGCATCAATTACCGTTCCCCGCCCGAGGCCAAGATCGCCTTGTTCCGCCGCCTCTTTCGCGGACGCGACGACGTCTATCCGCGACGCTTCGAAAGCCGAAAAACGAAAAAGTCCGGCTATCAGCCCGCCTGTGAAAACGAATGGGTTCGGGGCCTCTGCGACAAGCGCGAGGTCCGATGCGCCGAATGCGCCAACCGCCGATTTCTACCCGTGACTGACGATGTCATCCGCTGGCATCTTTCCGGTCGGGACGATGAAGGCCGCGATTTCGTCATGGGTCTTTACCCCATGCTCCTGGATGAAACCAGTTTTTTCCTGGCGGTGGATTTCGACAAGGTAAGCTGGATCGAGGATGCGGGCACCTACCTGGAAACATGCCGCCTGCTGGACGTGCCGGCAGCGCTGGAGCGGTCACGGTCCGGCAACGGCGGGCACATCTGGCTGTTTTTCGAAGAAGCCCTGTCGGCCGGGTTGGCGCGCAGCCTTGCCGCACACATCCTGACCGAAACAATGGAACGCCGGCCGGATGTCGGTCTGGATTCCTACGACCGCTTCTTTCCCAACCAGGATACCCTGCCCAAGGGGGGATTCGGCAACCTGATCGCCCTGCCGCTCCAGAAAGAAGCGCGGGAACGAGGCAACAGCGTGTTTCTTGATGAGCAGTTCGTTCCCCATGCCGATCAATGGGCATTTCTGGCATCCATAAAAACAATCGCCCGTCCCCAAGCAGAAAAGATCGTGCAGGCCGCAGAAGGAAAGGGGCGCATTGTCGGGGTGCGTGCTGCTCCGGAGGAAGAAGACGGGATAGCTGCGCCCTGGACCGCACCTCCGTCTCGCCGCTGGAAAGAACCGGCCATTGCCGGACCGCTGCCGGAGTCATTGGAGATCGTGTCTGGGGATCAGCTTTACATCGCCAAAGCAACGCTTCCCCCAGGGCTTCGCAATCGCCTGCTCAGGCTTGCGGCCTTTCAGAATCCGGAGTTCTACAAGGCGCAGGCGATGCGTCTGCCGACCTATGACAAACCACGCATCATCGCCTGCGCCGAGGATTATCCCCACCATATCGGTTTGCCCCGGGGCTGCCTCGACGAGGTGCAGGATTTGCTGAAAGGTTTGAAAATTGAGGCAGTTTTGCATGATGAACGGCATGGAGGCAAGCCCTTGACCGTTTCCTTCCATGGCGTCTTGCAGCCCGAACAACAGGCAGCCGCGGAGGCCATGGTAGTTCACGATATAGGGGTGCTGGCCGCTTCAACCGCCTTCGGGAAGACGGTCGTGGCGGCCTGGTTACTCGCGCAACGGGGTGTCAATACCCTGATCCTCGTGCATCGCAGGCAGTTGCTGGGTCAGTGGATCGAGCGGTTGTCCGCCTTTCTGGAGCTGCCTGCGAAGGATATCGGGCAAATCGGCGGCGGGCGGAAGAAGCCGACAGGGACTATTGATGTGGCGCTCATGCAAAGTATGGTGCGCAAGGGTGTTGTGAACGACCGAGTCGGCGACTACGGCTATCTCATTGTGGATGAGTGCCACCATTTGTCCGCCCGGAGCTTCGAACTGGTCGCCAGGCGCGCAAAAGCAAGGTTCGTAACGGGCCTGTCGGCTACCGTGACGCGAAAGGACGGCCATCATCCGATCATCTTCATGCAGTGTGGACCGGTGCGGTTTCGCGTCGATGCGAGGCAACAGGCCCTGGCTCGTCCCTTCGAACACACTGTCATTGTCCGGCCGACAGGCTTTAAATCGGCGGCATCGGCCGCCGCGGACGTGCGCGTTCAATTTCAGGCTTTGTACGATGAACTGATCGCCGATGAGGCACGCAACAGACTTATCTGCCGGGACGTGGCGCAGGCGATCCGCGAGGGCCGGTCTCCTGTGGTGCTGACGGAGCGGACCGATCATCTCGAAGAACTGGCGAAACGGCTTTCGGGTGAGGCTGTCCATTTGATCGTGCTGCGCGGCCGCATGGGCCGTAAGGAACTGCGGGCCGCCATGGTCCGATTGGCCGACATCCCCGAACACGAGGAACGTCTATTGCTGGCTACTGGCAGATATATCGGTGAAGGATTCGACGACGCCCGTCTGGACACGCTGTTTCTGACCCTTCCCGTTTCATGGCGGGGAACGATCGCTCAGTACGCCGGGCGGCTACATCGCCTGCACGAGCGCAAGCGTGAAGTGCGCGTCTACGACTACGCCGATCTCGATGTGCCGGTGCTGTCGAGGATGTTCGAACGTCGGTGCCGGGGATATGAGGCAGTCGGATACACACTCCTGCTGCCGGCGGGAGCCCTACCCGGCTGGCCTGCCGCGGTTCAGCTTCCTGCGGATCCTCAATGGAAAAGGAATTACGCAGGCAGCGTCCGCCGCTTGGTAAGAGACGGGGTGGATGCGCCTCTGGCCGCCCTCTTTGTCGATGCGGCGTCTCCGACCAACTTGGAACAAGCCGGATCGGAATCGCCGTATCCCGAACCCGAGGGTTCAAATCTCGCCCGCAGCGCAACGGAAGCCTTTCTCTATCGCCGACTGGAAAGCCTGCCGGAGATCGCCGGTAGGTTCCACCTGAATGTCGAGTTACCGATTCCCTTCGACGGTTGGGGAAAAATGGAGGTCGATCTGTTATGCGCGGATGCCCGAGTGGCCGTCGAGTTGGATGGCGGCCAGCATCTCGCCGACGTCGAAGCCTACCGCCGCGACCGGAGGAAGGATGCCCTGCTGCAAGAAAAAGGCTATTTTGTTTTGCGGTTTTTGGCCGAGGATGTGGTCAAGCGGCTCGACGACGTTCTCGATACGATCTTGAAAGTGCTGGCAAATCGGAGGTACAAGGTTTCCTGATGCGATACGACACCCTCAGATCGACTCATATCATGCTTATCCCTGGAATTTATTCAATACTGCTTCCTTGGCCATCCCTGACAGGTAAGGTCACAGAAAAAAACGTAAATTCGATCGGTCCTTTTTCCTTGACACCCAAGAACCGTCTCTTTATATTCTCTTCGCGGAATAATTGATTCTCGTCAATCAATTCACTATCTTTCAAGACAGTCGTCATCAACCTGCAAGGAGTGTAAGCTATGGCAGAGGGAGCGCTTTCGGGTATCAAGGTCCTCGATTTCGGGCAGTATATCTCCGGTCCCTACACGGCGATGCTGCTCGCCGAGCAGGGGGCCGACGTGATCAAGATCGAACGGCCACAGGGAGACCCCTATCGCAAAGAGAAGGGGTTCATCGTCTGGAACAGGAGCAAAAAGGCGATAACGCTGGACCTCAAGAAGGCGGAGGGCCGGAAGATCGCCCTCGACCTGGCGAAGCAGGCGGACGTCGTCATCGAAAACTACCGTCCCGGCATCGCCGAGAAGCTGGGGATCGGCTACGATACCGTTCAGAAGGTGAATCCGAGGATCGTCTACTGCTCGATATCCGGTTTCGGGCAGAAGGGACCCTACCGAGACATCCCCGGCTGGGAACCTTTGGTTGACGCCCTCGCCTCGGTGTACACGAACCAGGGGTACGGCGCCCATCCTCTCTATATCGTGCTGCCGCTCGCCACCCATTACGCGGCGTTCCAGGCGGCCTTCGGCATCACGACGGCCCTCTGCGTTCGGGAAATGACGGGCAGGGGTCAGAAGATGGACATTTCCCTCTTCCGCTCGATCATGGGCGCGCAGCGGCTCTTTTTGGTCGATTTCCCGGGCTCCATGAGGATACCCTGGGGGCCGTCGGGACTGCTGCCTCTCTACCGGGCCTACCAGGGATCGGACGGCAAGTGGTTCTTCCTCGGGCTCGGCAATTTCAAATTCTTCACCCAGTTTTCCATGACGATGGGCAGAAGCGAGTGGCTGACGGATCCCCTCTTCGAGGGTGCCCCGTTCCTCATCCTCCCCCCGCGCAACGCCCAGGTCATGGCGATGCTGAAGAAGATCTTCGCTGGCAAGAACAGGGACGAGTGGCTGACGCTCCTTCGCGGCGACGGGGTGCCCTGCGCCCCGATCAGGACGATCAGGGAGTTCATGGACGATCCCCAGGTCGCCGCCAACGATATGATCGTCACCATGGAGGAACCCGGATTGGGCAAAGTCAGGGAGATGGGGATACCCGTGAAGCTTCGAGGCACGCCGGGAGAAATCAAGGGCCCGTCCCCGAAGCGGGGCCGGCACACGCGGGAGATCCTCAATGGCCTCGGTTACTCCGCCGAGGAGATCAGACGTCTTCAACAAACGAACGTCGCACGATAATCCGGACAGATAAGGAGATTGCACTATGCTGCCGTTCGAAAAAATACGCATTGCCGATTTCACGACCATGCTGGCGGGAGCCGGCATCTGCACCGCTCTGTCCGACATGGGCGCCGATGTGATCAAGGTGGAATCGCTGGACGGGGACCCCTGGCGGGTGATGGGGGGCAGCTTCATGCCCACGAACAGGGGCAAGAGGGCGATAGCCATCGATCTGACCAAAGACGAAGGAAGGCAGATCGCCTATCAATTGATTGCGACAGCCGATTTGTTCGTCGAGAATTCACGGCCCGGCATCATGGAGAGATTGGGCCTCGATCACGAAGCGGTAAAGAAGGTCAAGCCCGACATCATCTATGTTTCGTCCCCGGCATACGGGTCAAAGGGTCCCGAGATCAAACGGCCCGGTTATGACCCGCTGCTGCAGTCCCTGAGCGGGCAGATGGAGGGGCAGGGAGGCGTCGGCCAGGTGCCCGTCTTCCACAAGATAGCCTTGAACGATGAAGCGGCGCCGGCTGTCGGCGCCTTCGGCGCTGCGCTGGCCATCTTCCAGAAACTGCGAACGGGCAGGGGCCAATTCGTCGAAACGTCCCTGCTGAACTGCGCCGTCGCCCTGCAATCGGAGAGGTTCATCGATCACAAGGGCAGGAAGCACAGGAACGAGGGCGGATGGGACATCAAGGGAAAGAGCGCCACGAACCGCATGTACCAGGCCATGGACGGCGAGTGGTTCTACGTGCTGTGCACGAAGGAGGAACACTGGCAGGCCCTCTGCGGTGCCATCGGGAGGAGCGAGCTGACGACGGATCCCCGGTTCGCCACGGCCGGGGCCCGTAAAAAACACGACAAGGCCCTTGCGGCGATACTCCAGGACTCTTTTTTCACGACCCTTGCCGCCGCCTGGGTGCCCGTGCTACAGGCGGCAGGCGTCCCCTGCGTGTCCTGTACGAGCATGGAAGGCATCTTCAAGGATCCCCATTGCATGGAAACGGAATTCTTCGTTTTCCAGGATCATCCCTTGTTCGGGCGCGTCCAGCTTCCCGGCGTCATCCCCCTGCTTTCGGAGACCCCCGGCGCCGTCCCGAGACATGCCCCGTTGCTGGGAGAGCACACGGATGAAGTGCTCCGGGAAATCGGATACACGGATGCGCAGATAAAGGATTTCAGGGAGAGGCGGCTGGTCGCCTGAGAGATAACCCCGCCCGTTCGTAAGGCACCCTGCGCCGAAGTGGAATGCCTGTAAAAAAGGGGGATGGCGGTTTTGAGCAACCGCTGTCCTCTTTTCAGGATCGTCACGAAGACGCCGGCCTTCTCCGGCATCCTGTAAAGAACCTGCTGGACGCCTTCCCGGGACAGATCGAGGGTAACGCTTTTCTTGTTGCGATTGTCATTTTCCCAGATATCGTTGAACTCAGAGCGCGTTCCCATGAGCATTTCCAGCCTGAATTGAAGCACGCGAATTGATGCACATACCCTGAAAGGTTGGACCTTGTAATTTTGACGTTCAGGTTATAGCATCGTCCCCCAAATCAGCACGCCATGTCCTCTATCGTATATCGTACGAAACCCTCATGCCCCGTGGGGCGCCACGAATCATGATCCGCCGGAAGAAGGAGGGCGTCCTGAAGCAACTGCCCGCCCGCACCGACAAGCATTTCTTCGTGCCCATGACGAAGGAGCAGCGACTCATCCATGACGAGAACTACGATATTGTCGTGCGTCTGGTGGCCAAATGGCGGCGTTTCCGGTTCCTGTCCGAGGCGGACCAGCTCAAGATGCAGATCGCCCTGTCCATGATGCGGATGGCGGCGGACAATACCTACCTCGTGGACAAGAAAACGGTCCATGGCCCGAAGATCGAAGAACTGGCCGCCCTCCTGCAGGATCTGATTCTCGACGGCGGGGAAAAGGCCGTCATCTTCAGCCAGTGGCTGCGCATGACGGAGCTGGTGGAGGGCGTCCTGAAGGATTTGGGCATCGCCTACGTCCACCTCAACGGCTCGGTGCCCTCCCGGCAGCGCAAATCCTTGATGGTTCAATTCCGGGAAGATCTTGCCTGCAAGGTCTTTCTTTCCAAGGACGCCGGAGGGGTGGGGTTGAATCTACAGAGCGGCTCCGTCGTCATCCACATGGATATTCCCTGGAATCCGGCCGTCCTGGAACAGCGCATCGGCCACGTCCACCGCATCGGCCAACGGCGTCTGGTCCAGGTCATCAACTTCGTAACCAGCGCATCCATCGAAGAGCGCATCCTCGACCTTCTCAAGTTCAAGAGATCGCTCTTTGCCGGGGCGCTGGACGAGGGAGGCCAGGACATCGTCATGATCGGCGAGAGCCAGATGCAGAAGTTCATGCAGACCGTGGAAGCGGTGACGGAAAATCTGGAAAAACCCGATCCGCAGATGGACGCACAGGAACAGATCGAATTTGCCCAGGACACGGAATCCGTGGATCGGCAGGAGGCTGAAGAAGGGACTGAAGAAAACCGGCCTGCGGCAGCGGCAGCCGGTGTTGCGGCGGATACCACGGCTGTTCCGTTGAGCCAACTGCTGATGAAGGGCGCAGAATTCCTGGCCCATCGCGGCCAAGCCCTCGCAGAAAGCGACGGCAAGACATCGCCCCGAGAAGCCGTGGAAAGGCAGATGCAGGACCTGATCGGCCGGGATGACACCACGGGAAGGACCTATCTGAAAATCCCCATACCCGAACCGGAGACGATTCAAGGCATCGTTTCCGCCGTCGGCGGCTTGCTGGCCCAGGTCTTCGCGAAGAAATAGGGAGTAGGCTGTCGTCCGACATGTAGAAAGCCATACCTCTTTTCTATTCACATAACCTATTGTCGCACCTATAAAAGGAATAAAACTGACCTTTTATCAGCGGAAACAATCGCGTCAAAACATAGTCATAGATAAATATCATTCAGCCTTTACACCCAAGCCCCTCCAGCGGAGGGGCTTGGATTTTTCTTGAAAAAGTGCTTAGGATGTGATTGAGGAGGGTTGGCATTTTGCATCGGTGCCTCGCCGGGGTAAATTGCCCGAATCATTCGAGACAAGCAGAAAGAAGGTACGTATTTGAGTTTATTTGATTCCAACCCCAAACGCATCGGCCTGCTGGCCGACAGCCATGGCGACCTGAAGTCCACCGAGGAATCCATCCGGGTCCTCCGGGAGCGCGGCGTCGACGGCATGATTCATCTCGGCGATTTCAGCGATTCCATGCGCACCGACACGCTCGGTGCCATCGTCGATATGCTGGAGGCAAACGGCATCCTTGCCGTCATGGGGAACAACGATTTCATGGTGGGCAATACGCTGGCCGAAATGGCTGCCCACAACGGCGATCCGGACAGGAGCCGCCTGGCAGCTTTCATCAAGAGCGTTCCCATGACCCGGGTCCTGCAGGACCTCTGTTTCGCCCATTCACTCCCCTTCGAGATGTTCAAATCCTGCTACGAACCCATCGACAACGGCTCGACGGAGCGGGCCCAGTCGCTCTTCCGGGAAACGTCGCACCGCATCCTCTTCTGCGGCCACTCCCATTTCCCCGTCCTCTTCCGCCTGCGCGGCGGGCGGGTGAGCCGTGAAAACGTGCTACCGGACCGGCGGATTTCCCTGGACCCATCGGACCGCTACATCGTGGTCGTAGGGGCCGTCGAGGAGGGTGAATGCGCGCTGTACGATCTGGAATCTTCCTCCTACGAGCGGATCAGGATATTCTGAGACAGGCCCTCCATGATGTTCCCGTCGCAAGGTCCATGCACTGCCGATGATCCCAACTACAGAAAGTGAGTGAAAATAGACGCATGATCAAATCCATTACAAAAAATCCCCTTTATCCGATTGCCAATCCAAAGAGTATCGCCTTTTTCGGCGCATCCAACAACCTGATGGTTATGGGCAGCTTCATCCTCGACTCCCTGCTCGATTTCGGCTATGACGGTGCCGTCTATCCCGTCCACCTCAAGGAACCCGTTGTCCAAAACCTGAAGGCCTACCGCAGCGTCGCCGACTTGCCCGAGATCCCCGACCTCGCCGTCATTGTCGTTCCCACGAAGGTCGCTTCCCAGATTCTCGAGGAGTGCGGACGCAAGGGCATCCGCCACGCCGTCATGGTGACGGCCGGCTTCAACGAGGTGGGTGGCGAGGGCGTCAGGATGGGAAGGGAACTGGTGGAAATCGCAAACCGTTACGGCATCCGTTTCCTGGGACCGAACTGCATCGGTGTCACGAATCCCTATATCAGGCTCAACTCGACGGCCCTGAAGTTCGAGGGCCGGCCCGGTTTCATCGGCATGGCCTCCCAGAGCGGCAGCTTCGTCACCCAGATGTTCAACTATCTCAGACGCTACGGTCTCGGTTTCAGCACGGCCTTCAGCGTCGGAAACGAGGCGAACGTCGACATCGTGGACTGCATGGAATATTTCGCCGCCTGTCCCCACACGCGGGTGATCACCCTCTATATCGAGGGCATCCGTCGCGGCGAGGCCTTCGTGAAGACGGCCCGTGCCATCGTTCCCCACAAGCCCATTGTGGCTTTCTACGTCGGCGGGACAGAGACGGGCAGACGAGCGGGCCTGTCCCACACCGGCGCCATGGCGGGACCCGACCCGATCTACGACGGCATCTTCCAGCAGAGCGGCGTCATCCGGGCCTCCTCCATCATCGAAATGTTCGACTTCTGCTGGACCTTAGGCGCCCTGCCCGAAGCCGCAGGGACGAACGTGGCCGTCCAGACGCACTCGGGCGGACCCGGCGCCATCGCCGCAGACGCCTGCGGGAGGGCTGGACTCGACCTTCCCCTCTTTTCGGCGGAAACGCTGACAGGCCTCAAGGAATACATTCCCCATACGGGGAGCATCGGCAATCCCGTGGACATCACCTTCTCCAAGGATCCCCAGAGTTTCTGGTACAACATCCCGAATCTTTTGCTTCAGGACAGAAACGTCGACATCCTGATGATGTATTTTCTCGAAGCCATCGAGATGATGGAAAGGCACATGACCCGGTTCATGGGATGGTCCCCGGAGAAAGCCAGGGAAGAGGGCCTGCGCATCATCGGCGCCCAGGCCGACGCCATCGCCTCCCTGATGAAACATCACGGCAAGCCCATCGTCGGCTACACTTTCCGGAGCCTGGAAGAGCCTTTCATCCAGGAACTCTACCGCCGTGGCATCCCCGTTTTTCCGGGACCCGAGCGGGCAGTCCGGGCACTGGAAGCGATGATCCGCTACAAGGCCATCCGGGCGGAGATGCTCTCCGGCGACGAACGGGAGGAGAACGGCGATTCCTCTTCGCAAGTCGCGACGGGAAGATATGGCAGGCAGGTATCGGTCAATTTGTAAAAGTCCCTTTTTATGGTCCCGCAAAAAGACCCAAACCATGTCACTTCTTGCTGCCTGCCCCCCACGAAGGCGGGGGAAAGCGAGGGTCCAGAACGTATTGAAAATACTGGATTCCCGTTTTCGCCAGACCTAATGATGAAAAAGCAAAGGCACGTCTCAAACTCGTAAAAAAAGAGCGTTTCCCTCCATCGAGGAGAGGGGATTAAGGGGAGGGTAAATAAAAGGTTAACAAATTCATCATGGTTCACCCCCACCCCAACCCTCCCCCCTCGAGGGGAAGGGTGATTTACGACTTGTTGCGAGGCTGTCAATCTTGAAGGGTATATTGTGTATCCAGGAATGACGAGATCGGTACTTTTTCGCCTTTTTACGAGCTCGTCCCTATTGATATATCGGGAAAACTGAATTAAGATCGATTCACCTGTACAGCAATGTTTCCTATGCGTCGCGTCGTTCCCCCACCGGAGGGCAGGATCGGCGGGTGCGATGAATGGACGAAAGATTCGACTTTTCAGAGAACCTCGTCAGACCGGGAGGTTATGAAATGGCCGATGTTACGAGTCTCCAGCAGATTTTGGATGGAATCGCCTTTTTCGACGGCTTTTCGCCCGAAGAGTTGGAGGAGCTGCTCGAGGCAGGCAAGTGGTCGAAGGCATCCCCCAAAAAGCGTATCATCCAGCAGGGGGAGCAGGACCTCCACATGTACGTTCTCATCCAGGGACAGGCGGAGGTGATTTACAACCAGAAGGTTATCGCCGTCTTGAATTCGGGGGATATCTTCGGCGAGGTCGCACTGCTCATGGGAAATCCCAGGACGGCCCATGTGGAATCCCGGACGGAATGCCTGCTGCTGGCCTTCGATGCCGATAATCTCAACAGACTTCCCCTGGAGCTGCAGGTGAAATTTCTCCGTCACGTTCTGGCCGCCGTCTTCAATCGCCTCCAGAAGTCCAACATTCAGAAATGGCTGCGTTCGCCCCGGAAGCAGGGATCCCAGAAATCCCCCTCCAAGACGCTTGTCAGCGATTCCCAGGAAATATGATCGGGAAAGCAATGGGGGTCTACAGATAAAAAAAACAAGAGGGAGATACAGGAAGGCCCTGGACTCCATCCACAACGCCTTCGCCGTGGCCAGGGAAATACAGAAGAAGAAAGGGGAACCCGCAAGCGATGGAAAAATCGCCGGAAAGGATTTTCATCCGCAACGAATGGTTCGAGTTCGGCGGCAACCGCTACGGGATCAGGCTGTTCCATGACGAAGCGTCTTTCTACCTGGAGACCTGTTTCGAAGACGGCCTCCCCGCCTGCGAGCCGATGCAGGTCAGCAAGGACAACTGCGTCGAATTCAAAAGGTTCAACAATTTCAACTTGCTGGAAGATCTTTTCAATCAGGCAAAGCGGCAGATCAGGCTCGGATTTCCGGGCAGGCGGTGACGACGATCGCATCCAACGGCACAGGACGGGATGAGGCTATTGCACCCGACAGATGGATCCTCCTGGACTACTCGGGAACGCTGAGCCTGGAAGCGCCGCTGTTCGGCCAGCCCGATCGGCTGCTGGAAGAGCTCAAGCGGAGCGGCCTCTACAGGCGGGGCGTCGACAGCCTCGACATCTTCTGGAATCGAATCGTGAATCCCACCTGGACCAAGGGGAGCACAACCGCGGCGGGCTACAGAAACGTCATCGAGGAGGCTGTCCGGACGATGGACGAGGAGTCCCCTTCGGAAGGCGGCGAAGCGTCCCTTTCATTCGCCGTTTCCAGTTTCGCTCAGACCTATTTCGAGCATTCCTCCATAGACGGGCGCTGGCAATCCCATCTCCAGCGCTGGAGCAGGACCCCCGAAGCGGCCCTGGCCGTGGTGACGGATCATTACGCCGAGGCCACGCCGTCCATCATCGGTCACTTGGGAAAGCTGGGAATCGAGGCCTGCCCGGCGGGGGATGCGACGGCGGACAGCCTTTCGGCGGGAACCGTCGTTGTCGCCAACTCGGCGGACCTGGGCGTTCACAAGGACCGTCCCCTTTACTGGCAGAAACTGGGGCAGCGGACAGGCTTGAACACAGCCCGGAGGATCGTCCTGGTCGACGATTTCGGAGCCAACGAGCAGGGCGCCGACGCCTATGGAGCGAGCTCGCAGGTCGAAGCGCGCCGGCGGACCTATCGGGAAATGCTGCAGGGGCTCTTTCCGGCAGCGATCGACATCATTCCCTTTATCGTCGAGGGGATGGACCGCCTGCCGCCGGAGGCCTATCACCGGCTTTTCGGGCAGCGGATCTCGGAGGCCGCCCGGGCCGTCGATCGGTTTCTGTCCCTCCGGGATTGAGGACGTGCCCCCTTGGAAAGGAATTCGGAAGAAAGGGATGGCCGGATGGGCATGGAGATAATCAGCTACGAGCTGGCCTTTTCCACGGCCGGACACACCGACATCATCGACATCACGGCGGCGGTATCGGAGAAGGTGGCCGAAGGGAGATTGCTGGACGGGCAGGTTTATCTGTTCATCCCCGGCTCGACGGCGGCGCTGACCACCATCGAATACGAGCGGGGAGTCCTCCGGGATCTGAAGGAGGCCATCGAGCGTCTCGCGCCGGAGGGCCTGCGCTACCACCACGACGAACGGTGGGGCGACGGCAACGGCCACGCCCATGTCCGGGCCGCCCTGTTGGGACCGTCCCTGGCGGTCCCCGTCATCCGGGGAGCGCTGTGTCTGGGAACCTGGCAGCAGATCGTTCTCATCGACTTCGACAACCGCCCCCGGAAAAGGCGCGTCATCCTGAAGTTATGCGGCAGGACAGGGTGAGTTTTTCATCCATCGGCATCATGATAAACTCAGCATAGAAAGGAAAAATTAATGACCAAAACGGAACAGAACCTGATGGAGGCATTCGCAGGGGAATCCCAGGCCAACCGCAAATACCTGGCCTATGCCAGGCAGGCCGACAAGGAGGGCTACCCGCAGATCGCCCGTCTTTTCAGGGCGGCGGCCGAGGCGGAAACGGTGCATGCCCACGCCCATCTGAGCGCGCTCGGGAAGATCAAGACCACCGCCGAGAATCTGAAGGATGCCATCGCCGGCGAGTCCCACGAATTCAAGTCCATGTACCCGGCGATGATCGCCGCCGCCAAGGAAGAAGGCAGCAAGGCCGCGGAACGCAGCTTCGCCTATGCAAACGACGTGGAAAAAATCCATGCAGGCCTCTACGAGAAGGCCCTGGAGAAGATGGGCAACCTGGAGAAGGTCGATTACTACGTATGCTCGGTCTGCGGCTATACCTGCGAAAAGGAGCCGCCGGGAACCTGTCCGGTCTGCGGTTCCAAGGCCGCGGCGTTCTTCAGGGTCGACTGAAAGGAGGCTATGGTGGCAAAGGCAATCGTGATTTATGCAACCAGAACCAACGAGACCGGAAAGATCGCCGAACTCATTGCCGAGGGTTTGAGCTCGGCCGGTCTGGACGTGACCATGGGAAAGGTAAGCGAGATGGAGAAAAAGGGCATCAAGCCGGAAGAGTACGATGCCATCGTCCTGGGATCGGCCACGTACAACGGGGAGATGCTCCAGGCCATGAAGACATTTCTTTTTACGTTGGAAAAGATGAACCTCGGCAAGAAGGTCGGGGGCACCTTCGGGGCCTTCGGGTGGAGCGGAGAGGCGCCGGGCCGGATTTTCAACACCATGAAAAACGTCTTCAAGATGAAAATGGCGGACGGGCCGCTGAAGCTGAAATCCGCTTCCGTGAAGGGCGGAGCGACAATGGCCAGGGATTATGGAAAGCAGATCGCTAAAAAAGTGGGCTGAGAGGCTCAGCAAAGGAGGAAAGCGTTATGGCAGCAAAACTTCAGGTCTATAAATGTGACGTATGCGGAAATATCGTTGAAATGGTTCACGTGGGCGGCGCCCAGATAGTATGCTGCGGCCGGTCCATGAAGGCGCTTGTGGAAAACACCGTCGACGCCTCGAAGGAAAAACATGTCCCCGTCATCGAGAAGACCAAAGACGGCGTGAAGGTCAAGATCGGCGCCGCCGCGCATCCCATGGAAGAGAAGCACTACATCGAGTGGATCGAGGTGATTGCAGGCGACAAGGCATACCGGGAGTTCCTGAAACCGGGCGATGCTCCCGAGGCTGTATTCTGCATCGATGCCTGGCCGGTCACGGCGAGGGAATACTGCAATCTGCACGGGCTCTGGAAGGCTTAAAGACCATTCTCCCATCTCTCCCCTGCGGCAAAAGGGGAGTGGGGGGATCTCATACCTTCCGTTTATGCCGAAACGGTGTACGATTTGCACCCCCATTCCACAGCTCCAGTCGGGCGATCCCCGGGAGAATTCATCACAAATTCAAGGTAGAACGGGACCGATTCTATTCTTTGACATTCCCTTTCATCTCTGATATGGCACGGTACAATGGCTGATCGGAGGTGATACAGTGGCAGAAGCGTTGGCTCGGGTAAAGGAACTCTACGGGGATCGCGGCAAGAGGGTCAGGGAGTTAAAAGACGAAGGTAAGAAAATCATCGGTTACATCTGCTGCTATCCGCCGGCGGAACTGGTCACGGCTGCGGGATGCGTCCCCTTCCGCGTCACGGGAAACCTGGAGGCGGTCACCGTGGCCGACGCCTATCTGGAAACCCTGATGTGTCCCTATGTGCGCAACTGTTTCGATATGGCCCTGAAGAAGAAGTACGACTTCCTCGACGGCATGATCTGGCCCCACACCTGCGACAACATCCACAAAACCTACGACGTCTGGAAGCACAACGTACCGCTGCCCTTTTTCACTTTCCTGGATGTCCCGCACATGCCCGATCCCTCCTCCATCGAATTCTTCTCGAAGGAGATCGCCCTGCTCAAGAAGGGCCTCGAGGAATTCACGGGAACGCCGATCACGGAGGAAGGGCTCAAGGGCGCCATTGCCGCCCACAACGAGAACCGGGCGCTGCTGCGCCGGCTGAACGCCCTGAGGAAAGAGGACCCGCCCCTCCTCTCGGGCGTCGAGATGACGCAGATCATCACGGTCGTCATGGCGCTGCCCGTCGATGAGGCGAATGCCCTGCTTCGCGGCGTCATCGAGGAGGTGCAGGCCCGCAAGGACGGCCCGGGGCCCAAGCCCCTCCGCCTTCTGGTGTACGGCGCCGAAATCGACAATGACACCTTCATCAAGCTCGTGGAAGACTCCGGGGCCCATGTCGTCATCGACGATTTGTGCTTCGGCACCCGGTTTTACTGGGACGATGTGGCCCTCGACGGAGACCCCTGCAAGGACCTGGCCGACCGCTATCTGGGGAAGATCATGTGTCCCCGAACCTATCGCCGCTGGCCGGGAACCCGCCAGGAGGACCTGGACAACCGGTTCGGATATATCCGTTCTTTTGCCAGGGACTTCGACGTCAAAGCCGCCATCCTCTATGTCATTCGCTACTGCGACACCTTCGAGTTCGACGTGCCCGACGTGAGAGACTACCTTCAGGATGCGGGAATACCCTGCCTCGTCCTGGAGGACGACTACAGTTTGACCAGTATCGGCGGTTTGAAAACGAGAATAGAGGCATTTTTGGAGATGATTGGCTCATGAAAGAGGAAGAAAGCGATTTCAAGACCTCGGCGAAGCACTGGACCGAGGGAGCGAAGAAGGTCCGGGGGATGGTCAAAGACATGTACACCCGCGCCCAGAGCGAGGGCAAACCGGTGGCCTGGGTCATGCTGAGCATGGTCAACGAAATCTTCGTGGCCATGGATGTACTCCCCGTTTACCCGGAAAACTATGCAGGGCTCTGCGCCACCAAAAGGATCGGCGACCCTTTCATACAGCGGGCCGAGGCTGACGGCTATTCCGACGTCACCTGCAGCTACGCCAGGATCGGTCTCGGCTATACGGCCCTCTGGAAGGACACGGGCGCGATTCCCGATTTCGCCCCCGACGGCGGCATGGCCAAGCCGGTGATGCTCATCGGCTCCAGCATGGCCTGCGACACCCGCTACAAGTGGTTCCAGTCCTTTACCCGTTACCTGGATGTTCCCTGCTACAATTTCGACATGCCCATCCCGCCGGCAGGCCGGCCGCGCCGGTCCGATGCCGTCATGCATTACCTGGAATACGTCCTTGTCCAGATGCGGGAGCTGATCGAATTCATGGAAAAGACGCTGGGCAAGAAAATGGACTGGGACAGGCTGATGGAGGTCGTCCGCCGTTCCGAGAAGACCAACGCCCTGTGGTACCAGGCCTACACCCTCGCCGCCAAG
>JAFGIO010000132.1 GCA_016929555.1 Deltaproteobacteria bacterium | reverse complement strand
TCGATGAATCATTCCTGGAAGCCGCGGATATATTGCCTTATGAAAAGGTAGCGATATACAACGTCTCGAACGGAGAGAGATTCACGACCTACGCCATAAAGGGCAAGCGCGGCTCCGGAGTTATCTGTCTCAACGGCGCCGCCGCTCGGAAAGCGAGCAAGGGCGACATCATCATCATCGCCACCTACGTCATCGTCGATGACAAGGAATTGAAGGGCTGGAAACCTCGTTGCGTTTATCTTGAAGGGAAGAACAAGATCAAGCGTTAGCATCCGATACCTCCCTGAATCGATCCTCACCTCCGAGAAGGGCGCGGCATCTTCTGCTGTGCCCTTCTCTTAAATTAATGATTGAAAATATTTTCGCTTTTTGTTATCCATCCATGCGTTTGTTTACAGGAAATAAAAAGCGGGACGGGTAGTGAACAGAAGCATCAAGAATATATTCCTCACCGGACTTGTCGTCGTCATCCCTGCAGGGCTGACCCTCTACATCCTTTTTTTCCTCATCGATATCATGGACAGGCTGCTGCTGATCATACCCCAGAGGTATCAGCCCGATACCCTGCTGCATGTCCATATTCCGGGCCTGGGTCTCATTTTTACGATCATTTTGATCTTTATCAGCGGCCTCGTTGCGAAGAGTTACTTTGGCAACCGAATCGTGAGAATGGGAGAAAATCTCGTCGACAAGATTCCCTTCATCCGCAGCATCTATCAGGCGATAAAGCGCATCGCCGACAGCCTTCTGATGGACCGCAAGGGAAGTTTCAAAAAGGTCGTTCTCGTGGAATACCCCTGTAAAGGAATGTATTCCGTAGGTTTCGTCACGGGAGTGGCGAATGAAGAGGTTCAGGCCAGAATCGGCAGGCAGAGCACCGCTGTTTTCTTGCCCCTGGCCCTGACGCCGACGGCCGGTTTTTTCTTTTTCGTGCCGGACGAGGAGCTGGTTTACCTCGATATGACCGTGGAAGAGGCCTTCACCTTGATTATATCGGCAGGGATCGTAACCCCCCAGAACCATATTCGCAAGACGATGAAAGAGCTTGCAACCTGATGAAAGGCTATTAAAGATTTTTTCAATGAATCCACATGAGGAGAAGATACATGCAAATCACATCTGAGAGCGTCAAGGTCGGTCATCCCGATATCGTATGCGATTCCATCGCCGCCAATATCATCGCCGAAATCCTGAAGGAGGAACGCAAGATAGGCATGACCGTCGACAACATGCCCCATTGCGGCATCGAGGTTTTCCTTGGCAAGGGCTTCTGCGTCGTCGGAGGCGAGATCGCCACGCGTGTTTACGTGGATATCGAAAAGTGCGTCCGCGATACGGCGATCTCGATCGGCTATACCGAAGCGAGCCTCGGACTCAACGGAACCGCCATGGGAGTTCTCAATGCGATCATTCCCCAGTCGCCGGACATCAACATCGGCACCCGGGCGGACCTGGGCAAGTATAAGGAGATCGGCGCCGGCGATCAGGGGATCATCTACGGTTTTGCCTGCAACGAAACACCGGAGCTGCTGCCGCTGCCCTATGTCCTTGTCAACAGAATGATGCGCGCCTTCGAGAGCATCGAGAATCCCGTCTTTGCTCCGGATGGAAAGGGCCAGGTAACGGTGGACTATGACGAGCGGGGCGTGCCGAAACGGGTGGCCACCGTTCTGATGTCGAATGCCATCGACTATCGCAAGGTGACGGAGCGCATGAAGGCCCATATAGAACCGGAGGCCAAGCAGGCGGCCATGGACTGCCTGAACGAATGGGTGGATAAGGACACGAAGTTTCTCTTCAATCCGACAGGGGAATGGCAGGCGGTCAACTCCTGCAGCGCCGCCGATTCGGGGGTCACGGGCCGAAAACTCGTGGTCCAGTTCTACGGAGGCTACCCCGGTGCCCAGTTGGGCGGCGGGTCCGTGGTGAACAAATCCCCGGAGAAGGTGGACTGCTCGGCCGCCTTCGGCGCTCGGTACGTCGCCAAGAATATCGTTGCCGCAGGTCTGGCAAACAAATGCTCCATTCAGCTCGCCTACGCCATCGGCTTGGCCCGGCCCCTGTCCGTATACGTCAACAGCTTCGGCACGGGATCGATCCCCGACGACAAGCTTTCGAAGATCATCAAGGACGTCTTCGACTTGACGCCCCGGGGAATGATCGAGGGTTTCAATCTTCTCAACGACGACGTCTACCGGAAATTGCCCAAGACCTTCTTCCTGGAACCCTATGCCTGGGAGAAAACGGACAAGGTGAACGCACTCAAAAAGGCGGCAGGCGTCGCCTGATCGTATGAAGGAGGTACCGATGGGTTTTCTCGAGATCGATAGATCGCTGCCCTTCCGGGTGGCGGATATCTCACTGGCCGGCTGGGGCCGCAGGGAGATGGAGCTGGCGGAAAACGAAATGCCGGGGCTGATGGCCGTTCGGAAGAAGTACGGACCGAAGAAGCCCCTGAAGAACCTGAAGGTCATGGGCAGTCTCCACATGACCATTCAGACGGCCATGCTCATCGAAACCCTCAAGGTGCTCGGCGCCGATATACGCTGGGCGTCCTGCAACATCTTCTCGACCCAGGATCACGCCGCCGCCGCCATCGCCAAGGCGGGATCGGCCGCCGTCTTCGCCTGGAAGGGGGAGTCTCTGGAGGAATACTGGTGGTGCACGGAGCAGGCCCTGACTTGGCCAGATGGATCCGGACCGGATCTGCTTGTCGACGACGGCGGCGATGCAACCCTTTTCGTTCATCAGGGTGTGAAGGTCGAAAGAAATCCTTCGATTCTTAAAAAACCTTGCGATAACAAGGAAATGCAGATCATCATGGCGCGCATGAGGGAGGGACTGGCCAGGGACGGGAAGCACTGGCAGCGCGTAGCGGAGAAGATCCGGGGCGTTTCCGAGGAAACAACGACGGGCGTACACCGTCTCTATCAGATGGCCCGGGACGGCGAACTGCTCTTCGCCGCCATCAACGTCAACGATTCGGTAACGAAGTCCAAGTTCGACAACCTGTACGGGTGCCGGGAGTCTTTGGCCGACGGTATCAAGCGGGCTACCGACATCATGATCGCCGGCAAGGTTGTCGTGATCTGCGGCTATGGAGACGTGGGCAAGGGCTGTGCCCAGTCCATGCGCGGATTCGGCGCCCGCGTTATCGTCACGGAAGTCGATCCCATTTGCGCGCTGCAGGCCGCCATGGAGGGTTACGAGGTCAGGACGCTGGAAGAGGCGGCATCCCTGGGCGATATCTTTGTGACGGCGACGGGCTGTTGCGACGTCATCACGGGCCGGCACATGGAGAGGATGAAAAACGAAGCCATCATTTGCAATATCGGCCATTTCGACAGCGAGATCGCCATGCACTACCTGGAGGGCAGCCGGGCCTGCACGAAGCAGGAAATCAAACCACAGGTGGACAAATGGACCTTGAAATCGGGCCGTTCCATCATCGTGCTGGCCGAGGGACGCCTCGTCAACCTGGGATGCGCCACGGGCCATCCCAGCTTCGTCATGAGCAACAGCTTCACCAACCAGTGCCTCGCCCAGATGGAATTGGCCGGCAAGAAACTCAAGCCGGCCGTCTACACCCTGCCGAAGACGCTCGACGAGGAGGTCGCCCGTCTTCACCTCGACCGTCTCGGAGTCAGGCTCTCGAAACTGTCGAAGAAGCAGGCCGCCTATATCGGCGTGGCCGTGGACGGCCCCTTCAAACCGGACCACTACAGGTATTAGTTCTTTTTTCTCCTTTCTTTCACCTCCGGAAGGGGCTATCCTATCATCGGGACAAACCTCCCCTTGCCGCCGGCGGCAAGGGGAGCATGATACAATTGTCGACGGCCTCATAAAAATCAAATTTTACCCCTTTATTTCCGTTCCGCTTGTCCCCGTGAAAGCGGGAATCCGGTCCCGAAAAGGTCTGGATCAAACGATTATAAACTCAGGGAGTTCCGCAGCTCGCCCCGGCGAGGGCGTGGGCGGGCATGAAGATTTTTACGAAACCATCAGAACAAAGGAGGGGCAAATGAGCAAGGCATCTGAAGAGATCTGTGATGTCCTCATCGAGGCGGGCATCGATCACGTGTTCGGTATCCCGGGGGGCGGAACCATCCCCATCTGGGATGCCCTCTATGACAGGCAGGACAGGATCAAGGTTGTCCTGTGCCGGCACGAGCAGGCGGCCGCCTGCATGGCCGACCTGTACGGCAGGATGACGGGGAAACCGGCCGTCCTCATGGGCCAGGGCGCCTTCATCGCCACGAGCGGCGGCTTTGGCATCCTCGAGGCCTATCTCTCGAACACGCCGATGCTGGTCCTGACCGATACCTCCGACATGGGCTTCGGCCAGCACGCAAGCTACCAGTGCGGCACCGGCGAATACGGCTCCTACGATATCGCGGGGATCCTGCGCTCCATGAGCAAGTTCACGAGCTGCGCCATGACACCTGAAGAGGCCGTCCAGGGCGTCCAGTTCGCCATCAAGCACGCCACGACGGGAAGAACGGGCCCAGCCTGCGTCGTCATGCGCAGCAAGGCCGTCTCGGGCCAGGTGAACCGCGAGAGATTCCCTCTGATCCGTCCGACGGCCGGTTATCTGAGAACGGCGGCCATGGTCCCGCCGCAGGCCGAGATAGACAGGGCGGCGGCCCTTATCCTCGGGGCGCGCCATCCGGCCGTCATCGCCGGAAACGGCGTCCACCTCTCCAAGGCCTACAGGGAGCTTCGCTCCCTGGCCGAGCGGTTGGGCGCCCCCGTCGCGACGAGCTACAAGGGGAAGAGTGCCTTCCCGGAAGTTCATCCGCTGTCACTGGGGATGATGGGGAGCTTCGGCCAGAAGGTGGCCAGCACCGTGATCGCCGATGCCGACGTCCTGATCGCCGTGGGCTGCCACCTGGGTCCAAGCGACTGCCGGTTCGACAGTCCCCAGTTCATCGATCCCGCCCGCCAGAAGATCATCCAGATCGACATCGATTCGCGCAATGCGGGCTGGACCTATCCCATCGAGCTGCCCCTCATCGGCGATGCGAAACGGGTCCTGGACCGGCTTCTGGCAAAGTTGAGGGGCAAGATTCCCGCTGCCAAGGCCAAGGAAAGGACTTCCGCCATTGAGGAGCGCAAGACCAGGGAAGGCTTCTGCAGCGCCCCCGAACTGACCTCGGATGCATCGCCCCTGATGCCCCAGCGCATCGTCCGGGAAATCGAAAAGGCCGTCAGTCCCTCGACCCTCGTCACCTTCGACGCCGGCAACAACCGGCTCTGGATGGCCCACTTCTTCCGAAGCAAGGCCGCCGGAACCGTCTTCTGCCCCGGCGGCGTGGCCGGCATGGGATGGGGCCCTCCGGCGGCCCTCGCCGCGAAGCTTCTTCGCCCCGACCGCCCGGTCCTGTCCGTCTCCGGCGATGGCGGCTTTGCGATGATGACCCACGTGCTCTCCACGTCAGTTCAGTACCGCCTGCCCGTCGCCTTCCTGATCATGAACAACTCCGTGCTCGGCATGGTGCACAATTTCCAGTCCATGACCAAGCGGATCATCGCGACGGAATTCGTCGATACGGACTATGTGCAGATTGCGAAGGCCTACGGCTGCAAGGGGATCAAGGTCACCAGGCCCGAGGATCTGGGAAGAGCGCTCCGAAGGGCCCTTCGGGCCGATGTCTCCACGGTAATCGACGTCGCCACCGACCCTTCGGAGCCTTTCATGAAGATCGCCATGATCGAGGATCTGCTGCGCGTCGCCTGACGAAAATGACTGCCCGCAGGCATGATTCCCGCACAGAACGAAAGGAGTGCTCATGAAGGCAATCGTCAAGACAAAGAAAGCGCCCGGGGTGGAGGTCCGGGATCTGCCCGTCCCGGAGGTGGGGGACGCCGATATCCTGGTGAAGCTCCGCTGCGGGAGCGTCTGCGGCAGCGACGTCCACATCTATGAATGGACGGCCGGCTACGACTGGATGCCCCTGCCCGTGACCCTGGGTCACGAATTTTCCGGAGAGGTCGTGAAAATCGGTCCCCAGGTCCGGACGGCGGCCGTCGGCGACCGGATCACGGCGCTGCCCGTCATGCCCTGCAGCCGCTGCGATTTATGCCGGATCGGCAAGGGGGATGCCTGCGGCAGCAAGATCGTCCTGGGCCTGCTGTCCCCCGGCGCCTTCTCCGAGTATGTCAGGATCACGGCGGGCGCCGGCATCTTCAAAATACCCGAGGGGGTCAGCGACGAGGCGGCATCGCTCTGCGAGCCTCTGGCCGTGGCCATGAACGCCGTGGAGCTGGCGGGCATCAAGCCCGGACAGAAGGCGGCCGTCCTGGGACCCGGCCCCATCGGCCTGCTCACGCTGCAGGTGCTCAAGGCCTCCGGGACGAGCGCCGTCATGGTGGCCGGTACGGGCGCCGACAGAAAAAGGCTCGCCGTGGCTCGGAAGCTTGGAGCCGACATCATTCTCAACGTGGAAAAGGAAGATCCGGTCAAAAAGGCCGCGGAGATCGCGGGTGGCGGATTCGGCGGCGGTCTCGATGTGGTTTTCGAGGCGACGGGAAACCCGAAATCCATTCCCCAGGCCATCGGCATGGTCCGGGGCGGCGGCAAGGTGGTCCTCATCGGCATCCATCCGACGACGGCCGAGTTTTCTCCGACCGACCTGGTGCGGGGGCGCAAGTCGCTCATCGGCGCCTACGCCTACGAGCCGGATACCTGGCCGCGGGCTCTTGCCCTGCTCGCCTCGGGCAGGATCGAGGTCGAGCCGATGATCACCCACAAGCTGCCCCTTTCCAAGGCAACGAAGGGCTTTGAACTGGCGGCTAGCAAGGAGGCCGCCAAGGTCCTGTTCATTCCATGAAGGAGGATACGATGAAACTGAAGGGAAAAGTGGCCCTGATCACGGGAGCGGGGAGGGCCATCGGCCGCTCCCATGCCCTGCGCCTGGCGCGGCTGGGCGCCGATATCGTCGTCAATGACATCAATCTGGTATCCTACAAGGAATTCGACGAGCAGATCGGTGGAGCGTCGGTGGTCGAGGAGGTCAAGGCCCTGGGGGTCCGGGCCGTCGGCATCGAGGCCGACGTGGGCAAGAAGACCGAGGTGGAGGCCATGGTGCAACAGGCCCTCGCCGAATTCGGGCAAATCGACATCCTCATCAACAACGCCGGCGGCCTTGCCGGCGAGGTCATGGCCAGCCAGGCCTCGACCGTTTCCGAGGAGGACCTCCGGGCGACCTTCGACCGGAACCTCATGGGCACCATCTTCTGCTGCCAGGCCGTGGCGCCCGCCATGAAGGAGCAGAAGTGGGGCCGCATCGTCAACACGACCTCCCAGGCGGGGATGCAGTCCCAGGCGTGGGGGATTTACGCCTCTTACGGGGCGGCCAAGGCCGGCGTCATCAACTATACGAAGTACCTGGCGACGGAGTTGGGGCCCTTCGGGATCAACGTCAACTGCATCGCCCCTGCCTACGTGAACACGAAGCGGCTGCAGGTCAAGGTCTACCAGGCCATGCCCGGCGTCCTCGATCAGACTTTGGCTCAAATCCCACTGGGACGGCTCGCCGAGCCCGACGACATCTCGAAGGCGGTGGAGTTTTTCGTCACCGACCTGGGGGACTACGTGACCGGCCAGTGCCTGAGCGTGTGCGGCGGGGCCATCAAGTTCTCTTAGGTTTTATACGAGGATCCCCCTCCCTGTATCCCTCCCCCTCGATGGGGGAGTAAGGGTGGGGGTGATTTTTATTTGCCCCGTCCTCGCAGGGGGGAACACTATTTACAAATAAATACTTCGCATCTCGGAGGTTTGTATATGGGGCACATGGAGAAGGCCGTTGAGGAACTGAAGGCCCGCCGGAAGGAGGCACTTGCCATGGGCGGGCCGGAGCGAATCGAACGCCAGCACCGCCAGGGGAAGATGACCGTACGGGAGCGAATCGATTTTCTCCTGGATTCGGGAACGTTCCAGGAATACGGGCTTCTGGCGAGCCATGTCCACCATCGTCCCGGCGATAAGATCACCCCGGCGGACGGGCTGGTCACGGGATTCGGAAAGATCGACGGCCGCACGGTCGCCCTGCTCGCCGAAGACTTCACCGTTCTCGGCGGGTCCGTCAGCACGACCAATATGCACAAGCGGATGCGAATGTTCGATCTCGCCGTTCAAGAATGCGTGCCCCTCGTCTCGCTGCTCGACGGCGCAGGAGCCCGGGCACAGATGCTGGGAGACATGGCCGAGGGGCTGCCCATCGTGGCCCACTTCATCAAGATGGCAAAGGTTTCGGGCATCGCCCCCCTGATAGGCGCCATCCTGGGTCCCTGCGCGGGAGAATCGTCCCTGGAGGCCAGCCTCCTGGAGTTCACCGTCATGGTGAAAGCAACGGGCATGCTGGCGGCGGGCGGTCCTCCCGTGGTGCTCGCCTCCCTGGGGATGACCGTCGGCAAGGAGGAGCTGGGGGGCTGGCGCGTCCACTGCGAGATCGCCGGCGGGGCTGACAATCCCGCCGAAGACGACCGGGAGGCGCTGCTCACCCTCAAGCGCTATCTCTCCTATATGCCAACCAATGCCTACCAGTACCCGCCTTCCATAAAGCCCGAGGACGATCCCGATCGCCGGGACGAAGAGCTGCTCTCGATCCTCCCGGAGAGTTACAAGAGGCCCTACGACATGAAGAAAATCATCCATTCCGTCGTGGACCGGGACAGTTTCTTCGAGATCAAGCCGCTCTTCGCGCCCATGATGATCACGGGCCTGGCGCGCCTGAACGGCCATTCCGTAGGGATCGTTGCGAATCAGCCCCTCGTCTATTCCGGGGCCATCACGGCCAAGGCGGCGCAGAAGCAGCGCCATTTCATCGACCTTTGCAACGCCTATCACGTCCCTCTCGTCTTCCTCGTGGATGTCCCCGGCGTGATGACAGGCCCCGAATCGGAGCGGCAGGGAGCGCTTCGGTCCGGGCTTGCCGTAGCCTACGCCCTGACCTGGGCCGATGTCCCCAAGTTCACCGTCGTCATCCGCAAGGCCTTCGGCTTCGGGGGTTCGGCCATGTGCGGCTACATGGGAGGACAGACGCTCACCCTTGCCTGGCCCACGGTGGACTTCGCTTCCCTGCCCGTGGACAGCGCCATCGAGGCGGCCCACGGGGCGGAATTGGCGGCATCGGCGGATCCGGAGGCCCTCCGGAAGAAGCTGGAAACCGAGTACAGGAAATTTTCCGGCGCCTACCCGGCGGCGGCCGACTTCAACATCGACGACGTGATCGACCCGCGCGAAACCAGGCCGCGCCTCATCCGCGCCCTGGAGGCGTCCCTGAACCGGCGTTCGGCTTCGCCGACCCCCTCGCTGCGGCACGGCGTAATGCCCTGAAAGGTCTTCAGGGAATGTCCTCCCTGCCGGCCTACGGCTGGCGGTTCGGCAGGACTGCCCGGAACACGTCGATGCGGCAAAATTTGTCAAAGGATCCAGGATGAGGTAAGGGAAGCCGGAGCAGTCGCTCTTGGAAACTCGAGGAAAGGTTTCAAGGGGTGCACTTTTCCCAACACCCCATTCACTCGAAAGGTCAACATGCTCTTCCTGCCAAGGCATTCCCGATTTCCCGAAGCAGCCTGTGCATCTCCCCTTGATTTCGCAGCTTATAAAGGGCGCGAGTGGGGGCATCCTTTCCGACCCGAACGGTAAAGAGTTGAATTCCCGTCAGCCGGAAGACATCCTCATCGGTCTTATCGTCGCCTGCATAAAACGCCTTGGAATATCCGCAATGATTCATCAGATAAAGCAGGGCATCCCCCTTGTCGGGCGCTGTCTCCGGCACGAGGTCCTCAACGCACTTTCCCGAAATGACCTTCGGTTTGGGAACCAGACACCCGATAGCGCGGAGCACCTCCAAGCGGGCCTTTGCACGGTTGGGAGAAGCGCGATAATGGACCGAAACGGTTGCCCCCTTGTTTTCTATAATGATTCCGACGCTTTTCGAGGCAGAAAGGCTCTCCTTGACTTGTCGTTCCCAATGATCCGCCAACTTCGCGAAATCCGCTTCGGAAGCTTCCCGGCCCGGAAGCCCCTCCGTTCCGTGGTTGCCGATCAGGAAATGCGGGGAAAAACCGATATGCGCCTGGGCGTCGGCGCGTGCGCGGCCGGTTATGACGGCAACGGTCGCTCGCTCCACCAGTTTGGCGAGTTCCTCCCGTATTTCGGGAGGCACGCGAATGCCATCGGGTGTTGCCGCAATGGGCACCAAGGTGCCGTCGAAATCGAAGGCGAGCAAGGTTGCACAATCGATGAAACCGTACAGATCCGCAAGACCCGCCTCATCGAACAGGTATGTCGGGATCCGCTCATCCTTCATAACGCTCTCCGATGCGCCCCGCCAGCTTCTCACGCTGCCTGATGCGCGACGCATCGATCAGCATCCTTCCCGCCCAACGATAGACGTTGAAGTCACGCACCAGGGACCGCATGCTGCGCATCCGCTCCTTCTGTTCATAATCGGGCATGGTGAGTGCGCGATACAACGCATCGGCGGTTTGTTCGATATGATAAGGATTGACGATGAGGGCTTCGTGCAGCTCCTGAGCCGCACCGGTAAACTGGCTGAGCACCAACACGCCCTGCTCATCCTCCCGGGCTGCCACGAATTCCTTCGCAACCAGATTCATCCCGTCATGCAGGCTGGTCACCATACAGACATCGGCCGCCCGGTAATAGCTGTTCACAACCTCCGGCTCATGATGCTCGAGCTTGAGGCAGATCGGCTGATACGAATAGGTGGAAAACCTCTCGTTGATGCGTGTGGCGAGTGCGCGAACCTGATTATCCAACGACTGGTAGTCCTCAAGAGAGGAACGGGAAGGAGCTGCAATCTGGATAAAGGTGAAGCGGCCTATCATTTCAGGGTGGATCTCCAGTAACCGCTCCACGGCGCGCAACCGTTCGAGAATCCCCTTCGTATAGTCGAGCCTGTCTACGCCCACACCGATCATCATCTCTTCGTCAAATCCATGACTGCGCTGAACTTCAGCGCGGCAAACCTCCGGCGGCGGCAGTTTCTGATGCAATGGGGACGGCCATTGTATGGAAATGGGATAACTTTCCACCAGGGTCAGCTTCCCGCGGTTGTGAATCGTTGAGGATTCGTATTCTATACGGGTTTCGAGATAGCGGTCGACGGTTGCCAGGAAATTATTGCAGTGAAGACGGGTATGGAACCCGAGGATTGTACTGCCGAGCATCCCCAAGAGCAGCTCTTCACGCCAGGGGCAGATCCCAAAGGATTCAGGATTGGGCCAGGGGATGTGCCAGAAGGTAATGACCGTTGCCTTAGGCAGTGCCTTGCGAATCATCTTCGGCAGGAGTGCGAAATGGTAGTCCTGGACAAGCACCACGGGGTCATCCGTGCTGGATTCACGGACCACGGCCTCTGCGAAACGACGATTGATCTCCACGTAGTGCTTCCAATCATTGGAACGGAAAATAGGGCGCACATGGGCGATGTGACAGAGCGGCCACAAACCTTCGTTGGCAAAGCCGTAATAGTATCCTATTTCCTCTTCCTTGGTGAGCCAGATCCGCCGGAGTGTGTACTCGGGGTGATCGGGCGGAACCGGCACCAGGTCGTTCCGATCCACGGTTTCCCGATCCGCCGAGCCGCTTCCATGGGCGATCCATATCCCCGAACAGGCCCGCATGACCGGTTCTATCGCCGTTACGAGGCCGCTCGCCGGCCGATTCACCTCGATACCCGCCTTTCCCCTCCTATGGATATAGGGTTCCCGATTAGACACGACAAGAATCCGCTCACCGGCAAGCTGCTTGCGGAGCAGGTCTCTCAAGGCTTCTGGCGTCCAGCTAACGGTGACATCATCGGCAAATCGCCGTTCGGTTTCAAAAGTGCGCAGCAAAGTGCGCAGATCACCGACAAGCGGCTGCAGTTCGGAGGTCGTTGGCTGGGAGAAAGGACGGATGAGTCCTTCTCCTCTCAGCAACGCCCGCATTCCATCCATCCATCCGCGCCAACTGATATGGGCAATAAACACCGTGATTACGGAAATGACAACAGCTATCACGACAAACAGGGCAACCACATACTTCTTTGTGTCGTCGCTGCGGCGCTCGACGAAACTCATGTCCTGGAGGATCACCAGAGAACCGGCCGGATTGCCGTATTGTTCGACGGAGTTGATCGCAACATGCACCGGTCCTTGGGGCAGATGGAGCAGCGATTGTGGTTTGCCTGCGTCCGAACCGGGCAATTTGCAGCCGAGATGGCGAGGAAAGTTTTTGGTGCGGTAAACCAGTTTCCCCTCCCGATTGCAGTAACCGAGGGCGTAGAGCCGCTCCTCTTTAATGGCATTCATCAAAAGGCTGTTGATTTTTGTCGCGTTCCCCTTTTGGAGAAGTTCCACTATCGGCTCTTGAATCGTGCCTGTTATGAACTTGGATTGAACATCCATATCCCGTATAAACCAGTAGAAGATAAGCTTTTCAACAACCGGCACTATTGCGAAGGCCAGCAGTGCCAAGGCAGCTACAAGGGGAAGGATAAAGCGAAACGTAAGTCGCAGCGATTGGAGCGATATTTTTTTTGTCAGGTTGGTATTCATATGGTCCCCGAAAGGCAGCTCCCCAGACGCCGCTCGGACGGATCGCCGGGTTGATAAGCCACACCTGCTTTTGTCCGGCCTGGGAATGCCCTGCTGGTACCATCGGCAAGTCGGGATTCAGCCCCCGCGCACCCGGCGACCAAAGCCATGGCATTCGCTTGCGCTTCAAAGGACAAAAAACAGCACGATAGTATAGGCAACACGGTCCTTCTTTGTCAAGGATAAATAGCCGAATCTCTGTGCCAAGTCCATGATTTCAAAGATAAAATAATATAATACCCTGAAGGGGTTGCCCTTCAGCCGCGAGATATGCTTGCAGGGGCATTCGGTCTTGCATATACTTGCGGAGAATGGATATGGCGAAGGATAATCGTCAAAACGCAGACACTTCAAGGGGGGAAGCCACAATGAAGTACAATCCGGCCCTGATCACCTACTTTTTCCAGCGGGAGAGCACCAAGCGCAACGTGCGACAGCTCCTCAAGTTCCTCCTCATCCTGTCGGTCTTGGTAATCTTCTACAGCATTGTCTTCCATTTTCTCATGGCCGCCGAAGGGAAGAACCACTCGTGGATTACCGGCTTTTACTGGACCCTCACTGTCATGTCGACCCTGGGATTCGGCGACATCACCTTCCACTCGGATCTTGGCCGTGCCTTTTCCATCGTGGTGCTTATCTCCGGGATGATCTTTCTTCTCACACTGCTGCCTTTTACATTCATCAAGTTCTTCTATGCCCCTTGGATCGAGGCAGAATCGAGAAAGAAGGCGCCCCGGGAGCTGCCGCCGGAAACGCGGGGGCACATAATCATCACCAGCTACGATCCGGTCACCATGGCGCTGATAGAGAAGCTTGAGAATCACAAATACGATTACGTCCTCATCGTGGAGGATTTCAAACGCGCCTTGGATCTCTATGACATGGGCATCCGGGTGGCCGTGGGGGATATAGACGACCCGGAAACCTATCGGAGGCTTCGCGTCGACAGGGCAGCGTTGGTCGTCGCCACCAACCGTGACGAAATCAACACGAATATCGCCTTCACCGTCCGGGAGTTGAGCGAACAGGTCCCCATTCTCACCACCGCCGATTCGCCCTATTCCGAGGATATCCTGGAGATGGCGGGCAGCTCCAAAGTGCTGCGGATTTACGACATCCTCGGGCGATCGCTGGCCGCATGGACGGTAGGCGGCGACTGCCGGTCCAACATCATAGGACGCTTCGACGAATTACTCATCGCGGAATTTCCCGCCATGGACACTCCCCTGGTCGGCAAGACGCTGGCCGAGAGCAAGTTGCGGGAGCATTTCGATGTGACCATCGTGGGCATATGGGACCGGGGCAGATTCACGATTCCCCGCGCTGAAAGCAGGATCGAACGCACCAGCGTTCTCGTGCTGGCAGGTTCCGAGAAAAGCCTGAATGCCTATGATGACATCTATTCCTTTTATCATCTCTGCCGACGTACCCTGGACCCCATTCTGATCGTCGGGAGCGGACGAGTGGGAGACACCATTGCCCAACGGTTCAAGGAGCGGGAAAGCCCCTATCTGGTCATAGAAAAGAATCCCGCGATGCTGCAGGACGAAGAACATTACGTTCTCGGGGATGCCGCCGACATCCGAACCCTGAAGAGCGCCTGGATCGAAAAGGCTCCGGCTGCCCTCGTGACAACACACGATGACGCAACGAACATCTACCTGACCAAGTATCTAAGGAGCCTGCGGCCGGACTTGCAGATTCTCAGCCGCGCCAACTTGTTGCGCAATGTCTCCACGCTTCACCGTGCCGGTGCGGATTTCGTCATGTCCTACGCCGACCTTGGCGCCAGCGCCATATTCACCTTCCTGAAAAACGAGGATACGAGAATGCTCGCACAGGGACTTAATATATTCCATTTGAGAATTCCGGAATCGCTCGCAGGCAAGAATCTGGCCCAGTCCAAGATTCGGGAGGTAACGGATTGCTCGGTCGTCGCCATCAGGAATGACGGCATGCTGTCGATCAATCCCGACCCGAACATGCCGATACGTGAGGGTGCCGAGCTGATTCTGATAGGCACCAATGAAGGGGAGCGAAAATTCCTGCAAGCCTTTCAAGCTTGACCTGAAGATCCTGAAATCGTGTCGCGCACCCCGTCTGATTTTCCCACACCTGCTTTCGCAAAGGCAGGGAGCGGGAGCATCCGATCCTTTCTTTCCCAGGCATCTTCACTCCCGTTGAACAGGCACAGGGACGCTCGTTTATCCAAAAATCGGGCTCTCGTTGCCGACCGGTGAAACTTTGTACGGTTTTCTCGCAGCGATCTGAAGGTACTCTCCAAGGCCCAGCAGCGAGGGCTCTTCGCTGCATTGCCGTTCCAGTTCCGATACCTGCCTGAACAAGGCCTCATCGAACTGCGCCGCATCTTGCATCCCGGCAGCCAGTCTTCCTGTGGCAATGCCGTTGCCGTAAATTGCGATCACTTCCAGCCCTTGCTCCACGAACAGTTCGCGAAGTTCCGCGGGGCTGAAAACACGGGTGTTTCCCAAACCCTTGTAGCGGGTAAAGCTGCGCGCGCCTGTGGCCAGGGCAACGGCCTCTTCGAAATCCCTTTGCAGACGGCGCAGGGACAGGGCGAATCGACCGGCTACCGCGGCCCAGATCATGCCGCCGGGTTTCAGGACGCGGACCATTTCGCCCAACGCCTTCGGTGCGTCGCATATCGAAAGGGGACCGTCCTCGCAGAGTACGAAATCGAAGATCTCGCCGGCAAAGGCCAGGTTCTCCAGGTTCTGCAGCGTAGCCCACGCCCTGTCCGTCAAATCCTCTCGGCGGATCTTGTCGCAGGCCTGCCGAAGCATCCCGGGCGAGATGTCGCACAGAACGACGCGGTACCCCTTCCCGGCCAGGGGCAGGGTCCATCTGCCTGTGCCCCCCCCGGCATCCAGAACGAGGGCTCCCGACAACTCCGGCAGCAGATGCTGCAGGTGCTGCCACGTCACCTCGCCGTAAACCTTAGCCTGAAGCGTCTCCAGCCATGTATCGAAAACGCCGGATATGGCGTCGAACAAGGATGCCACCTTCTCGAGGGGCTCCAACTTCTCGGGCATTGTCTCTCCAAGGCTCAAGAGCTACGGGGGTCCCGGTACGCAGACCCCGCAGGTCCCTTATCGAAAAAGGTTATTTCTCAATCCCCCGTTTCAGGATCATGACGAAGGATATAAATGGCCCCATCGTCTCCGAGTATTTTGAAATACCGGTGATCCGGCGCAAGCCACCTGTCAAGAACCTCTTGCACCTCAATTGGCCTTGACCCGATTCGGAAGCGGCGCGGGGTTTCCTCACCCCGGTATCCGGAGTGGCATTCGACCCGTAAGCGCATGTCGCATCCTTATCCCGCAAGGCTGGAAAAGACGTCAAAACCTCGCCTGATGGGCGAGGCTGCCCTTCCCTGACGTCAGGCGTGAGTTTTATATAGATTTTCGGGCCTTGACGACGAGCGAGGGACGATTCGCCTCCGAGTGCTCGAAGCCGGGCATCTCTTTGTCGTCGCCGTATTTTCGTCTCAGCTCTTCTATGTCTCCAGCATCCAGGGCCCGCATGGGGCAGGCGGTGACGCAGACGGGGAGTTGGCCGTCCTCCCATCGGCCGAGGCAGAAATCGCACTTCTGCATCCTGGCATCCGGTTCGGGTCCGAAGCGGACGGCGTCATAGGGGCAGGCCTCCCTGCAGGGGGCGCCGCAGACATCCCTGCCCAGGCATTGCTCCCGGTGGACGACGACGATGCCGTCCTGGGCCCTTTTCTCGATGGCGCCGGCCGGACAGGCCTCGATACAGCTCGGTTGGGCGCAGTGCAGGCAGGAGAGGGCGATGTAATGAACGGATGGATGGGGGTAGGCACCGCTCTCCAGCTCCACGACCCATCTCCAGTCCGCCGGCTCCTCAAAAAGATTTTCGGCGTGCAAGTCCTTGCAGGCGACGGTGCAGGCGTCGCAACCCGTGCAACGGTTCTGATCGAAGTAAAAGCCCAGTTGCATGTCATCCCTCCTCGGCGAATCTTTCCACCTGGACCAGGCAGCCGTTGTAGGGAAAGGCGCCGCCGGGCGAGCAGTCGTTCCTGGTGAGGACATTGGGACAGCCTCCCCGGTCGCGGCCCTTCTCGTCGGGCCTGTACCAGGCGCCTTCTCCCAGGGCCACCACCCCCGGCATGATGCGTTCGCTGACGGCGGCCGGGACGATGGTCTCCCCCCGGTCGTTGAAAACCCTGACCATCTGCCCGTTGCCGACGCCCCGGGATTTCGCGTCCCGCGAGTTCAGCCAGAGGCTCTGGGGTTCCAGCCTGTTGAGCCAGGGATTGTTTCCGAAGCACGAGTGGGCGCGAACCCGGTGGTGGTAGGTCACCAACTGCAGCGGGAACCGCTTTGCCAGAGGATCCTCGGGCCCCTCCCAGGCGTCCAGGTGTTTGGGGATGGGCGGAAGATCGGGATAGTCCAGATCGGCAACGAGCTGGGAGAAGATTTCGATCTTCCCGGTGACGGTCGGAAAGGGATTGTTTTCCGGATCGTCGATCTGTTTCTTGAAGCTGACCTGGGGTTCGGGACGCTTTATCTTGTGTGACCCCTCCCGCTTGAATTTCTCGTAATCGCCAATTTCGGGAGTTACGTCCTGCATGGCCTCGACCATCTGGCGGATCATCTCTTCTTCGGTCAAATCGAAGAACGGGTCTGAAACGTTCAACCGTCGGGCCAGTTCCCGGCAGATGTCCACGTCGGAGCGCGCCTCGCCGGGCGGCTCGATGACCTTGTTCTGGCAGATGAAGTAGGGACCGCCCATCCAGGGGCGGACGAAGTCGTTCCTTTCCCAGACGGTGGTCACCGGAAGCAGAATATCGGCGAACCGGGCGGTGGCCGTCATGAATTGCTCGTGAACGACAATGAATTCGAGTTTATGTAATGCCTGAACGCCTTTGTTCGTGTTGACGAACTGGTTCAATGGGTTGTTGAAGGCGATGTAGGCCAGCTTGTAGTCTGCCGGATAGCCACCGGCCTTGCCCTCGAGAATGGCGTCCCAGATGCGGGAACCGTGGGGTTGGATTCGGTTGCGGCCCGGTGCGTCAAGCCGTTTGCGCTGCGCCTCGTAAGAGCCTCCCTCGAAAAACTTTGTGAAGGCCTCCGGGATCATGGGGACCACCGCCGTGCGCTCGAAACCTGCGGCATTGCCGCCGTGAACCCCGACATTTCCGGTCATGGCAGCCAGCGTCGAGGCCGCCCGGTGGAACTGCTCCCCGTAGGCGACCCGGCCCGGCGCCATGCCCACGATCAGGGCGCCCGGCCGGAGGTTGGCGTACTGGCGCGCCAGCGAGGCGATGACCTCGGCGGGGACGCCCGTCTTCGCCTCAGCCCATTGCGGGGTCTTGGCGAGGCCGTCTTCCCTTCCCAGGACGTAATCTTCGTATTTCTCGAAGCCGACGGTGTACCTTTCCAGGAACGCCCTGTCGTGGATATTCTCGCTCACCATGACGTAGGCCATGGCGGCCATCATGGCCGTATCCGTCCCCGGCCGGATGGGAATCCACTCGTCGGCGAGCACCGCCGCCGTGTTGGTGAATCTCGGGTCGACGACGACGATCCTGGCGCCCGCTTCCTTGGCCTGGGTGATGTGAAAGATCGTGTTGGTGCTCCAGATCGAGGTCGCCGGGTTGAAGCCCCATAGGATGATGAGCCTGGAGTTCATCAAGTCGTCCCGGCTGTTGCCATTGGTGAGCGTACCGTAGGTAGCCCTGGAGCTGAACAGGGCACCCTGACCCGAGACATCGCCCCAGGAGGAGCTGTAACCGCCGAAACTTTTCAGAAGCCGCCGCAGCGTCATGTTGCCGCTGTGAAGGCTGCCGCTCGCCCCGGAAAGGGTCATGGCAACGATCGCCTCCGCACCGAAGGCAGCCTTGACCCGGGACAGCTCGGAAGCCACCCTGTCCAGGGCCTCATCCCAGGAGACGCGCTCGAAGCGGCCTTCGCCTCGAGGGCCGACCCGCTTTTGGGGATAAAGCAAGCGGTCCGGCGCATATACCTGCCTGCGCATGGCCCGACCCTTGGCGCAGGCCCGCAGCTGAGGTTCCTCACCGTCGTCGGTGTCCACCCGGATCGCTACACCGTCTTTGACGTGCACCTTCAACACACATTTTCCGCCGCAGTCGTAACAACCACCCGTGGGCACTATTCTCACATCGGCTCCGGACCTGCCTGATTCGGCCGTCGACATCGATTCCCTCCTGTTTTCACATTGCCGTCAGATATTGAGAAAGCCGCCATCTACATACAGAACGTGGCCGTTCACGTTTCGAGCCTCCTCCGAGCAAAGGAAAAGCACCGCATTGGAGATATCCACCTCCGTTATCCCCCGTCCCAGGATATGGCATCCTTTGCATACGGAGTCATAGAATTCCTCCTCCGCTCTGCCCAAAACCGAGGCGGCATCTCTGCAGGCCCCCTGCATCATAGGGGTATAAACGGAGCCCGGGGAAACGCAATTGACATTGATATTGTACTTCCCAACGTCCTTGGCAACGGCAAGGGTGAAGACTTGGATTCCCGCCTTGACGGCGGAATAGGGGGCATTGTACTTTTGTCCCCTGGCGCCGATGGAACCCGTGTTGACGATTTTCCCACAGCGCTGCTCCATCATGTGCGGCAAAACGTATTTGCAGCACAGAAAGGTCCCCTTCAGCATGACATCGACCGTCAGATCCCAAGCCGCTTCGGTCACCTTCCACAGAGGGGTCGCCACGAAGGCAATACCGGCATTGTTGACCAGGATGTCAATCTTCCCGAATTCATCGATGACCCTCTGCACCATGCCTTCCACGTCACCGGCATTTCTGACATCGCATCGTATTCCGACGGCCCGCCCTCCCATCGCCTGTATCTCCTTGACGACTCCCGTCATCTCCTCCTGTTTTCCCATGCCGTATCGGGCTTCGGGCAGGTCATCACAAATGTCGGTAACCGCCACGGCCGCCCCTTCCCGGGCGAAAGCCAAGGCATGGGAAGCACCCAGACCATGGGCAGCCCCCGTAAT
>JAFGIO010000018.1 GCA_016929555.1 Deltaproteobacteria bacterium | reverse complement strand
TCCGCGTGGCCCACACCTGCCCGGTGAATGTGTGAATCCTCACGTCCACGCCCGCCAGGAACGCCGATGTCATGGCAAGCATGCCCGCCTTCGGTGTCACGGAATGGACGAGGTCGAAGCGGTGGCGGCGAAAAAGCAGCAACATCCGCCAAAGGGCGAGAAAATCGCGCCGGGGCGAAATGTTCCTTTCTATCCCGACCGAAAGAACCTTCACCGCCTCATCAAGGCCGGGCAATGATTCTTCCGGACCGAGATTGACGGCCACGTGGACATCGTAGTCTTCGCACAGCCGGTTGATCGGTTCGCGCAGGAAAGCATGCACCGTCATGGCGCTGGAAACCACGAGGCAGACCTTCTTTTTCAAGCATCCGTCCTTGTCGTCTTTTTAAAATCCCGGGACAGGTGTTGATTGAATATATTCAATGATGCCGTTCGCATTTTCCCTGTCTTGTTCGTTGAGTTTGCGATTGCGCATATCCACCAGGATATCGTGAGCGTTCACGGAAGAAAAGATTCGATAGACAAAACCTTTCAGATAAGATTCCGCAATCAGCTGCAGGGTGCGAGATGTCCCGACATAACGAGGACCGTAGGTCTTTATGATTTTTCTAACCGTTTTGCCGCTCTGCAGATAGTTGTTGACGTTTACAAGTCCTTCTCTCACAAAATAAAGCGCTTCCCCGATCCTGGAAAAACGGGATGCGCCGTAGGTCCTGCACCAGAGTTCACAGTCTTCGGCACGGATAAATGCCGGGTCGTAAGGATGCTGTCTAAACCATTCCGTCCGTCCCATGACCGTGGCATGATGAAAAAACCTTCCGCGCAAAAGCGTCATTGGATTCGAATCGATTACGTTCACCGATCTTACTCCCGTTGTCTTGCCTTTCTGATCCATGGAATACATGGCGGTATCGACGACATCCACGTCAGGACTGCTTTTTAAAAATTCCAGTTGTTTTCTTAAACGCTCCGGATGCATCATGTCATCGGCATCCATCCTCGCATAATATGGACATTCTGCCATCTCTGCCATTCGGTTGAGCGCCGCCACGAAACCCTTTCTCTCATCTTCCCTGTAAAGGCGAACCCGCGGATCTTTCACGGACTGAACGATCTCGAAGGACCCGTCCGTCGAATGATCGTCGATGACAATGAGCTCCCACCTCGGAAAGGACTGGGCAAAGATGGACCGCAAGGCATCCCGGAGGGTATCGGCGTTGTTATAGAAAGTGAGGCCTATCGATATTTCCAGATTCATTTATAGCGCTGCAGCCAGAGCCCTTCATCAGTCGGGCGGTAGCCGTGTCAGGATTCTTTACATCCTTTCATCCAGGCTTTTTCCCGTTTCGATATGTTCGAATCCGGGGATCAAGCCTTTCATCCGTTCCAAAATATCTTCTTTTGTGATGACCCTGTCCGGGTCGGCTATGACCTCCTTCAGGTACTTCACGAAGGCAATGAGCGGATCGGCGGGTTTCGAAATCGGTCGGATTCCCGACAGGGCATCCATGCCGACATCGACGGTTGTTTCACCGGCGCCGACAAACTCTTCGTAGGATTTTTCACCGCTGGTATCCAGGGGGGTCAGCAGCAGCGGATAACAGCCCTCTTCAAGATCCTCGGCAACATTTTTACGGGCCAGTGCTTCGTCCCTGTAGATTCGGGGTTCCAGTCCATGAGCCTGCAATACCATGGAAGCCATTGTTTCCAGGTACGTCATGTCCTTATCCGGATTCAAGTTCGGAACCAGCAAATGGCCGTTGGGGGCGCAAAAGGCTGCCAGAACGCAGATCTGCCCCGACTCAAGGGGTGTGACGAAATACCTGAGCGTCTTTTCAGGGGCGGCAAGGGGTTGACGATGGTTGAGTCGTATCAGGAAGCTTTCCAGAAGACTTCCTTTCGAGAAGGCGACATTGGCAAAACGCGCCGAGGTGGCGATCCGAAAAGGATTGGCAAGGACTTCCCGGGAAAATATGAGCTGCTCCATCAGGTGTTTGCTGGCGCCCATCAGGTTAACCGGATTGGCTGCCTTGTCGGTGGATACGCAAAAATATCTATAGGCGGGCTGTTTTTCTGATAGCCAGCCCAAAAAGCGAGCAGCCTTTACCAGGTTGACGTCGAGCATCTGCAACAGGGAATACACATCCTTTTCCGAGCGCACATGCTTGAGGGCTGCAAAGTTTAGTATGAAATCATAGTCAGGCGCATCGGAGAGGAAACGATGCATCAGTGCGGAACCGAAATCGAGAGGCAGCATCCTTAGGTCCGTAGAAGAGATGTCGTGCAAATCGTTTCGAAGATGTCGTACAAGTTCTGCCAGATCGTTTTCGTTATGGTCCACGACATGAAGTGCGGACGGTCCGAAAGGGACCAGGATACGCACCGTTGAACTGCCTATGCTTCCCGCGCCGCCTATTACAAGGATCCTGCTGCCTCTGATCTGTTGCTCCAGGCTTGCCCTTTTTTTATCGAAATCATCCTGAAAAAGGCTCACAGGCCTTTTAGTGACAAGCGATGCCAGTTTGTCGATGGAAAGGTTGCGCATTCGATGTTTCCTTACGACGCTCCTTCGCTCAATGAATTCGATACCTCTCCCCTTGAATGATGCTGCCATGTCTGTAAGAGGATCTTCTCGATATCCTTTGAAGGTGTGAAACCAAAAGTTTCATGGGCCTTGGCGAAACTGCCGAAGGAAACCTCTATGTCATCGGATCTGACGAGGGCCGGGTCCTGTTCGATCTCGACGGGCAAAGGCGAAAAGGATGCGATGATCTCGACGATCTTACGGATGGGATAGGGCCTGCCTGAACAGATGTTGAATGCTTCTCCCCAATAGTTGCCGTGAGCCATTTTGACATAGGCGTCGACGGCATCGTCTACGGCAACAAAATCCCTTTGTGTGTCGAGGTTTCCCATTTTCAGGATCAATTTGTCCTTGCGATGCATCGACTCCTTTATTCTCTTGAGAATGGCACCCACAACCAGCGTCTGCGGAATGCCAGGCCCGACAATATTAAAGGGGCGCGCCGCAACGATCTTCAAGCCGTAACGCGCAGCGTAGTTCAATCCTGCCGAAACCATGGCGTGCTTGCTGATGCCGTAAGCCCCCGCGGGACGGCACGGATGATCTTCGGTCAGCGGGAGATCACGGGAAGAGGCAAAACCATATTCGGCGCTGGAACCGATGATGACAAGGGAGGACGCCGGGATGTATTTTCGAACGCATTCAAGGAGATTCAAGCTGCCAACGAAGTTGACGTTGTAAATCTTAAAGAGATCCTCACCGGTCACCCCCGCCAGATGATAAATCCAATCCGGCCTTAGCGATCCTATGATCCGTTCCAGTCCGTTCCGGTCGCACATGTCGAGGGTGATGTATTCATCGAGCCTGTGATCGGAAGGCGCCTGGCCGGCCAGATCGATACCGCAAATGCGTATTTCGCCATCCAGACGGAGCTTACTGGTCAGATGTCTCGCACAAAAGCCCAGCGCTCCTGTTACAAGGGCGGTTTTCATCATCGCGCCTTGAGATCCGGCAAAAAACGTCCGGGATCGTTTACAAAATCCGCACTGGCCTGCTCGTAATCCTCGAATCGTCCTATGTCCTGCCAGTAGCAATCGGTCTGATAGCAGGCCACGCGTTTTCCCGCGGACTTCAGAGCTGTCATCAGTTCGGGGATGTCGAATTTTTTCCTGAAAGGGACGAAGGAGAGGCACTCCGATGAGAGCACGTTGATGCCCATGCTCACATCGTACTCCAGCACCGGTTTTTCTCTGTATTCCTGGAGGAGTCCGTCCTTTGTCTGAACGACGACACCATAATCTATATGCGCCTTGCGCTGGGTAACGGCAATGGTGGCACTGGCATGAGCGGCACGATGGTATTCGAGAATATTCCTGTAATCGAGTGTCGTTAAGATGTCTCCGTTCATGACCATCAGGTGCTCTTCGGGATTGGTCAGCATGCGCAATGAGCCGGCCGTACCCAGAGGCTCCTCTTCGATATAGTGCTCAATTTGGACGCCCCATTTCGATCCGTCTCCGAATGTCGCGATGAAGAGTTGGGACATGTATCCGAGCATCATGGCTACTCTTTTGATACCCGCCGAGGCGATCTGTCTTATCACGACCTCGATGATCGGAAGATCGCCGATAGGCAACAGGGGTTTGGGTATCGCCATGGTAAAGGGTTTCAGCCTGACCCCTTTCCCTCCAGCTAATATGACGGCCATCATCTGGATGTTTTCCTCATCGTTCGCATCATGACCCTCTTCAATCTATGGAAATTCGCCTTCATGAAAAGGAAGGGAATGCTCGTTAGAATCAAGGCGCGCAGCCACTGATTTTCTGTCCTTCTTACATATCTGATGTAATAAGGCAACAGGTATGAAGCGGTAAGGTAATGGTATAGAGAAAACTGGCTGGCCATCTGGACGCTCAACCCGCCGTATCTTTTGTACAGCATGGTATCCTGTACCGTGACGATTCCTCCCCTCTGAAGAATCGAATAGACCAATGATACATCGGAAAACAACTCGGATCCCAGCGGGAAGGTATCCAAGATTTCCCGAAGCATGTCTGTTCTCATGAGGCCGTAAATCAGGTTTGCCTTTCCCTCGAATTCATCCTGGAAGATAAAGCGAAGGGATCTTGCGGTTTGGCCGCCGGAAAACTCCAAATTCCTGTAAGAGCGGATAATCTTACCCATCTCGTCCATCGCCGCAACCCGACCGAAGGTCAAGGCTGCATTGTCACGATAGGCCTGCATCAAACGTTCTATCCAACGGACATCCCAGACGTCATCGGCGCCGGCCCACATGAAATATTCACAGAGGGATGCATCGAGAACAAATTGAAAGTTCGCTTCCGCCCCTTTATTATCAGGCTGCCTCACATACCTGATCCGTTCATCACGGGCCGCATATTCGCGGCAGATCGCTTCGGTTGCATCTGTCGATGCATTGTCCGAGATGATCAATTCGAAATCGACAAAGGTTTGGGCAACAAGAGAGTTGAGAGCTTCTCGGAGGAACGCTTCTCCGTTGTACACGGGCATTCCAATGCTCACTTTGGGTCTACGCTTTGATTGCGGATCGTTGTTATGATCAGTTTCCATGAATCACTCAACTACCGCAGTGGCAAAAAGTTGTAATAATATGTGGTTATTGGCAGTACAGCTTTCATAGCCTTCCACGTACGGACAGTTCCCGGAAACGATTGCGGATCGGCATGCCGTCGCTCATTTCAGAGACCGACCATGACTTCCGATTGAGTTGAGGACCGTTGGAGATGCATTTTTCGGAAGGATAAGCCTTTCAGGGGAATTGGCCTTTTAGAAGGCGACCCGTGATCGTCGTCAGATAGGGCCGGATACGGTTGGCCAACACCGCGGAAGAGGCTAACGACAAGATGCCGGTCAGAAGTAAGAAAATGAACCAGTGTGATCGATATTGAAAATTTGCGGGCTGCAGTTGCATCGCAAACAGATTTACGGTGATCGCCCCCGCAACGGGAAACAGCACATCAGCAGAGTACCATCGCCACTTTTCCTCGGCGAGGAGTCGCCGATGCATGAAGTGTATGGAAATCAAGATGTAACCAAGATTCAGGGTCACCCAAACCCAAGCGGCCCCCAGACCGCCGTAGCGGGGAACCATCCAGAAGATGGCTGGGATGATAACAATGACGGCCACGATATTTGTTTTGATGGTAAGGCCGGTCCAGCCGTGGGCAATCTGGAGATGATAGGGCAAGTACATGAGACCGTTCAGGAATGTGCCTATTACCAAGACGGAGAGAATGGGTGCGGTGTTTTTGGCGAGCCCCGGATCTCCAGACCACATGTAGAGGACTCCCTCGGCAAAGAAGACCAGGAGCATTAAAACGGGCGTTGTCAGGACGGTTACGAGTTGTGCCCCTCGATGGTAAACGGAGGCAAGATTCTTCCGATCCTGCAGAGTGCATAGTTCCACCATGTGAGGGTACAAAGCC
>JAFGIO010000131.1 GCA_016929555.1 Deltaproteobacteria bacterium | reverse complement strand
CCATGTGGAATACGAGACCGCAAAACGGCATTATGCCCATGTCGACTGTCCCGGTCACGCAGACTACATCAAGAACATGATTTCCGGTGCGGCGCATATGGATGGAACGATTCTGGTGGTCGCCGCTTCCGATGGTCCGATGCCGCAAACGAGGGAGCATATCCTCCTCGCCAGGCAGGTTCAGGTTCCCTATATCGTGGTATACATGAACAAGGTGGATCTCGTGGACGACCCGGAGCTGCTCGATCTGGTCGAGCTTGAGCTGAGAGAACTCCTGACGGAATACGAATTCCCGGGCGATGAAATCCCGATCATCAGGGGTTCGGCCCTCAAGGCCCTGGAAACGGACGATTCCAGTTCGGAGGACGCGAAATCCATCTGGGAACTCATGGATGCCGTCGATGCCTATATTCCCGAACCGGTCCGTATCCTCGACAAGCCGTTCTTGATGCCCATCGGCGATGTCTTCTCTATTTCAGGGCGTGGCACTGTGGTGACGGGCAGGGTCGACAGGGGAATCATCAAGACAGGTGAAGAAGTCGAGATCGTTGGGATTCGGCCTACCTTCAAAACGGTCTGTACCGGTGTGGAGATGTTCCGTAAGACCTTAGACGAGGGGAGAGCCGGTGACGATATCGGGGTTCTGCTTCGCGGAACGAAGCGGGAGGAAGTGGAGAGAGGCCAGGTGGTCGCGAAACCCGGGTCCATTACCCCCCACACCAAATTCAAGGCCGCTGTCTACGTCCTGACAAAGGAGGAGGGAGGGAGGCATACACCGTTCTTCAGCGGTTACCGGCCCCAGTTCTATTTCAGGACGACGGATGTGACGGGTGTATGTACGCTTCCCGAAGGCGTGGAAATGGTCATGCCCGGTGATAATGTGAATATCGATATCGATTTGATTACCCCTATCGCCATGGAAGAGCAGCTTCGGTTTGCCATCCGGGAAGGCGGCAGGACCGTCGGTGCCGGTGTTGTCAGTAAGATCATCGAATAGGCACGATGTTCGATTGGGTTGGACGATAACATGAAAGATCAGAAGATAAGAATTCGTCTTAAGGCTTACGACCACAAACTGCTCGATAGATCGGTGGAGGATATTGTTGAAACGGCGAAGCGGACAGGCGCCCGGGTGGCCGGACCCATCCCTCTTCCGACGGAGATCAACAAGTACTGTGTCAATCGTTCCCCGCACGTGGATAAAAAATCACGGGAGCAGTTTGAAATCCGGACGCACAAGCGGTTGATCGATATTATCGAGCCGACGCAATCGACTCTCGATGCCTTGATGAAGCTCGAACTTTCCGCAGGGGTGGATGTCGAGATAAAGTTATAGAAAGAGAGATAAATTGGGAGAGATGCGTTGGCCAACGCCGGACGGCTCCTCCCATTTTTTTCTCATAAAGGGTCGTGGATTGCCCGGAAGATTGATGGCTATGGCAAAAAAAGGATTGATCGGCAAAAAGTTAGGTATGACCCAGGTTTTTTCGGAAGACGGTGCCTTGGTGCCCGTGACGATCATTGAAGTTGAGCCATCTGTGGTCACTCAGAAAAAAACCAGGGAAAAGGATGGTTACGATGCCATTCAACTGGCCTATGGAAGGATGAAACAGAAAAATGTGACAAAACCCCTTCAGGGTCACCTCAGGAAGGCGGACAAGGGATTTTTCAGGTTTCTCCGTGAATTCAGGGCCTCACCGGAAGATTTTGAACTGGGTCAGGCCGTCAGCGTCGATATCTTCAACGTGGGAGACTACGTCGATGTCATAGGCACCTCCAAAGGCAAAGGTTTTGCCGGTGTCGTCAAGAGGCACGGATTCAGAGGGGGAAGAGCCACCCATGGTTCCATGTTTCACCGGGCGCCCGGGTCCATTGGGGCCAGTGCCGATCCCTCACGGGTTTTCAAGGGTCAAAGGTTGCCGGGGCAGATGGGAAACATGCGGAAGACCGTGCAGAATCTCCTTGTGTACGCTGTACGGCCCGAAAAGAACCTGATGTTGGTCAAGGGAGCAGTGCCTGGCGGTAAGAATGGGATTGTTTTGATCAGACAGGCCATTAAAATTGACAGTTAAACTGGATCTGGGGTGTTTGAGATGCCGGTGGCAGCGGTTTTTGACATAGAGAACAACAAGGTATCCGAGATCGATCTCAGTGATGCGGTCTTCGGTGCGGATATCAACGCAGATGTCCTTTACGAAGTCGTAAGGATGCAGATGGCAACGCGTCGCAGCGGGACCGCTTCAACGAAGGAGCGAAACGAGATCAGGGGGGGCGGAAAAAAACCCTGGCGACAGAAAGGAACCGGCAGGGCGAGGGCTGGAACCATCCGATCGCCCCTCTGGAGAGGTGGAGGGACCATTTTTGGACCGCATCCGCGCAGCTATGCGTATAAAGTGCCGAAAAAGGTGAGGCGGCTGGCCCTGATATCGGCCCTCAGCATGAAGTTCAAGAAGGAGAGGCTTCTGATCTTGAGGGAGTTTCCCATGGATGAGATCAAGACCAAGCGTTTCAAGGCCGTTATGGACAGACTGGGCTTGAAACAGGCACTTGTCGTAATCGACGGGTCTCACACGAACTTGGAGAAATCTTCGAGAAACGTGAAAGATGTCAAGGTGATCAAATCAGAGGGCCTCAATGTGCGCGATCTGCTGCGTTACGACTATCTTGTGCTTCTGGAGCCCACCATCGACAGGATTGAAGGAGCTTTGTCGTCATAATGGAACTGCATCGAATCGTCAGAAAGGCCCTGCTTACAGAGAAAAGCACCATAGCAAGGGATGAACGAAACCAGTACATCCTCGAGGTCGATCGAGGTGCGAACAAGATCGAGATCGGCAAGGCGGTGGAAAAGCTTTTCAAGGTGAAGGTTCTTAACGTTCATGTCATGAACGTGGCTGGCAAGAAAAAAAGGATGGGCCGGATCATCGGACGGAAATCCGACTGGAAAAAAGCGATCGTGACACTGGCCCCGGGCAGCAATATCGAAATTTTCAAAGGGGTCTAAAGGAAAAGGGATAAATTGGGATGGCAATAAGAAAATACAAACCGACGTCGCCCGGCAGACGTTTTCAGACCTGCTCGGACTTCAAGGAAATCACTTCCTCAGAACCCGAAAAAAGTTTGGTGCGACCCCTGAAGAGGACGGGCGGCAGGAACTGTTATGGGAGAATGACAAGCCGTCATATCGGCGGCGGACACAAGCGCAGATACCGGTTGATTGATTTCCGGCGCGACAAAACGGATGTACCCGCAAAGGTGGCCACCATCGAGTACGATCCCAACCGAAGCTCCCGGATCGCCCTGTTGCATTACAGGGACGGTGAAAAGAGATATATCATCGCTCCGGCAAAGCTGGAAGTAGGAGACACGATCGTAAGCAGCGACCAAGCCGACGTTAAGCCGGGCAATGCGGTGCCTCTGAAGAACATTCCCTTGGGTTCACTCATCCATAATGTGGAAATCAAGTTGGGACGCGGCGGTCAACTGATACGCTCCGCAGGCACTTACGGACAACTGATGGCCAAGGAAGAAGGCTACGCCCAGATCCGCCTTCCCTCCGGGGAGGTTCGCAAGGTTTTCCTCGAATGCAGGGCGACCATCGGCCAGGTCGGAAATATCGATCACGAAAACCTGAGCATAGGCAAGGCCGGACGGGCCCGCTGGCAGGGCAGGCGGCCGAAGGTGAGGGGAGTGGCGATGAATCCCATCGATCATCCCATGGGAGGGGGAGAGGGCAAGTCCTCGGGTGGGAGACATCCCTGTACGCCTTGGGGGCTACCCACGAAGGGCCACAAGACGAGAAAAAACAAAAGTTCAGATAAATTCATCGTCAAGAGAAGAGGTTAAGCTATGGCGCGTTCGGTGAAAAAGGGTGCCTTTATTGACGAAAAGCTCCTTGAAAAGGTCAGGAAGGCCGAGGCCACGGGAAGCAAAGGCGTTATAAAAACCTGGTCGCGGCGCTCGACGATCACCCCTGAACTGATTGGTCAGACCTTTGCGGTTCATAACGGGAAGAAATTCATTCCCGTTTTCGTTACGGAGAACATGGTCGGACATAAACTCGGTGAATTTTCACCCACACGGACGTTTTTCAGCCATGCCGGCGATCGAAAGTCTAAGGTCCGCAGATGAGCACCTGTTTTATAGAAAGCACTCTGGAGCTACGGTGATATGGAAACGAGAGCGGTTGCCAAATATATACGGGTATCCCCACAGAAGGCACGGCTGGTGGTTGATCTGATCCGGGGCAAGAAACTGGAGGAGGCCTTGAAGATACTGGCCTTTACGCGGAAATACTCGGCCGGCGTGGTCGTGAAGGTTCTAAAATCCGCTGCAGCCAATGCCCGCCAGAATCCGAACATTGATGAGAATGTCCTATATGTAAAGAAGATTTACGTGGACCAGGGACCTTCCCTGAAACGTTGGAGGGCAAGGGCACAGGGAAGGGCCGCCTCTATCAGAAAGAGAATGAGCCATATTACGGTTGTTCTGGCTGAATATTAAAGCACTCAGGAGGTGAAAGGTTGGGACAGAAGGTCAACCCGATCGGATTGAGATTGGGCGGAATCAAGACATGGCGTTCGCAGTGGTTTACCGAGAGGAGCTACAGCGACTTGCTTCATGAGGACCTCAAGATCCGGAAACAGCTCAAGAAGAAGCTATATCACGCCGGCATCTCCAAGATCGAGATAGAGAGGGCGGCAAACAAGGCCAAAATCAACATCCATGCCGCCCGTCCCGGTATCATCATCGGCAAAAAGGGTTCGGAGATCGAGAAGCTGAAGAAAGAGATCGAAAGCATTTCCTCCAGTGAGATCATCATCAATATCCTGGAGGTTCGCAAACCCGAAATCGACGCACAGCTGGTAGCGGAGAATGTGACGCTTCAGCTAGAGCGACGCGTGGCCTTTCGAAGAGCGATGAAAAAATGCGTTACAGCGGCGATGAAATTCGGAGCCAAGGGGATTCGGGTGAACTGTGCCGGCCGACTCGGCGGTGCGGAAATGGCGAGATCGGAGTGGTACAGGGAAGGGCGTGTTCCCCTCCACACTCTTCGTGCGGACATCGATTATGGGTTTGCCGAGGCCCGTACGGCCTATGGGTTGATCGGTGTGAAGGTGTTGATATTCCATGGGGAAGTATTGCCCGGCAAAAAGGAAACCTATCGATAGGAGGATTGGCTGCCGGCCTGTCGCGAACCGGGGGCGGAGAGCCTCTTGGACGTCGGGAGTGAGGTTGTTGCATTATGTTAATGCCGAAAAGGGTCAAATATAGAAAATTGCAGAGAGGCCGTATGGGTGGGAAGGCCTTGCGGGGGTGCAGTGTTTCCTTTGGCGAGTATGGTCTCCAGGCCACGACCTGTGGATGGATAACAGCCAGACAAATCGAGGCGGCACGTATTGCCATGACCCGTCATGTGAAGCGTGGAGGAAAAATTTGGATCCGGGTGTTCCCGCACAAGTCGGTTACCAAGAAACCGGCCGAAACCCGTATGGGAAAAGGAAAGGGGGCACCCGAGGAGTGGGTTGCCGTTGTGAAGCCCGGTGTCGTTCTTTACGAGATGGAAGGCGTGGCAAAAGACGTTGCGCGGGAGGCCTTTCGCTTGGCGGCACACAAGCTGCCCATCCCCACCAAGTTCGTAACGAGGGAGCTGTCCGATGAAGGTTAAGGAAATCAGGGATCTGAGCCCGGACGAATTAAAACAGAAGACTGCGGAGCTGGCTGAAGAGCTGTTCAGACTCCAGTTGCGTCGCACTTCGGGCCAGTTGGATTCTACGGCCATGTTGGGCCGCGTAAAGAAGGACATCGCTCGCGTAAAGACCGTCATGAGCGAAAAGAGGAGGGTACAGAATGGGTGATGAGCGTGGCACGAGACGGACCATTAAGGGTATCGTCGTTAGCAACAAGATGGATAAGACGATCGTCGTTCGTGCCGAACGGCTGGTGAAACATCCGACATTCCGTAAATATATAAGAAGATATGTGAAATATAAGGCCCACGACGAAGGGAACGTCTGCGGTATTGGCGATAAGGTGCTGATCATCGAATCACGGCCGCTGAGCAAAGAGAAGCGATGGCGGATGCGCGAGATCCTGGAGAAGGCGAAATAAGATCTTGGGCGGCAAGAGCGGACAGCGTCGTTTGGCAATGGGGTGTTGTTATGATACAGATGCAGACCATTTTGAATGTGGCGGATAATTCGGGAGCGAAGAAAGTAGCCTGTATCAAGGTTCTCGGCGGCTCGAAGCGACGATACGCCAGTGTGGGCGATGTCATCGTTGTCTCCGTCAAGGAGGCTCTTCCCAATTTCAAGGTGAAGAAAGGTGATGTCATGAAAGCGGTCATTGTCCGAACGGCGAAGGAGGTCAGAAGATCGGACGGATCCTACCTGAAGTTCGATGATAATTCCGCTGTCCTGATTACGAACCAGATGGAACCTGTCGGAACGAGAATATTCGGGCCTGTTGCCAGGGAACTGCGAGCGAAGCAGTTTATGAAGATCATATCCCTGGCTCCAGAGGTCCTCTGAGGTGGGGGCTTCCGGAAACCGGGAATGAACCTGGCGAAGACGATGCATGGAAACGCAGTGCTTGAGCGAATCGATTGATGGGTTGTCAAGGGTATAGAAAATGCGATTGAAAAAGGGTGATACGGTGGAGGTCATTGGCGGCAGGGAAGCCGGGAAAACCGGCAAGATCCTGAAGGTCATCGACGACAAAAACCAAGTGATCGTGGAGAAACTCAATTTCATCAAGAAGCATCAGCGACCCGATGCCCGCGGCAAAGGGGGCATCGTAGAGAAAGAAGCGCCGATCCATGCCTCCAATGTCATGGTCATCTGCAACAAGTGCAACACCCGCGTCAGGATGGGCTACCGGCTGCTGGATGACGGCAAGAAGGTACGCGTGTGCAAGAAATGCCGTGATATATTAGATGATTAAGGTTAAAGAACCATGTCAAGGTTGAGAGACTATTACCGCAAAGAGGTCGTACCCGCGTTGATCAAGCAGTTCGATTACGGCAACGTGATGGAGGTTCCCAAGTTGGAGAAGATCGTTGTCAATATGGGTCTTGGTGAAGCCATTCAGAACATCAAAATCCTTGACACGGCGACGCAGGAGCTTGCCATGATTGTGGGCCAGAAGCCGGTCATAACGAAAGCGAGACGCTCGATTGCAACCTTCAAACTGCGCCAGGGGATGGCCATCGGTTGCAGGGTGACGTTGAGAAGGGAGAGGATGTACGAATTTTTCGACCGATTCGTGAACGTGGCGCTCCCCAGGGTTAGGGATTTCAGGGGGATATCGCCGAAATCCTTTGACGGAAGAGGTAATTTTGCCGTCGGTTTGAGGGAGCAGATCATCTTTCCAGAGATCGACTACGACAAGGTGGAGAAGATAAGGGGCATGAATGTCGCGATCGTTACGACGGCCAAGACGGACGAGGAAGCGAGAGAACTCCTGAGACTTATGGGTATGCCCTTCAGAAGCTGATGACTGACAAGGTGACGGAACTATCTCCGGAGGAACGGGTGTGGCGAAAAAATCCTTAATTGCAAAAGCGAAGCGAAAAGTGAAGTTTTCGGTGAGGGCATACAACCGTTGTTCCCTCTGCGGCAGGCCGAGAGCTTATTATAGGAAGTTCAAGATGTGCAGGATATGCCTGAGAAATCTCGCATTAAGAGGAGAATTGACCGGCGTGATCAAATCGAGTTGGTAACCAGCAGGGTAAGGAGTTTCGTATGGGGGTGACCGATCCTATTGCGGATATGTTGACCAGGATCAGAAATGCAAACAGGATTCATGCGAAGAATGTTGACGTCCTGATGTCGAGGATTAACCTCAACATCACTCAAATCTTGAAAAAAGCGGGTTATATCGCCGGGTATGAAATGAAGAAGGACGCTCACGATCATGACATGCTGAGGATACATCTTAAATATCCGGATACAAAAAATACCGTTATTTCGGAAATTACAAGGATCAGCAAGCCAAGCAGGCGCGTCTACGTAAAAAGCGACGAGATCCCGAAGGTATTAAACGGTTATGGGATTGCGATTCTGTCCACCTCCCGGGGCATCATGACCGATAAGGAGGCGAGAGCGCAGAATGTGGGGGGCGAGGTCCTTTGCTACGTCTGGTAATGGATCCCAATAAGTGAAGACGGTATGGAGATCGTTTCATGTCACGAATTGGAAAGAGACCGATCGAGGTTCCCGGCAGCGTCAAGGTTCATCAGGACGCTGCTAACATAAGGGTCGAAGGTCCCAAGGGGTTTCTGCAACTGGCGCTACCCCAGGGCGTAGAACTCACGCTTCAGGACAAGACCATTCACGTGACCAGGATATCGGACAGCCGAAAGGCAAGATCCTATCATGGCCTTGTGAGAACCTTGGTGGCGAACATGGTCACGGGCGTCAGTGCCGGTTTCGAGAAAAACCTCGAGATATCCGGTGTCGGATATCGCGCTGAAGCGGGTGACGGCATTCTCAAACTGGCTCTGGGATATTCCAGGCCCATTGAATACAGGATTCCCGAAGGAATCGACATCAAGGTGGACAAACAGGTCAACATCACCGTGGCTGGGATCGATAGGCAGCTCGTGGGAAGGGTGGCCGCTGAGATCCGGAGCTTGAGGAAACCCGAGCCTTACAAAGGCAAGGGGATCAAGTATGCCGGAGAGCGGATCAGGCGCAAGGTTGGCAAGTCCGTGGGGGCGTAAAGTAACGGCCTGTTTGAAGCGAAACCGTCCAGGCGCAAAAATGAGGTAGGACATTGGCATCAAAGAGAATCGAGAGAATCAGGGCGAAACGCAGCAAGAGGGTAAGAGGGAAAATATTCGGCACGGAAGCGAGGCCTCGCCTTTCCGTTTTCAGGAGTGCGAAGCATATCTATGCGCAGGCGATTGCCGATGATCTGGGCCGTACATTGGTTGAGGCTTCGACGCTCAGCGAAGAACTTCAGGATGCCCTCGCGGGAAAGAAGAAAGTCGATGCAGCCAAGGAAGTCGGCCAGTTGGTTTCCAAGCGTCTTCGGGCTCTGGGGATTGACAAGGTCATCTTCGACCGGGGCCGGTACCTTTATCATGGTCGTGTGAAGGCGCTGGCCGAGGGCGTGAGAGAAGCCGGATTGAAACTGTAGGTGCGGGTTTAAATCAATATCACTGAATTTCTGAGGAAGCGATCATTGGAAAAAAGAGACATGGAAGCGACTGAACTCCTCGACAGGGTCATCACGATCAACCGGACGGCAAAGGTCGTCAAAGGTGGCAGAAGGTTCAGATTCAGTGCCGTGGTGGTTGTCGGCAATGGCGACGGCTATGTAGGAGCAGGTCTGGGAAAGGCCCACGAGGTTCCTGAAGCGATTCGCAAGGGAATGGAGCAGGCGAAAAAGAGCTTGACCAAGGTGGCGATCAAGGACCGAACCATTCCTTACGAAGTTGTCGGTCATTATGGAGCCGGCAGGGTGCTTCTGAAGCCGGCTTCCGAGGGGACAGGCCTCATTGCGGGCGGTGCGGTCCGTGCCGTTCTCGAGGTGGCGGGCATCCATAATATCCTGACGAAATGCATCGGTTCCCATAATCCGCACAATCTTGTCAAGGCAACGATAGACGGACTCTGTCGTTTGAAGGATCCTGCGGATATATCGGCATTGCGGGGAAAGGAACTCTCTGAAATTTAGGTGGCAACAAGGGGTTGGTCGTGGACAGCAAGCTAAAAATTACTCAAGTAAAGAGTTATATAGGCAGACCGGAGCTTCAGCGCAGGGTTCTGCGCGGCATGGGGCTGGGAAGAATGCACAGGACGGTTCTGTTGGAAGATACGCCCGAGATTCGTGGCATGATCGGCAAGGTAAGCCACCTCGTATCCGTGGAAAAACTTGGGAGTGAATGAGAAATGAATTTGAGCTCATTGAGACCGCCGCATGGTTCGAGGAAAAAGAAAAAAAGGGTTGGCCGTGGTAACGGATCGGGGCACGGCGGAACGGCCTGTAAAGGTGCAAAAGGTCAGAACGCCCGTTCCGGAGGAGGAGTGAGACCCGGCTTCGAAGGTGGCCAGATGCCCCTCTCGAGAAGATTACCCAAAAGAGGATTCCGCAATCCTTTCAGGAAGTTTATCCAGATCGTCAATATCGGTCAGTTGAAGATATTTCCGGCGGATACAGTGGTTACCGAAGAGAGTCTCATCGCCTCCGGGCTGGTCAAAGGCAAGGGGGATGGCATTAAGGTGCTGGGCAAGGGAGAGATCGGCTATCCGCTCACTCTGAAGGTTGCCATGGTCAGCGACGGGGCAAGAAAGAAAATCGAAGCCGCCGGCGGATCCATCGAAGAGGTTGCCTGATTTGTTAGATGGCTTGAAAAATATACCAAAGATCCCCGAGCTGCAGAAGCGAATCCTTCTGACCTTTCTGTTGCTGGGTGTCTACAGGATAGGGGCGCACGTCCCGACGCCGGGGATCGATACGGCGGCCTTGGCTGCCTTTTTCGAGCAGGCGAAAGGATCCCTGCTGGGTCTTTTCGATATGTTTGCCGGCGGGGCGCTCAGCAACCTGTCGGTCTTCGCGCTGGGGATCATGCCCTATATCAGTGCCTCCATTATCCTGCAGTTATTGACGGTGGCCATTCCCCATCTGGAAAAGCTGTCCAAGGAAGGCGATGCGGGACGGAGAAAGATCACACAGTACACGCGTTACGGCACCGTGATCCTCAGCATCATTCAGGGTTTCGGCATCTCCATCGGTCTGGAGAACATGGCGGGGCCTACCGGTGTATCCATTGTCATTTCGCCGGGCTGGAGCTTCCGCCTGATGACGGTCATTACGCTTACCGCAGGTACGGCCTTTATCATGTGGCTGGGCGAGCAGATCACAGAAAAGGGGATCGGCAACGGCATCTCCCTGATTATCTTTGCAGGTATTGTTTGCCGGGGGCCGGCGGCAATCTTCAATACCTTCAGGCTTTTATCGACGGGGGAGATGGGGGTTTTTTTCATTTTGGCGTTGATCATACTGATGGTTGTCGTCGTGAGTGTGATCGTTTTCGTCGAGAGCGGTCAGAGGCGGATTCCCGTTCAATACGCCAAGCGGGTTGTCGGGAGAAAGGTTTATGGCGGGCAGGTGACCCATCTTCCCCTGAAGGTCAATACGGCGGGCGTCATCCCGCCGATATTCGCCTCTTCGATTATCATGTTTCCGGCAACGATCGCCAACTTCATTCCCCATCCGTGGATGAAAGCGGTCGCCGGCAACCTCATACCCGGCCAGGTAATCTATGAGCTGCTCTATGTGGCCTTCATCGTGTTCTTTTGCTATTTTTATACGGCGGTGACCTTCAATCCCGTAGATGTCGCGGACAACATGAAGAAGTACGGCGGCTACGTTCCGGGGATTCGACCCGGCAAAAAAACGGCCGAATACATCGATGATGTCTTGACAAAACTGACCTTCGGCGGTGCGATTTATGTTTCGGTGGTTTGCGTCCTGCCGAGCATCCTGATCAGTAATTTTAACGTTCCCTTTTATTTCGGCGGGACGGCTTTGCTGATCGTCGTTGGTGTCGCCTTGGACACGGCAGGTCAGATCGAAACCCATCTGCTCACGCGGCAGTACGAGGGCTTCCTGAAGAAGGGGCGCATCGCGAAGAGGCGATAGAGAACGTGCTCCGATGGAAGGGATCAGCGGTTATGATCATTCTAAAGCGGCCTGAAGAGATAGAGAAGCTCAGGGAGAGCAACGCCATCGTTGCCGAGATCCTGAAGGAACTCAGACAGAAGGTCAAACCCGGCGTCACAACGGAAGAGTTGGACAATCTGGCCGAGGAAATGTCCAGAAAAAAAGGGGGCGTCCCGGCATTCAAGGGGTACAAGGGATTTCCCTATTCCCTCTGCGCATCCGTCAATTCCGAGGTCGTGCATGGAATGCCCTCGGACCGGGTTCTTGTTGAGGGGGATATTGTCAGTCTCGATTTCGGTGTTTTCTACCAGGGTTATTATGGAGATGCCGCTATCACCGTTCCGGTAGGCAGGGTTTCCGAAAAGGCGAGCCGGCTGCTGCAGGTGACGGAAGCGTGTCTCTATAAAGGTATAGAACAGGCACAGGCCGGGAATCGACTGGGCGATATATCGGCAGCCGTCCAGCACCACGTTGAGGCGGCAGGATATTCGGTCGTTCGGGATTTTGTCGGTCACGGGATTGGAAGAAACCTGCACGAAGAACCACAGATTCCAAATTACGGTGTGAAGGGCAGGGGAATCGAGCTGAAGCCGGGGATGGTCCTGGCCATAGAACCGATGGTAAACGAGGGCACTTACAAGGTCAGGGTTCTCGATGACGGGTGGACGGTGACTACCGAAGATGGGAAGCTTTCAGCCCATTTCGAGCATTCGATCGTCATTACGCAAAACGGTCCGGATATCCTCAGTAAGATGCATTGAGGAGGGAAAGAGCTTGAAACAGTTAAAGGGATCGTCAACAAGGGGCCGATAGGAAACCCTATCAACCAAGGTCGGATTTGTAGGTGGGAGCGTTGCTTATGGCTAAGGAAGAACCGATAGAGGTAGAAGGTCGGGTCGTCGAACCCTTGCCGAACGCCATGTTTCGAGTGGAACTTGAAAACGGACACCGGGTCCTGGCACACATATCCGGCAAGATGAGGATGCATTTCATCAAGATATTGCCGGGCGACCGTGTAACGGTGGAATTGTCACCCTATGATCTGACCAGGGGCAGGATCATCTACCGGGCGAAATAGGGCTCTCTCCGGCTTGGATGATGTGCTAAAAACCTCGAAAGACGGCGAATTGTGGAATAATGAGGGGTATTTATCGTGAAAGTACGGGCTTCTGTCAAGATGATTTGCGACAAGTGCAAGATTATAAAAAGGCGCGGCGTATTGCGGGTGATCTGCGAAAATCCCAAGCATAAGCAGCGTCAGGGATAGAGCTGTAGACCGTAATCGACAGGAGGGTATCAGGTGGCAAGAATAGCGGGTGTCGATCTACCGAAGAAAAAGAGGATGGAGATCGCCTTAACGTATATATTCGGAATCGGAAGATCCAAGGCGAGAGAGATATTACAGAAGGCGGGTGTCGGTTTCGATACGATGACGGATAACCTTGCTGATTCGGAAATTACCTCCATCAGGACCATCATCGATAAGGATCACAAAGTCGAAGGCGATTTGAGGCGTGACGTTTCGATGTCGATCAAGAGACTCATGGACATCGGCACTTACCGTGGGTTGAGACACCGAAAAGGACTCCCCGTCCGCGGTCAGAGAACGAATACAAATGCCCGCACCCGCAAGGGACCGAGACGGGCCATCGCGGGCAAGAAAAAGTAATGGTACGGGATGACAGGGACGCGGAGGCACAATGGCAAAAACAACGAGGAAAACGGGGAAGAAGAAGGAACGTAAGGATATTAGCGAAGGGATCGCCCATATCCAGTCCACCTTCAACAACACGATCATTACCATCACGGACCTGAGAGGGAATGTGATTGCCTGGTCCTCTGCAGGGACCCAGGGATTCAAGGGATCAAGAAAAAGCACACCCTTTGCGGCACAAATGGCGGCCGAGGACGCCGTCAAGAAGGCGAAAGAGCACGGATTGCGGACCGTTCAGGTTTATGTGAAGGGACCGGGCTCCGGTCGGGAATCGGCGTTGAGATCCCTGCAACTGGCGGGTCTAAACATCAGCCTGATCCGTGATGTAACACCGATTCCCCACAACGGATGCCGTCCACCCAAGCGAAGAAGGGTATGAGAAAAAACGATCGACCATCAAACACCATGGATTGAAATTCAAGAGGAGGCGTTTTTGGCAAGATATCGGGGATCGGAATGCAGGCTGTGCCGGCGAGAGGGGCTGAAGCTGTTTCTCAAAGGGGATCGTTGTTACAGCGATAAATGCGCTTTTGAGCGAAGGGGTTATGCACCCGGAGAACATGGCCAAATGCGGAGAAAATTTTCCGACTATGGCGTCCAGCTTCGGGAAAAGCAGAAATTGAAACGAATGTATGGGCTCTTGGAAAAGCAGTTCCGGGGATATTTTGAGAAAGCCGATCGCCAGAAGGGCATAACGGGCACGAACCTGTTGCTTTTTTTGGAGAGAAGGCTCGACAATATGGTGTTTCGTATGGGTTTTGCCAGCTCCAGATCGGAGGCAAGGCAGCTTGTGAGACACAACCATTTTCTGGTGAGCGGAAGACCCGTTAATATTCCCTCCTACATAGTCAAGGCCGGCGATGAGATTCAGGTCAGGGAAAACAGCCGGAATGTCGAGAGGATCCTGGAAGGCATGGAGACTGTCGCCAGACGCGGCGTACCACAATGGCTCGAAGTGGATAAGAGTAACTTTAAAGGGGTTGTGAAGATGCTTCCCACCCGTGAAGAATTAACCATGCCGGTCCAGGAGCAATTGGTCGTTGAGCTTTATTCCAAGTAAAACGATAATGAGACGAAAGACGGTGTACGTGTTAACCGAGGGGTAGGGAACGGGATTATGCAAAAGAACTGGCGCAGTTTGATTCACCCAAAGCGAATAGAGATCGACGAGGGGACCCACACGAGATACTATGCTGAATTTACCTGTCAGCCCCTGGAGAGGGGAGTGGGAATCACCTTGGGAAACGCTCTCCGAAGGGTGTTGCTATCATCTATTCAAGGAGCGGCCATCGTTTCCGTGAAAATCGATGGGGTTCTCCACGAATTTTCGACGGTTGCGGGCATAAAAGAAGATGTGACCGATATCATCCTCAACCTGAAGGGGGTCAGGGTCAAACTCCATCAGGATGGGCCCAAGGAAATCCATATCGATGCGACAAAAGAGGGAATCATCACGGCGGCCGATATCATCTGTGATCATACGGTGGACATTCTGAATCCTGATCATTATATCGCCACCCACACCGGCGACGTTCCTTTCAAGGCCGTGATGGTTGTCCAGTCGGGAAGAGGTTACGTTCCGGCCAAGAAAGAGAGGGATCCCGATCAACCGGAGGGAACCATCAACATCGATGCCCTTTTTTCGCCGATCAAAAAGGTCAGCTACAACGTCTCCCATGCCAGGGTCGGCCAGATCGCCGATTATGACAAGCTTGTCATGGAGGTCTGGACGGATGGAAGTGTTCACCCTGCCGATGCCGTAGCCTACGCTGCGAGGATATTGAAGGATCAGCTGGATGTCTTCATTAATTTCGAGGAGGCTGATATAGAAGAGGAACATGGGGAAGTGGCGGAGAATGATTCCGTAAACAGCAACCTGCTTCGTCAGGTGGATGATCTGGAACTTTCCGTCCGATCGGCCAACTGCCTGAAGAACGCCGGGATAAACCTCATTGCCGACCTTGTTCAGAAGACCGAGGCCGAAATGCTCAAAACGAAGAATTTTGGAAGGAAATCTCTTAATGAAATCAAGGCAATACTATCTGAAATGGGTTTGTCTTTCGGTATGAAGATCGATTTTCCCCTGCCGGACAATCATAAGGAAGAAGAGCAAGGCGGCACAGATCAGGAGGAGTAGGTTAGGTCATAGTTATAGGCTGGAAAGGTGGGTTTTCAATGCGCCACGGAAAATCGGTGAGTAAATTAGGCAGAACGACGAGTCACAGAATCGCTATGATGCGAAACATGGTTACGTCTTTTTTGAAATATGAGCAGGTTAGAACGACGGATGCAAAGGCCAAGGCACTCAAGAGGGTTGCAGAAAAAATGATCACGCTTGGCAAAAGGGGGGATCTTCATGCGCGGAGGCAGGCGCTGTCCTTCATAAGAGACAAGGACGTTGTGAAAAAGCTTTTCGATGAGCTGTCGTTGCGTTACCGGGAAAGAGCCGGTGGTTATACCAGGGTTATGAAAATCGGTTATCGTTTGGGCGACAATGCCCCCCTGTCGCTGATCGAATTCGTTCGGGAGGATGAAAAAGACAAGACAAAGAAAAAGCCTTCCCGCAAGTCTTGACAACACATCGGATCTTCTCCCCTATCCAAGGATCATCAAGAGGCAGGTATCTCATTCCCTGCCTCTTTTCGTCATTTCATTTCCCCTTGTTTTTTTGTACGAAAAGAGATAGCTTTCCCGCTGTAAGGTATTTAGTGCGACAGAACGTTGATGGTCTCGTAAAAGGTCGGAAACCTTGTCACCCCCGTGAAAGCGGGAATCCAGAATCCTTATTTTCATAGGAATGTTATTGCTTTTTCAGTACATCCGTTTTGCCGTTCCTGTTTTGTTATTTTGATGCGCGTTGTTGTAAAGGGTCTCTATCCGTCTTGCTTAACAAAGAGAGGAGCGATCGTCATGGCAGAGGAAAAAATTGGGGAAGTGATCAAATTCTTCGCAAAGCCATCTGTGGCGGCCGTCAAGATCACGGACGGTGAGTTGAAACCCGGGGATACGATCAAAATTACGGGACATACAACCGATATAACGAATGTCGTCGAATCCATGGAGGTCAACAACGCCAAGGTAGACAAGGCGGTAGCGGGAGACTATATCGGGGTGAAGGTGTCAGACCGCGTACGCCCCGGTGACGAGGTCTTCAAGGTCGTGCCTGAATGACAATGGGATAACGGCCGGAGGAGCGCTCCGAATGTTGCCCTTGTAGCCTTTGGTCGTTATCGTGATCGGTAGGGGGGATGGGTGAGGATGGAAATCAGGGTGTTGGGTTGCCACGGATCGCAGTTTCCAGGGTACAACACGACCAGTTTTTTGCTCAACGGAAAGATCCTCGTCGATGCCGGTACCGTAACCTCCGTTTTAACGGACGAAGAGCAAGCCAATATCGATCATATCCTTGTCACGCACGCCCATCTGGACCACGTTCGGGACATCATGTTCTTGGCTGACAATATCTGTTACTTCGAAAAGGACAGACCTCTTGTCGTTATAAGCACGGCCAACATCATCGATGCCCTGAAGACCTGTTTGTTCAACGATGTCATCTGGCCGGACTTCGGATCCATACCCCATCCCGACAGACCCATCCTGAAATTTCAGGTGATCGAGCCCGGCCGGAAAATCAAGATCGAGGATCTCCACGTCAGTGTAGTCAGGGTACATCACATTGTAGAAACCATGGCTTTCATCATCGAATCCGCAAAGGGTTCCGTCATATTCCTCGGAGACACCGGGCCGACGGATGAAATCTGGAAAGTCGCAAACGATCTTGGTAATTTGAAGGCCATCTTCATCGAAACTTCGCTGCCGAACATCATGAAGGATGTGGCCGACAGGACAGGTCATCTCACCCCTTCAAGCCTGGAGGAGGAATTGAAGAAGCTGGAGGCCCATAAAACGGATATCTACATCTATCATATGAAGCGTCATCATCAAAAATCCATTCAGGAAGAGATCGCTTTGATCCGCAATCGCAGTATCCGCATCCTCGAAGATGGTCAAGTTATCAGGCTTTGACGTCCCGAAGGAAGCCCGGTGTGGATACGGCGTCAGATATTCATCCTTAAATGAATCCGATGACCCATCAGGACAATCTTCAATACATCTCCGGTCTTCAGAGGTTTGGCATCCGTCTCGGCCTGGCCCCCGTTCATCGACTCCTCGAACGATTGGGCCACCCGCAGCGCAATTTCCGTTCGATCCTTGTCGGCGGAACCAACGGCAAGGGGTCCATCTGTGCAATGACATCGTCCATGTTGATCCATCATGGCCATCGTGTCGGTCTGTATACCTCCCCCCACCTGATCGATCTCGGGGAACGCATCCGCGTGGACGGACGGGTGATCCAGAACGATGAAATGGATTCCTGTATCGATGCCGTGAGAAGGGAGGTCAAAGAGGGGATAACCTACTTCGAATTTGTCACAGCCCTGGCCTTTCTTCATTTTTCCAGACAGGGTGTCGATGTGGCCGTGGTCGAGGTGGGCATGGGGGGGCGCCTCGATGCGACGAATGTGCTCCACCCAGACGTGTCGGTCATCTCCAATGTTTCCCTTGAACACCGGGAGCACCTTGGGAAAAGGCTTGTCGATATTGCTCGGGAAAAGGGCGGAATCATCAAAGATAACGGAATCTGCATCACGGCGGCCAGCCAGGAGCGGGTGCTGGATGTTCTGGAGGGGATCTGCCGGGACCGGAAGGCAAGGCTCTGGCGCATAGGCAGGGATTTCAAGATTAGGCGCCACGGCAACAACACCTTTTCTTATCGGGGTATAACGAAGAACTACAGGCAACTGGCATGCCCGTTTGCAGGGAGTCACCAGGTAGCCAACGCCGGTGTCGCCCTTGGGATCATGGAGGCCATGGCTCTTTGCGGCTTGGCTGTCGATGACGGCGCCGTCGCCAGGGGCCTGAGCGAAGCGCGATGGCCCGGACGACTCGAAGTGCTTGGGCAGGCGCCGATGCTGCTCGTGGACGGCGCCCACAATCCCGCCGGCGCAAGCGCCCTGTGCCGGGCCCTGAAGGAGGAGTTTACCTATGACCGCTTGGTCCTCGTTTTCGGGGTGTTGGACGACAAGGACAGCCGGTCCATGCTGCGCAAACTGCTTCCCCTGGCGGATAGGGTCATCCTGACAAAGCCAAATGCAGAAAGGGCGAAACCGCCTGAGATGCTTTTGCCCCTGGCCCTTCAATGGCACGATCGCATCGAGCTGGCACGGACATCGGATGAGGCGCTTCAACTGGCGCTCAGCGGGACCCGCGCCCATGACCTCATCTGTGTAACCGGATCGCTCTATCTTGTGGGTGAAGTCAGTCAAGCTGTGTCTTCCGGTCTGTCCGGCTTGAAGGAAGGGGCCAACGATGCGTAAAACGGGCTTCCGAGTGATTACCGTTATTTTCATCCTTCTTTTATTTTCCCCCTGTCGGTCCGCCAATGCCCAGCAGGAGCGTGTTCTGGAAGGGCCTGTAACCATTGAGGCCGACCGCATTTCCTATGACCGCGAACTGGACACCTATACGGCGGATGGCCGTGTGGTCATTCGCCTTTCCCAGGGGATTCTGAAAGCGGATTCGGTGTTTCTGGAACGGCCCACGAGCACCGCTCTGGCCACGGGGAATGTCTTTATACAGAGCAACGGCGACATACTCCGGGGGGAACGGGTTGAATTCGATATTTCCCGCAAGACAGGCATCGTCAGCGAGGGAAGGCTTTTCTTTTCCGGCAACCATCTCTATGTGAGCGGGTCCAGGATCGAAAAAAGGGGGGAAGCGACCTACCGCATCCTTCAGGCCCAGGCAACGACCTGTGACGGTGAGAGGCCCGATTGGCGGCTGACGGGCAGAGAGCTGAATGTAACCGTCGATGGCTATGGAACCTTGAAGGGCGGCCGGTTTTTCGTGAAGGACGTTCCCATTTTCTATATTCCCTATCTCCTGTTCCCGGCGAAAAAGACCCGCCAGAGCGGATTTCTTTTCCCTAAGATCGGCTATTCCCGAAACAAGGACGGCTGGGATGTGGAGATTCCCTTCTTCTGGGCCCTGAGCAGGAATGCGGACGCAACCTTTTTCCAGCGCTATATGGACAAGCGAGGCTTCCAGGAAGGAGCGGAATTCCGCTATGTCCTGGGGGAGCATTCTTTTGGAACCCTCTACGGGGACTACATGCACGACAACAAGGGGGCTTCCGAGATCCTCGATCAACGCGTCGGTCAATGGGATTCGAAGGATCGCTGGTCCTACTACTGGAATCATGAAACCCGCCTCGATCATGGTCTGCACCTCCGGGCTGATGTCGTCAAGGTCTCCGACAGTAGGTACTTCCGGGATTTTGCCTCCAGGAACTATTACACCGATCATTACTCCGCTGCGGGCGATCAGAAATTCAAACGCATCTCCTTCGTTGGCAACGAATCGCTGCCGTCGCTAGATTCCAAGGTCCGTTTGGTCAAGGATTGGGAGCTTTACAACCTGACGCTCCTCGGTCGATACACCGACGACTTTGCCGCAGCGGGCAATGCCGCCACCTTGCAGCAATATCCGGAGATCGCCTTGACGGGAATACGACGGCCGCTTTTCGGAACACCGCTTCTGGGGGAATTCGATGCCTCCTACGATTATTATTACCGGTCCGAAGGCCACAAAGGGCATTTGTACGAATTAAAGCCGACCATCTCGCTGCCCTTTCACCTTGCGGGTGCCCTCCAGGTCGTCCCCTTTGCCGGTCTGCAGGGGACCTTCTGGGACCGCAGCGACAAGGCGCAAGGCAGCCAGACAAAGCATGGCGACCGCGAACTCTATCATGCCGGCGTTCATCTGTCCGCCGAAAGCTTTCGAGTCTTCAGCGTGGAGGGAGCCTCGCTGAAGAAGCTCAGGCACGGAATCAAACCGGAGATCTCCTATCGTTACGTTCCCTTCGTGCGTCAGGACGACCGGCCGGATTTCGTCACAGCCGTCGACGAGCGCAATCAGGTGACCTATGCCCTGATCAATACCCTCATGGGACGTTTTCACGGGGAAAAGGGGGAGACGGACTACCGGGAACTGCTTCGGTTGAAACTGGCTCAAACCTATGACATCCGCGAAGCGAGGCGGGATGATCTGCCGGGAGATGGGCAGAAGCGGCCCTTCGGTGATGTGGAAATGGAATTCGACGTGGCGCCGCCCAATTACCTGACCCTGCAGGCAAGACATCGTTTCAACCCCAATTCGGGAGAATGGAGGCAGACAAATTACGGAGCGAATCTGGCCGACGGCCTGGGGGATTGGCTTTCCCTGGAGTACCGTTACAGTCAGGACCTTGTCGAGGAGGTCAACCTTACGCTCAGAACGGTACGTATGAAATCCTTTGACATCGCTTACACGGTGAGCAAGAATTTGTTGGACGATCAGACCGTCGATAATTCCCTGAGCGTTCGCTTTCACAGGCAATGCTGGGATTTCGAGGTGACCTACGCCGACAGCGACGGCGACCGGAGATTTCTATTTTCTTTTTCGTTGCTGGGGGCAGGGAGGATCGGCGGCCGGTAGGAAAAACATCCTGCTGTCGATGCAGGTTTTTCCTTGACAAAGGGAATGAAATTTCGTAGATATCGCGTTCATATTTTCATTTTTTGGTGATTCCATGAAAACATATCATGCGAAGAAGGAAGAGGTGGATCGGCGGTGGTTTGTCATTGACGCCAAGGGAATGGTCCTTGGGAGGCTTGCCAGCGAAGTGGCGCGGCGGCTTCGGGGCAAGCACAAGCCCGTTTACACTCCCCATGTCGATACAGGGGATTTCATCATCGTCGTCAACGCGGAAAAGGTTGCCCTCACCGGCAAGAAACTGTCCGACAAGGTCTACTACCGTCACTCCGGGTATCCGGGCGGCATCAAGGCAGTCACGGCGGGGAAACTGCTCAAGGAAAAGCCCGAGAGGCTCCTGCGGTATGCCGTCAGGGGAATGCTTCCTAAGAATACCCTGGGTCGGGCAATGCTGAAGAAGCTCAAAATCTACAGTGGAAACAGCCATTGCCACGAAGCTCAGTGTCCTCAGGTACTGGAATTGTAGAGGTACGGGATCCGGACCCGGCCCACAGAGGGATTGGCTGATTGGGGGAAATCATGGTGGAAAAGCGATATTACGCAACGGGAAAGAGAAAGAGTGCCATCGCCCGGGTTTACATGAAGGAAGGCAACGGCAGCCTTACGATCAACAAGCGCAATTTCGACGATTATTTCACGAGGGACAGCCTACGGATGCTCATAGAGCAACCCCTCGAGATGGTCGGCAAGCGGGGTCAGTTTGATTTCCATATCAATGTTCGGGGAGGTGGAATCTCCGGACAGGCAGGTGCCGTCAAACATGCCATTTCGAAGGCTCTCGTGGAGTACAGCGACGAGCTTCGGCCGACGCTCAAAAAGGCCGGGTTCCTGACGAGAGACGCCCGTATCAAGGAAAGAAAGAAATACGGCCAGCCGGGAGCCAGAAAACGGTTCCAGTTCTCCAAGCGTTAAGATGGACAAGGGGGCCTCAAGGCCCCCTTTTTCTTGGAGGTGAGGACATGCTGAGGATCGGGATCTTTGGCGCCAGCGGATATACCGGGCAGGAGTTGCTGAGACTTCTGCTCCGCCATCCCGAAGTCCGGGTTGATGTGGTGACATCGAGACAATACAAGGGTCAGCCCGTTGCCGATGTCTTTCCCCTGTTCGTCGGCTTGACGGACCTCGAATTCTCCGATGCAACGCCTGAAATCATTGCGGAGAGCGCCGACCTGGTCTTTCTAGCGCTGCCCCACGGGACATCGATGCAGTTTGCCCCGGCATTTTTCAGGACGGGAAAAAAGATCATCGATCTCAGTGCGGATTTTCGACTGCGGTCCGTGGACGCCTATGAGCAGTGGTACGGGAAACATGGTGCCGCGGACCTTATCAGGGAAGCGGTTTACGGCATGCCCGAGCTGTACCGCGAAGCCATCGGCCGGACGAGATTCGTCGCCGTTCCCGGCTGCTACCCAACAGGGGCGATCCTCGGCCTGGCGCCGGTCCTCAGGGAGCACTGGATCGACACGAAAACCATCATTGTAGATGCCAAGTCGGGCGCGAGCGGCGCAGGCAGGGAACCGCAAACGGCGTCTCTCTTTTGTGAGGTCAACGGGGGATTCAAGGCCTACAAGATCGGCCAGCATCGCCACACCCCGGAAATGGAACAAGAATTGGGCCTGCTGGCCGGAGTTGACGTGACCGTATTGTTCACGCCGCACCTCGCTCCCATGAACCGGGGCATCCTGAGCACGATCTACGCGACCCTGGAAAGGGAAGTGACGGCCTCCGATTTGGTTGACCTTTATCGGGAACATTACGAGAGAGATAAATTCGTCCGGGTCTACAAGCCGGGTCTTTTCCCCAATGTCTCCGCGATCCGGGGGAGCAACTACTGCGACATCGGTCTGGCCGTTGATAAGAGGACGAAACGGGTCGTCATCGTATCGGCCGTCGACAATCTCATCAAGGGCGCTTCCGGCGCCGCCGTGCAGTGCATGAACGTCATGTGCGGTTTTCCGGAGGCGGCAGGGCTCGATATGGTTGGCCTTGCTCCCTGAGGGGGTTTCGGTTTTTCTTCGACGGCGCGAGCAGCGGGACAGGACGGGAATCCATGAACGAAGACAGGAAGGTCGTCACGAGATTTGCACCCTCTCCCACGGGGTATCTCCATGTCGGTGGCGCGAGAACGGCCCTGTTCAACTGGCTCTTTTCACGTCATCATGGGGGGAGTTTCATTCTCCGGATCGAGGATACCGATCAGCTTCGTTCTACCGACGAATCCACCCGGGCTATCCTGGATGCCATGGAATGGCTCGGGCTGGTCTGGGATGAAGGTCCCTACTTTCAGGCCCAGCGGGTGCAGATCCACCGAAAGATGGTCGAAAGGCTGGTCGAGACGGGGAGGGCCTACCACTGCACCTGTACGCCGGAAATCCTGGAGGAAAAGAGAAAAAGCGCCCTGGCCGAAGGGCGCAAACCGAAGTACGACGGCACCTGCCGGGACAAGCGCCTGCCCAGGACGCCTGATTCTGTGGTGCGTTTCCGCTCGCCCGAAGTCGGCGTGACCACCCTGGACGACCTGATCAAGGGAACGATCAGCTTCAACAACGAGGAACTGGACGATCTGGTCATCGAGCGATCCGATGGGTTCCCGACCTACAACTTCGCCGTTGTCGTCGATGATGCCCAGATGGGGATCACCCATGTCATCCGGGGCGACGATCATGTGAACAACACGCCCCGACAGATCCAGCTCTACGAAGCCCTGGGATACGAAGTGCCCCGCTTCGGCCACGTTCCGATGATCCTCGGCGCCGACAAGGCCCGCCTCAGCAAGCGTCATGGCGCGACCTCCGTAATGGCCTACAAGGAGATGGGCTATCTTCCCGAGGCCCTGGTCAACTATCTGGTCAGGCTCGGCTGGTCCCACGGCGACCAGGAAATCTTCTCCCTGGACGAACTTGTCGATTTGTTCGACCTCGGTGCCGTGGGCAAGTCGGCCGCCGTCTTCAATCCGGAGAAACTGATCTGGTTGAACCAGCATTACATCAAAACCTGTCCCGAAGACAGGCTGGTCGATCTCATGAAACCCTTCTGGCAGGAGCGGGATCTCGACACGGGCGATCCCGCTTTCCTCCGCAGCATCGTGGCCGATCTGAGGCCGAGGGCGAAGACGCTGCTGGAAATGGCCGAGTCCGGGGTCTTCTACTTCCAGGATGAGGTCGTCTACGAGGAGGCGGCAGCCGCGCAGTTTCTGAAGTCGGAGGTTGCAGGACCCCTCGGAGACATTGCGGGGGGGTTGGCGGACGTTGAGGATTATTCGAAAAAGGGTATCGAGGATTTCCTCCGAAAGATAGCGGAAGAGCGGGCCACGAAGCTGAAACATATCGCCCAGCCTCTGCGGGTCGCCCTGACGGGAAAAACCGTCAGCCCCGGCATCGACGAGATCATGATTACCCTGGGCAAAAAACGCGTCGTCGAACGGTTGCTCAGGGCCCTTGCCTATATCGAAAGGAAGGGAGAACGCTGATTTTGGCCTTGACTTTTTGCCGCTGATTGACTATTGAATCACCTCTATTTAAAGGAAATTCGGGGGATCGTCTGTAGGCAAAGGTATCCGTATCCTGAAAGTCGGCAATACATCCTGGTTTCCTATCTTAGCTTTGTGGTCCCATCGTCTAGTGGTTAGGACGCTGGCCTCTCACGCCGGAAACCGGAGTTCAACTCTCCGTGGGACTACCATATGATGTCAGGGGGTCAGCTATATATGGCTGACCCCCTTTTCTTTGGTGGGTTTCGGGTGTCAATGAATGTGGTGCTGTCGATCCTATCGGATGCTGCTTTGTTACTTTCGGGTGCAAGGTGTTAGCGAATAGGACCGTCGCTTTGATGATCACGTTGCTACCAACTTTGACGTGCCCGTAAAAAGTCGAAAAAGGGTCTATCTTGTCATTCCCGCGAAAGCGGGAATCCAGTATTTTTAAAACATTCTGGACACCCGCTTTCCCCCGCCTTCGCGGGGGCAGGCTGCAAGGGGGTGACATGGTTTGTGGCTTTTTACGAGGTCATCAACTTTGGGACAGAGGTTTTCCAGCTTGAATAAACAGGATGCATTGTCTTACGAAGTGAGAATCCCCGGGATCGAACGGTCTGCGAACCTCCAAGGTCGAGCTCAGACCGAGTTGAGGACGAGCGAAGCAATGGAAAAATAGATCAAAAGTCCCAGGATATCCATGACGGATGAGATCAGGGGATTGCTTGCCATGGCCGGATCCATACCGAGACGTAACAGCAGCAAGGGAAGGGCGAACCCGATGATGCTGGAGATCACGACGATGGTGATCATGGCCAGAGATATGATGGAGGCGATTTGAATCCCCCCCTTGAAGAATCCCAGAAACCAGCTTGCCAGGCCCATCGTTACGCCAAGCAGGATCCCGATTCCGATTTCCCGGAAGAAGGCTGCTATCAACTGTCCTTCACGAATATCGCCTGTAGCGAGAGCCCGGATCATCAGCGTGGCCGACTGGCTGCCTGTGTTGCCGCCCGCTCCGATAAGGAGCGGTATGAAGAAAACCAATGCGATCGCCGAGGTCAGGGAAGCCTCCTGCGAGGCGATGATGCCTGTCGTCACGATGCTGATGCCCAACAGGGCGACAAGCCAGAAAATCCGTTTGCTGTAAAGTGAGAAGGCGGAGGATTCACGATAGCTCATCTTCAGGGGTTCCACGGCTGCCGATATCTGGAAATCTTCCGTGGTCTCTTCTTCGGCAACGTCGAAAAGGTCATCGACGGTCACGATACCGAGGAGGACACCGCTCGCATCCACGACGGGCAATGCCAGAAGATCGTAGTGGCGGATCAGCTGGACCGCCTTCTCTCGGTCATCCAGTGCCGGCACGCTGACGACGGAATAATCCATGATTTCTTCGATCAACTGCTGCGGTTCGGCGAGGATAATCCGTCGAAGTTCGAGGGCATCCAGGAGCTTCCCTGAACGGTCCGTAACGTAGATGACATCGATCGTTTCACTCTTGATGCCGGTGGCCCGAATGTGCGCAACGGCCTGTTCGATGGTCCATTCGGGACGGACGGCGACATAATCGGGGGTCATGAGCCGGCCGACGGTCTCCTTCGGGTAGCCCAGAAGTTGCAGGGACTCACGCCTATCCACCGGGCTCAGGAGGGTCAGCAGTTTCTGGATGGCCTGCCCGGGCAGGTTTTCCAGAAAGTCGGTTCTGTCATCGGGACTCAGTTCGGACAGAATCAACCGGGTTTCCTCGACGCTCAACGCCTGCAAGATGTCTGACTGCAGCTTTGTCTCCATATGGGCAAAGACTTCCGAGAGCAGTTCCCCCCTGGGCAGCAGTCTCAGGATAAGGATCCGTTTCGCTTCATCGGTATCCTCCAGCAGGTCGGAAATGTCCGGAGCCGGGAACTCCGCGAGCAAATCCTTGAGATCGTTCCATTGCTGGTCCTGTATCAACTGCTTGATTTCCGGCTTGAACAATTCGAGGCTCTTCATGGGATTTCCTTTTCGATCGGATAACGGTTTTGAATATCACACGCATGCCATTAACATTTGCAGCGCCGTCTATCAATTGTTTTTACGCGTGAAATTTCTGAACGGAGAGCCGATCAATTATTATCGAATATTATCGAATTGACACGATTCCTTTTCTGCCCTACCATCGATTCACGTAACAGCTTTTCCTGAGGAGGGATGGAGGCCCGGAATGACAAACTCTGGTTTCGATTTGACCGGCAGGGCAGCCATTGTGACGGGTGGTACTCGAGGGATCGGCCGGGCTGTTGCCTTGGGCCTTGCGCAGGCGGGTGCCGACGTTGTCGCAACCAGCCGAAACCTGGAAAATGTAGAGGCCATCACCGCGGAAATCCTGCGGATGGGCAGGAAAACCTTCGCCCTCTGTACGGATGTGGCCCGGAAAGAGCAGATTGAACGACTGGTTTCCGAGACGATGGGCCGGTTCGGACGCATCGATATTCTCGTGAACAGCGCCGGAATCAACCCGATTTTCAAGAGGGCGGAGCTGGTGACGGAGGAGGAATGGGATGAAATCGTGAACGTGAATCTGAAGGGCTTATTCCTCTGCTGCCAAACGGTGGGCCGGGTGATGATAAATCAGAAGAGTGGAAAGATCATCAACATAACGTCCGTCAACGGTCTGAGGGGGGCCGCCCGTGGGGCTCCCTACTGCAGCACAAAGGGGGCTGTTGTCATGCTGACCAAATGTCTGGCTCTGGATTGGGTGCAATTCAATATCCAGGTCAATGCCATTGGTCCCGGTTTCATCGATACCGATTTAACCAAGGGAATCCAGAACAACAAGGGCCTGATGGATATGGTGCTGCAGCGCATTCCCCAGGGGCGATTCGGCCAGGCGGATGAGGTTGTGGGAACGGCCCTCCTGCTGGCTTCGGACCTGTCCACGTACATCACAGGCCAGACTTTTTTTGTAGACGGCGGGTATACGGCAATGTAAACCACACGTGCAACGAAGATCCGATCAGGCTGATATCGGCGACGCGTTTGGACGGCTACAACCATTCAGCCCCAAGGGAGACGCGGGGCATGAATTGGGGGGGAAGAATCCGATGAAAAAAATGACGCTTTTACTGTTTTTGTTCGCATCGGCCTTTCTGGTCATCGGCGCCTGCAGCCCCTTCACCAGGCAGGTGATGCAGCAGGTGGACGAGATGCGGCCGTTCCGGGAAATAGGGATGGCGCCGGAGCGCTATCTGAAGAAGACGGTCCTTTGGGGGGGCGTCATTATCGAGACATTCAGCAAAAAGGATGAAACGCTCATCATGGTCAGGCAGACCGAGCTCGATATGGTGAAGCGTCCGACCGATCTCGACGTATCGAGTGGCCGCTTCATCTTGCGCACTCGCGAGTTTCTCGATCCGGATATTTACGCCAAGGGCAGGGAGATCACCGTTGTCGGTGAGATTGCCGGGATGGAAACACGCCCGCTGGGGGAGATCCAATACCGTTATCCCGTCATTCAGGCAAAGAAGATCCGCCTATGGGGAAAACGCAACGACGATCATTTCTATGTGCTGCCGCACTACTACCCACACTGGCCTCATCCTTACCTGCAATACTGACGTCCGGTAAACTCGTAAAACTCCGTGCTCATGCTGCGCTGGCTTTCGCTTGTCCTGCCGATACGCTGTCGCCGATGGCTTACTTGATCCAGGTCACGAATTCGCTCAGAGCCGCTCTTTTCCTCTCGAAATGGTTAAGAGGGGATTCCCGGTCGGGATATCCCAGGGCCACGCCGACGATGATCCTCCGGTCTTCCGGTATGGAAGCGATCTTTCGAAGGATCTCCGGGTAAAGGACCGCGGCGTACATGATCAGGGTTCCCAGGCCCTTGTCGTGGGCCAGAAGGCAGATCGTCTGCGTGATGAGTCCGAGATCGAACATGGGGTAATCGGGCGGAAGGCTTTTCGGGATGCAGCCGACGATGAGGCAGGGGGCGTCGCAAAGGGTCGCCATGGACTGGTACAGGCGGCCCCGCGCCTCCTTGTCTTCTCGCTTCACGCCAATGGACGAGAACATGCTTTCGGCGAATTCCATGTACCTTCTTCGGAGCTCGTCGGGCAGCGCCGGCGACATCGGAACGTCCGGCGATGGCGCTTCTTTGTCCAGGGTCTTTTGAAGATTTGCCTTTTTGAATTCCTCCAGCGGCCCGCCTGTCAGCACATAGAATGTCCACGATTGCATGTTGCCGCCCGAGGGCGCCCAGCGGGCCTCCTCCAGAATCCCGGAAATCAAAGCGGCGGGAACCTCGGTCGTCTTGAATTTTCTGATGCTTCGTCTTTCCCTGATGGCGTCGGACAGTTGCATGGGAACCTCCTGCTCTTTGGGGAGTTATGGATTTAGCGGCCCTTGAAGAGGGGCCTGCGCTTCTGGAAGAAGGCGGAAGCGCCGTCTTTGAAATCCTCGCTTTTGAGGGCATCGGCGATCAGCTTCTCAATTTCTGGATAATCTTCCTGACGAAGGCCCTGGTAATGAAGGATCCTGCGGAAGATTTCTTTGTGGCCTTTCAGGGACAGGGGGGCGTTGCCGGCGATTTCCTCGGCAAGCTTGTATGTGAAGGCCTGCAACTCGTCCTTGGGAACCACGTAATTGACCATCCCCATCTCCTTCGCCCGCTCCATTCCGTAGAATCTGCCCGTGTACAGGGCCTCCTGCGCATTGGCGAGGCCCATGATGTTGATGAACTTCTGCACGCCCGCGGGATGATAGATGACCCCGAGCCGGGAGGGAGGAATCCCCATACGCGAACCTTCCGAGGCCACCCGGATGTCGCAGGTCATGGCAAGCTCGCAGCCCGCTCCCAGGGCATAGCCGTCGATCATGGCGATGACGGGGTAGGGGTATCGCTCGATGGCGGATAGGCCGATGTCCAAAGGATTTTTCCCCTTGAGTGCCTCGAAGTATTCGTCCGTGATGTCCTTGGGGATCTCCGATATGGTATAGCCCGAAGAGAAGGACTCTCCTCCTTCGCCCCGGATGATCACCGTCCTGATGTCGTCGGTTGCGGAAAGTTCCTCCAGGTACTCGGCGATCCTGATCAGCATCCCGATGTTCAGGGAGTTCTTCCTTTCCGGGCGATCGAGGACCAGTGTCGCGATAAATCCTTGTTTTTCCATGCGAACGAACTGCGCTGCCGTCTTTTCCTCCGTGTTCATATTCATCTCCCTATGATGCCGTCCCGACGGAACCTTTCAATATCCTCGCTCTTGTATCCCAGCAGATCCCTGAGGATCGCTTCGGTATGTTCGCCCGGTTTCGGATAGGGGCCTGCGGTTCCGTCATCGGGGACACCGACGATCTTGACGGGGTTGCCCGCGATCCGGAAGGGTTCCTCTCCGTCCACGGGAACCAGCATGTTCCGCTCATGAATCTGGTCATAGCGGAAGAGGTCTTCGATGGTGTTTACCTTCGCGCAGGGAATATCGAGCTTCTCCAGCTTTTTCATCCACTGCTCCGTGGTGTCGGTCGCGAGCACCCCGTTGACGATCTCCGTGAGCGCTTTGACATTGAGCGTCCGCAGGTCGTTCGTTTTAAAACGATCGTCGTCCTTCAATTCCGGCCTTCCCAGCAGTACGCACAGATCGGCGAAGAACCTGTCGGTCCAGGCGGTGATGACGATTTCCGAATCGCGGGTCTTGAAGCTTCCGAAAGGCGTGGCCGAGGGATGCCTCGTTCCGATGGGTCCCGGAACGTTTCCCGCCGCCTGGTAGCGGACGATGGCGTTTTCCAGGATGGCGACGGTGCTGTCCAGCATGGCCACGTCGATCATGGCGCCGCCCCGCGAGATGCTGCGCCTGTAAAGAGCGGAAAGAATGCCGATGGCGGCGAACATCCCGGCGACAATATCGGAGATGGAGGTGCCGACGCGCGTTTGAGGTCCATCCTCGGGTCCCGTGATGGATATGATCCCCGAAAGGGCCTGGATGATCATGTCGAAGGCGGGCCGCTGGGTATCGGGACCGCTGTGGCCGAAGCCGCTGACGGCGGCGTAGATGAGGTCGGGATTGATCTCTTCGATGCGCCGGCGGGAAAATCCGAGCCGCTTGAAGACGCCGGGGCGGAAATTCTCCACCAGGATATCGGATATCCGGAGGAGCCCGGTCAGGATTTCCTTCCCCTTCGTTTCCCCGAGATGGAGGGCCAGGGATTTCTTCCCGGCGTTCACGCTCATGAAATAGGCTGATTTGCTACCGTTCTCCCCGAAAAAGGGACCGATGAAGCGGGCCTCGTCCCCGGCTGGCGGCCGCTCGATCTTGATGACCTCGGCGCCCAGGTTCTTCAGGATCATCGTGCAGAAGGGCCCCGCCAATACCCTGGTCAGGTCGATCACACGAATCCCTTCCAGCGGTTTCTTCGATGTTGTTTTTTCCATGGCTGTTGCGCGTTCCCTGAAGGCCCGGTTTTCGGTCTTCATGCCCTTTTGGTTTTCGCGGCCGATCTTAGCGCAAAAAGGGCAATTAATAAAGGACTCCGTAAAAAAACTGCTTTGCCTTGATCTTCCGCCGGGGAGTATTTATACTTTCCATAATGTGTGAGCCCCCGGCGTCTTGGCCGAGGCCGAAAAGCACCGCGTTAAAGGAATCGAGCGAAGATAAAGGAAAGCCGACCATGCACTTCTGGGAAATACCTCCGCAGCGCCCGCCCAGTGAAGCCTACAGTCTGCTCTTCAGGGCCACGAGGAACTGCCCCTGGGGCCGATGCGAGTTCTGCGGCAACTACCGGGGGCCTAAGTTCGCGATCAGATCCCTTCAGGAGGTCAAGCAGGACATCGAAGCGGCAAAGGCCGCGGCCGACAGCATGTTGGAATGGGCGGAAAGGATCGGCTCTGCGGACCGGATCGGTCTGGTGGCAAGGACGAACGGAATGCCCTGGCTGGTCGACGGCGTCGTCAAACATGTCTTCATCGGGGATGCAGACAGTCCCATCATGAAAACGAAGGATCTGGTTGAGATCCTCGACTTTCTCCACGAAACTTTTCCCAAGCTCGAACGGGTGACCACCTACGCCCGTGCGAAGACGCTGCTTCGGAAATCGCCGGAGGACCTGAAAATCCTTAGGCAGGCCGGTCTGACGAGGCTTCACGTCGGTCTCGAAAGCGGCGACGACGATGTTCTCGAATACGTTCACAAGGGGACGACGGCCGATGAGATGATCCGGTCGGGGCTGAAGGTCGTGGAGGCGGGATTCGAGCTTTCGGAGTATGTCATGCCGGGGCTGGGAGGCAGGGAGCGTTGGCGCCAGCACGTCCGCGGGACGGCGATGGTCCTGAACCGCATCCATCCCCATTTCATCCGCCTCCGGACGTTGAATCTGGGGATGGTGCCCGGGGTCCCGCTGTCCGAAAAGAACCGAAGGGGCGAATTCTCCACGGAGACGCTGGAGGGGCTCGTAACCGAGGTCCGCGCGCTCATCGAGGCGCTCGATGTGACTTCCGAACTGATCGTTTCCGATTTCGCCCTCAATTACTATCTGCTGGATATCGACGGCCGCCTGCCGGAGGAACGGGAAAGGATGCTCCGGACCCTTGACGGCGCCCTCCCGATGGCCAGACAGAAAGATGAAGATACGGCTGCGGCAAGGAAACGATGGGATGCTGAGGAGGGATGAGTTTTCTTCGTTTGATCTCGCTTGTCTGGACAGGCGGGCGCGTCCGTGATAGCCTGTCGGCGGGCATCGAGGATTGGTCTCCGAGCCAATGAAGACGGTCCCGTAAAAAAGTCACAAACCATGTCACCCCCTTGCAGCCTGCCCCCGCGAAAGGGGGGGAAAGCGGGGGTCCAGAATCTATTGAATTTACAGGATTCCCGCTTTCGCGGGAATGACCTTGCTTATTTTCATGTTTCGTGGTGCCCCACGGGGCATGGGGGTTTGGTAAGAAAATCCCCTTCCTGTATCCCTCCCCCTCGAGGGGGGAGGGTTGGGGTGGGGGTGATTTACATCCTTCGTGACGCTCCACGGGGCATGGGGGTTTTTACGGTTTCGCCAAGGAAGGTTTTCCGGAAAACGAAAGGACGATTGATTTTACATGGCGATCATCGGCGGAAGGGCCCACACGATCGAACAGATCCATGAGGTCGGAAAACTCGGCTACCCCTTTGCGGAAATTTCACTGAAGGTTCCGGAAGCCGTAGAGCGGGAACTCAATGAGTTGCTGAGACTGAAACAGACTTACGGGCTCTATTATCTGGCCCATTACCCCAACGAAGGCAATCCTGCCGACACGGAAGCGCTCCGGCAGCGTTTTTTGCCCCTCATGAAGCGGCTCTTTGAATTGTCTGCGGCCCTGGGCATTGAAAAAGGAACCCTCCATTTCTGGATGGATGGGCGCTGGATCACCCACGATCTTGTGTCCCGAAAGATCGAGCTCCTCTCGGAGATGACCGGTGCCGCCGGCCGCCAGGGCGTGGTCCTGTGCCTCGAAAATCTTAGCGAGCGGTCCGACACCTTTCGAGAGGCTTTCGAGGCGATTCCGGAACTGAGGATGACCCTGGACATCGGCCACGGACAGTTGCTTGCCCGAAAGAACACCTCCTTCGAGTTCATCGAAAACTGCCTCCCGAGGATTGCCCACCTGCACGTGCATGACAACCTCGGCGGCAACTCCGTGAAGGACGACCTCCACCTGCCGCTCGGCGAAGGTATCGTGGACTACCCGAAAATTTTCACCCTGCTGCGCCGGAAGGGCTATAAGGAGACGGTTACCATGGAGCTTCCTCCTGCCGCGATGCCGGCAACGCATGAAAAGATCCTGAAATACCTGGAGCCGCCGTCCTGAAGTGCAGGCCGGTTTCTATCTTTGCAAAGGGAACTGAAGGTTTCCCCTTGGTTCATCGGCGGGGAGCAGTTTTTCAGGGAACCGTTGTATCGGAGTCAGCCGTTATGAAAAAAACGATCATCAGAAGCATCAACTTCATAGAGTTCAATGCCAGGATCAACACCCTGGGGTCGCTCGGTCCGCTCTTTCCCAAGTACGGAAGCCTGCTGCTCGCCTCGCGGATGCGCGATTTGGGCTATCCGGTCCGATACTTCCTCGAAGGCATCAGCTCGATGGATTTCGATACGCTAACCGATGCGGACTGCCTCTGCCTTTCCGTTTTTGCCCCTGCCCTGAACAAGGTCAGGGCCCTTGCACGGAGAGCCCGGCAAGAAAAACCAAGCATCCCGGTTATCTTGGGCGGTCCCCAGGTCTGCTTTTTTCCGGATACGGTCCTTGATTGCTGTACCTGTGCGGTGCGCTGCGAGGGCGACGAGGTCCTTCCCCGTCTTGTGGAGTGCCTGAACGGCGGTGGCGATTTCCGCGAGCTCCCGGGGATTTCCTTTCGCGACAACGGGAAGGTTGTCCATACCCCCGAAGGCCCCCCTCCGGAGATCCCCGCCACGATTCCCGACATCACCCTCATCGAGGGGTATGAACGGGCCGCCCCTCGGATCATGGGACGCAGTGTGATTATCAATACGCTCCAGACCACTCGGGGATGCCGTTTCCGGTGTAAATTCTGCCCCACCCACAAGCTGTTCCAGGGAACCTACCGGAGCCGGTCGATCGACGATGTCGTAGCCGACATTAGGAAGCGTCTCCCCTACGATGAGCAGTTTTTCGTCGTGGACAATGATTTCTGCAGCGACCGAAGGAAGTCGAAGGCCCTCCTGCAGCGTCTCGTTGAGGAGAACCTGGGCGCGCGGTTCATCATTTTCGAGCGGCACGAGATCGGCCGGGACGAGGAGATGCTCAAACTGCTGGCCCGGGCCGGCGTGAAGGTCGTCATCGTCGGTGTCGAGTCCCTTTCGGACAAGAGCCTTGAAGCTTTCAACAAAAAGCAAACAGCTGAAGAGGTTTTGAAGAGCATCCGGAACATTCAGGCACAGGGCATGCGTGTCCTGTCCACCTTTGTGCTTGGATATGACGAAGACACGCCGGCGGAGGCAGAACGGCTGATCGGGTTCGTTCGGGATAATCGGCTGGTTTTGAACCTTTTCATCCTTCACGATCTGGAACACGACGAGACCAAGGATTTGTTGATTCCCCTGAGGCGTCGCTTCATGACTTATTATGGAAATGCCGATCCGGACAATATGAATTTCTGGGATTACATGACCGGCAGTTTCGTGACCTATTTCCCAAAGCGGATGAAACCCAGCACCCTTCAGCGGCTGCTTTTCCATATCAACGACAGGGCCTATTCCCACGGCAGTATCCTGAAAGATGCGTTCTCACCCAATCTCTTCCGTTCCTTCTTCGGGGTATCCTTCGGCTATCGGATGAAGCGGATTAACCGCAACCTGAGCCGCTATGCAGAAAAACATTATCTGGATTATCTGAAGCGGATAGAGGAGGGTCTGTATGACGAAAAGGAGGAACTCATCGAAGAGAAGCTGTCGGACCTCGCGGAACTGCCGGCTCCGCCAGCCGTGGTGGACTATGAGGAGAGGCCCTTCTACGACCTCCATACCAGGCTGGCCTTGCTGCCGGCATTTCTGAGATTCACCCTGGCGAAAGTCGGCCGCGGATAGCCCATGAAGCTGGCGGGACCGACCGCCGATCTTCGGTCTTTAAGGATGTAGCTATGCGGAAATATCCCATCGGTAAATGGACCATCAGGGGCCTCGCCGTCGTTGTCCTGGTGTCAGCCGCCGTCTATGGCGTGCCCAAAGCCTTGTATTATCTTTCCCACGAATATACAGATGATGCCTTCGTCGAAGGAACAATCGTTCCTGTCAGTTCCGAGGTCCGTGGGAAGGTTTCGGAGGTTTTCGTCGAAAACAATCAGGTGGTTAAAGAGGGCGAGCAGCTTCTAGAAATCGAAGCCGAAGATTACGTCGGTGACGTTCGGGAGAAGCAGGAAACGCTTGCAGAGGCCGAGGCCGAGGACCTCAGGCTCCAGGCGAATATGGAGGTCAAAACGAAGGAACTTCTCCAGGCCAAGGCCGATGCAACCGCCATGGAGGCTTCCGAGAAGTTATCGTTGAAGGAGAAAGACCGCTATGCCAACCTGAGAAGCAAGGCGCTTGTTTCCCAGAGCCAATACGAGCATATAGAATCCCGATGGATCGTGGACAAGGCCCGGCTCGATGCCGCCCGGGCGGCCGTTTCGAGGATCGAGGCGGAACAGCAGAGCCTCAAGGCCCAGGAGAAGACACAGCTTTCCAGGATAAACAGGGCAAAGGTAGCCCTGCATCTCGCCGAACTGAATATGAGAAGGACGGTCGTTACGGCACCGATTTCGGGAAGGATCGCCAAAAAGAATGTGGATCGCGGCAAATATGTTCAACCCGGCCAGACGCTGCTTGCCGTAGTGGATGAAAAGGATGTTTGGATCGTCGCCAACTTCAAGGAGACCCAGCTCAAAGGAATCAGAAAAGATCAGCCTGTCGATATCCGGGTCGACGCCTATCCGGGTGTTTTGTTCAAGGGGCGGGTGGACAGCATTCAGCCGGGAACAGGCGCAATCTTCAGCCTCCTGCCGCCGGAAAACGCCACGGGAAATTTCATCAAGGTCGTTCAACGCGTTGCCGTGAAAATCCTCCTCAACGAAGCGCCGGATCCTGACCATCCTCTATGGCCCGGGTTGTCGGTGACTCCGTACGTGGACACGAGACGTTGAGTGGATTCCATGCCTGAAAGAGACGGGACAATGTCCCAAAGCAAGTGGATCATCACGGCCACGGTCATGACGGGAACCCTCGTGGCTTCCATCAATGCCAGCAGTGTCAACGTGGCCCTGCCCCACATGCAGGGGAATCTGGGGGCCTCAACCGAGGAAATCGCCTGGGTCTCCACAGGTTATATCCTGTCGAACGTCATCATCATGCCGTTGGTAGCGTGGTTCAGCTCCAGGTATGGACGCAAGCGCTTTTACATGGCGAGCATCCTCCTGTTCATCTTGAGCTCGATCCTCTGCGGGCTGGCTTGGAACCTCTTTTCCATTGTCGCCTTCCGGGTTCTTCAGGGCATGGGGGGCGGCACCTTGATTCCCGTCGCCCAGGCGATCCTCAGGGAGACCTTTCCGCCGGAGGAGCAGGGGCAGGCCATGGGCATTTACGGTTTTGGGGTTGTCCTGGGACCGGCTTTCGGACCGACCCTTGGGGGATGGGTCATAGATCATTATTCCTGGCCCTGGGTCTTTTATATAAATATCCCCGTGGGAATCCTTACGTTGATCCTGGCGTCGCGTTTCATTCAGGATCCCCCCTATCTGATCAGGGAAAAGGGCAAAATCGATTTCCTGGGTCTTGCACTCATGATCGTCGGTCTCGGCGCCTTGCAGTTCCTGCTCGAAAGAGGGGAGGTGAACGATTGGTTCGCATCCCGATTCATCCTCTCTCTCGCCGCCGTTTCCCTTGTAGGTCTCGGTCTTTTCACCATCAGGGAACTGCGGGCCGAACGCCCGGCCGTGAACCTCCGGCTCCTTCGGAACGTCACCTTTGCCAGCGGGAACATCCTGGGAGGCGTTTTGGGGCTCGGGCTCTTCGGCGGTTTGTTTCTTCTCCCGATGTTCCTCCAGAAACTTTTGGGCTTTTCCGCCCTCGATTCGGGATTGGCCATCATGCCGAGAAGCGTTGCCATGGCGCTGGCCATGCCGGTCGTAGGTTGGCTGTACAATGCCATAGGGCCGAAGCGTTTGGTCGGATTCGGGTTTTTCATCATTGCCCTGTCATTCTGGCAGTTGTCCCGCCTCGCTTTGGGCGTTGGCTACTGGGATATCTTCTTTCCGCAGACCCTGCAGGGGGTGGGATTCGGGATGGTCTTCGTGGCCCTAAGCACGGCTTGTCTCTCGACGATCAGCAAACCGGACATGACGGCGGCTACCGGTCTGTACAATTTCTTCAGGCAGATCACCGGTAGTATCGGCATCGCCGTTTCGGCATCACTGTTGACGAGGGGCGGGAATCATTATCGGGCCCTTCTCGTGGAAGGAATTACCGATTACCGCGACAGGACCCATGCCTGGATGCAGACAATTACCGGGATTCTGAATCATCAGGGCATCGAGCCTTCGACAGTCCATCAGAAGACCTTGGGCCTCCTGGACAAGGTGATCACGCAGCAGGCAACCATGCTTTCGTTCAACCATGTCCACTTTCTGATCGCCTGCATTTTCATTGCAGTCATTCCTTTCGTTTTTCTGCTCAGAACAGAGGAGGTTTCGTTGGGAAACCATAGCGGCGGAGCCGCAAAACAGGGAGAATAGCCATGGAAAACGTGAAGTCAACGGTGGTAGCCATATCCCGGCAACTGGGGAGCGGCGGATCCTTTATCGGCAGGCGGGTGGCCGGTCGGTTCGGCTTCAAATATCTGGACCGGGAGATCCTACAGCAGGCTGCGAAATATCTGGGAGAGGAAGAGGCGCGCCTGTCCTACAGAGAAGAGCGCGTCTCGGGTTTCTGGGAGAATTTCCTTCGAACCTTTTCCTTCAGCAATCCCGAATCGGGCTACGTCACTCCTGCTCCGGCGCTCGTTTACGACAAGGATCTGATCGAAGTGGAGAGGCGAATCATCCGTGAAGTGGCCGATCAACATAATGCCGTCATCATTGGCCGCGGCGCCCCTCTCATCCTTGCGGATCATCCCGGTGCGGTGAAGGTCTTCGTCCATGCACCCAGGGAGTTTCGCCTGAAGCGGGTTATGGAGGCCTATGGGATCTCCAATGCCTCCGAGGCCCTTTCCATGATCGAGGATACGGACCGTCGGCGTGAAAGATACATCCGAACCACCTTCGGCGTCCACATGCGCGATGCGCGGAGCTATCACCTGTGCATCGACACCGGCGCTGTTGGCTTGGAAGCGGCGGAGGAGATGGTCATCCTGCTGATACGGTCCCTCAGACACCTGTGAGGGATGATCCCGAAGGACGGGATCAGACACTTTCCAGGACTTCACGCACTTTTTTTGCCAGGGCTGTCGGCGTGAAGGGTTTCTGAAGGAAATGGATGCCGGGAATCAGAATACCGCGATCTACGATGGCAGTGTCGGTATAGCCTGACATGTAAAGCACCTTGATTCGAGGACTCATGGAGCGGACGCGATCCGCCAGATCCTTTCCGCCCATCTGGGGCATCACGACGTCCGTCAACAGGAGAGCGATGCCTTCGAGCGGGTGATCATGAAGCAATTGCAGGGCCTCAAGGCCGTTGGCGGCTTCCAGTATCCGGTAGCCCTGCTCCCGGAGGGTTCGCATGACAACACCCCGCAACAGCGGCTCATCCTCCACGAGGAGGATGGTCTCCGTGCCCCGGGGCATGGATTTGAATACATCCCGCGCCCTTACCTCTAGGGGTTCCTCAACCACACTCGGCAGGCAGATCTTGAAGGTCGACCCCTCCCCCGGCTCGCTGTGGACCCAGATGTACCCGCCCATCTGCTTTACGATGCCGTAGGCGGTCGAAAGCCCGAGACCCGTGCCCTTGCCTTTGCTTTTCGTTGTGAAAAAGGGATCGAAAATCCGCTCGCGGAGGTCGGGGGGAATGCCGCATCCCGTATCGCTGATGGAAACCATGACATAGGGACCGGGTGTCGAACCGACGTGGCCGTTCACATAGGACTCGTCCAGTTTCGTATTATTGGTTTCTACGAGCAGCTTTCCTCCCTCGGGCATGGCATCCCTGGCATTGACCGCCAGATTGAGCACGACCTGTTCGATTTG
>JAFGIO010000017.1 GCA_016929555.1 Deltaproteobacteria bacterium | reverse complement strand
GTTATTGCAACGGAGGTTCATCCGGATTCCATGAGCACAAGGCAATACCGCTGTCGCACGGCGTTCCAGCCGGAACCCCTCGCAGAGGAAATTCCTTTTGACGGCCTCCTGGCAGAGACTCGTTTTTTCAAAGTACATGGCGTTTTCCTCGATCATCTCGTTCCCTGTCTGGCCTTTCGCTTCGAGGAGCGTCATCGGTTCAATGTTCTCAAGACGGTCCTGGAGGAGATGGAGCTACCTACGGGCGCATGGCTGATGGCCTTGAAAGAGCACCTCATCAACGGCGATCCGGATAAGACGCCGGTCCGGGTGTGGTCAAAAACTCCGCCGGATAATGGCGTTGAGAAGTGGTTGCCGCTGGGCGAACTGAAGCAGGCCGTCAAGATAAGTCCGGGGCTGCGTATCGCTTATGTCACCGACGCGATCCACAGCCCGGAAAATTGTGACGCCATTCTGAGTATAGCTGACCATGCCGACATCCTCTTCATCGAGACCACCTTTCTTCAGGATGATGTCGATACGGCGACAAAGAAATACCATCTCACCGCCCGGCAGGCTGGAACGCTTGCGAAAGAGGCGAAGGTGAAACGAATGATCCCCTTTCACTTCTCTCCGAAATACAAAGCGGCGCCACACCTACTGAGCGAAGAAGCTTCAGCGGCTTTCCAGGGGGATGAGGCATGTGGAGCTTATCCCGACCTGCAATCTTGAATCAATACATGATGAAATCCGGAAAGGAGAAAAAGATGGATCTTAAAATATTCGAAAGGATGGATGCTCCTGAACTCAAAAATTATATCCAGTTTTTGCTTTGGCACTACAGGGTCATGGACGCCTTCTGGTTTTTATACGCGGTTGAAATGTTCGATCAACCCACAGCCGAAAGTCTCAATGAAAAGGTGTGGGGTCGTGTGGGCGGAATGGGCGCGAAAGATCTGATCCGACGCTTCGACCTCACGGAGAAAGGCCTCAAGGGTTTTGTCCAAGTGTTGAGGTATTTTCCCTGGGCCATCCTGGTAGGCTATCAGATCGAGGAGAAGGAGGACGAGGTGATCATCTCCGTTCCAAGCTGCCCCACTCAGGAAGCGCGTCTCAAAAGAGGGTTGGGTGAGTTTGTGTGCAAGGAGATGCACCGGGGTGAGTTTGAGAGTTTCGCCCGGGAGATCGACCCGAACATTGAAGTGCAATGTCTTTTTGCTCCGCCCGATCCACATCCCAGTGATTTGTATTGCAAGTGGCGATTCGTGATGAGGGAATGATGTTCTTCATCCAGATGGTATACAATAGCGGCGGTTATGATCGCGCCGAGACGCTGAACATTCTTGAAGGCTTCTTCGACATTTACATGCCGGACTTCAAATTTTGGGACAACAATTGGGCTGACCGTTTATACCGGGCGCCGGATTACCGAAAGCAGGCTATGGCGGCGATCCAGGAGATGCATCGACAGGTCGGCGACCTGGTGATGGATGATAAGGGCGTTGCCGTCCGGGGATTGCTGGTCCGCCATTTGGTGATGCCGAACGGCATAGCCGGAACATGGGAAATTATGAAATTCCTCTCGGATAAAATCTCACCCGACAGCTATGTCAATGTGATGGCCCAATACCGCCCCTGCGGCGAGGCCGTCCGCGATCCTATGATCGACCGTCGGATCATGCCGGAGGAATATGCTGCCGCCCTCCGTGATACCAAGGCAGCTGGCATCCACAGACTGGACCGTTAGTAGAATCTCATTGGACTACCCCTCAAGTTGGATGAACTGGAAAGGCTCCCTCAGGGATTCCCGGGATCAGGAGGATCTTCAGATTCAGCTTCCTTTTTTCGTCTGGTAAGTATACAACTGCAAAAGGGGACGTTCCGTTTCCGGATACCGTTCGCCCGTTGCGTTTGAAGAACCGATCTTAACCCGAAACCCTTTCAGGGCTGCCGTGACCTGTGCCTTCCCAAAACAACAGGGGTACAGTCCGGCTGCCTTCAAGAGGCAACTTTAAGATATGAAACGCAAAGTGGAATTGATAGGTAATTTTTACGATAATCACTCCCTGTCTATCGTGAATAGAAATCTCGCATTATGTCTAAAAGATTACGTGGACTTAAAAGTTTCGGCCTTAGATTCACCTATGAACAATTCCGTGGACGAAAACGAGATTGCCCGGCTTCGGGAACTCTCTGCCGCAGACAGAAATTACACACCCGATGTGCAAATCAGGCATACGTATCCTCCCAAGTGGAGTTGGCCTTCGAGCGACAATACCAAGTTGGTATATATCCAACCCTGGGAATATATGGCGACCCCTTTTGAATGGCAAACCAAGTTCGAGAATTTCGCCGATCTGCTCATCGTTCCCAGCAGATGGACCGCCTGTGCGTTCACCATTGCAGGACTGCACAAACGGAGGGTGAGGGTCATTCCCAACGGCTATAACCCCGATATCTTCTATCCTCCCGCGAGCAAAAAAGAAGAGACGCTCAAGGTTCTCTATGTCGGCTGTTACCAGTTCAGAAAAGGCGTTGATGTATTGCTTCAGGCATGGTCGCAGAATACCAGGAAAGAGATGCCGATCAAGCTGACCATAAAAGATTCGCCCCAAATATACGGCCATTCCGATTTGGCTCAAAAGGTGATGGAATTGCAGGACAAAAACGCCTGCGCCGACATGGAATATGACGATTCCGACAAGTCAGACAAAGAGATGGCCGATCTCTACCGGCAGTGCCACGTATTGGTGCATCCTTATCGGGGAGAAGGCTTTGGGATGCACATTCAGGAGGCCATGGCCTGCGGCTGTATTCCTCTTGTAACCGCCGGAGGCCCCACGGACGAGTTTGTCGAAGAGTTTCGCATTGCAAGTTCCAGGCACATCGTGAACATGCACGAAATATTCGGACTCAAAAGCGAAGATTCCACCAGCCTGATGGGACATTACAAATACGTTCTGGAGCCCGATCCCAATGCCCTTGCCCGGCAATTGCACCATATATTGGATAATTACAAAACGATAAAAGTGAATAAGAGCAAACTGACAACCTGGCAGGAAGCCGCGCGAAGGTATGCCGATGCCGTCGAATACGTTATCAATGAGTTCCCGCAAGTGAAAAGACGGGTGTGATCGAGCGGCCCAGATATTGTTTACCTAACCTGTCCGAAATATTTGTCAACTCCTTTGGAGCCATGACCTTTGATGGACAGACCATATAGGCGCGATAAATATTAGAAGGGCGGTTTGATCCCCGCCCTTTTTCATGCATTCGAAATCTTCTGAAT
>JAFGIO010000130.1 GCA_016929555.1 Deltaproteobacteria bacterium | reverse complement strand
TGGCGCAGCTTTTTCGCCGTCCCTCGGATTGCCATTCCATGTATCGCCCGAAAGGAGGTTCAATACCGACGGCTCCTGTTTGACGGTTCCGTAAAAAAGTTCCAAACCATGTCACCCCGCAAAAGTGGGGGTCCAGAATATGTTGAATTTACTGGATTCCCGCTTTCGCGGGAATGACAAAAATGGTTCAAATCGGACTTTTTACGGTTTCGTCATGTTTGAAGGTTCCATAAAAGTCGTAAATCACCCTCCCCTTGATCCCCTCCCCTCAAGGGAGGGGAAAGGCACTTTTTCCGAGTTGGTCATGTTTGGTGACGGGCGATTCACGGCAGTATCGGCCATTGCAATTGCTTTTTTTACTGCGGTTTCGGTATCGGCTTCGGCATCGGCTTTGGCTTCGGCTTCGGATTTCCCATCTTTCCTCCTTTCTGTTGTTTACCGGCACACAGAATCGACAGGGGTTTGTTCAACGCTTTCCTAATCTTTCCATATCTTTTTCCTTCCTATCCCGGCGTTGGATGCGGACCGAAAAACCACGGTTAAAGGGTAAGCATCATCACATTCGTGCCGCCGAGACCCTGGTTGTGAATCATGGCCACCTTCGGCTTTCCGGGAATCTGTCTCGCCCCTGCCATGCCCCGGAGCTGCCAGGAAAGCTCCGCGATCATCCGGCCGCCCGTAGCGCCGATCGGGTGACCGCAACTGACGAGACCGCCATCCGTATTGACCGGGATCTTTCCCCCGATCTCCGTATGGCCTTCCCAGACGAACCTTCCCCCTTCGCCCTGGGGACAGAAGCCCAGCTCTTCGAGGGTGAAGATCTCGCCGGGACTGAAGGCGTCGTGTACCTGGGCGACATCGACATCTTCGGGGCCGAGCCCCGACATCTCGTACACCTTTTCGCCGAGAAATTCCGTCGGCCCTTCGGCAAGGCCCTCCTCGCGACCTTTCACGTACATCGGATTCCCTCCCGCCCAGCCGACAAGGCGGATGGGTTTGTTTTTGTATTTCTTCGCCTTTTTCTTGGAACAGATCACCGTCGCCGTGGCGCCGTCGCAGTTTGCCGAACACATGAGCATCGTGATGGGATCGGCGATCATCCGAGCATGCATGATCTGTTCGAGCGTGTAGACATCCCGGTAGGTGGCGTTCGGGTTTAAGCTCCCGTTGCGATGGGCCTTTTCCGCCGCCTTCGCGAAGTGCTCGGGCCTGCTGCCGTAAAGGTGCATGTGCCTCTGGCACTGCATGGCGTAAGCGCCGGGCATGGGCATGATTCCAAGCCGGAAGTGGTAGGGCATCTCGTTGATGTCCCCGGCGGGAACCATGCCGCGTGGCATCTTCTCCACGCCGATGACGAGGGCCATGTCGTATACGCCGGCGGCGATGAGGTCCGCCGCGAGCATACCCCCGCGGGTCTGGCTGGCACAGGCAACCTCGACGTTGGTGACCGGTATGCCCGTCATACCGAGTTGGGCGAAACACTCCATTCCCGTCCCCAGAGGCTGATTGCAATGGGAACAGAAGCCGATCTGAATGTCCCTGAAGTCGACGCCGGCATCCTTCAGGGCCTTCATTCCCGCCTCCCGGGCCATGTCGGTGAGGCTCCGGCCGCTGACCCTGGCGAAGGAGGTCACGCCGACCCCCAGAATGACAACCTCTTTCCGCATTCCCGTCACCTCCTTCTATGGTCTCACCGGCCTGAAGGCGAAAGCCATCACTTCATTGCCCTGGTCGTCCTCCCCCGTTTTCCAGAAATAGAGGTCCACCTCGGTGCCGATCTTGACGTCGTTCAAATCGATATCCGTCACGAGACTGAGCACCTGAACCTTCTCGGGCAGCTGCACCTGCGCCGTGACAAAGGGCGCGGTGACGGGGGTTCCCGGGTACGCGACGCGGGCGATGGTGTACGTAAAGATGCTGCCCCGCTTGCTCAGGGCGATTTCCTCCTGGTCTTCGCTGTAGCAGTTGGCGCAGACGAAGCGTTTTGGGTAAAAACATTCGCCGCAGGTTCTGCACCTGCTGCCGATCAGGCAACCTTCCCGCCCCTCCTCCGGCAGTCTGAATAGCCCTTCTTTGAGGGGGATCTGCTTTTTCTCGGAAGATGTCATGGCTTCACTCCTCCCGGTCCATTGGGCGGACCGCACCGTGAAACACGCCTCTATTTTCCCTTGAATACAGGCTTTCGTTTTTCCACGAAGGCCATCATGCCCTCCATGACATCTTCCGTCTTGGTTAGGATGGCCGCCTGCTTTGCTTCATACTCGACGGCGCTCGCGAGATCCATCTGCATGCCCACGTTGACGCAGTACTTCAGGGCCTTCAGCGACAGGGGCGGCCTCTCGCAGAGTTCGGCCGCCCATTGGTTCGCTTCGGACAGCAGCTCCCCCGGGGGGACGACCTTGTTGATCATACCGATCCGGAGGGCTTCCTGGGCGCCGACGCGGTTGCCGAAGTAGAGAAACTCCTTCGCCAGGCCGATCCCGATGAGGCGGGGCAGGCGGGCCGTGCCGCCGGCCGCGGGAATGACGCCCAGTTTCACTTCGCCCAGACCGAAGGTGGCCTCCTCGGAGGCGATGCGGAAATCGCAGCAGAGGGCGATCTCCAGACCCCCGCCGTTGCAGGCCCCGTTAATGGCAGCGATGACGGGCTTGCCCATGTCCTCAATCCTGTTGAAGAAGGTATAGCGCCTGCCGACGGGGAGCGGCTTCGCGCTCGGGTCTGCCATGGCCTTGATGTCGGCGCCGGCGCAGAATCCCTTGCCCGCTCCCGTGAGGATGACGACGCGGGCCTCTGGATCGTCCTCGACCTCCGCCATAAGGCCGTCCAGCTCGACGGCGAGCTGATAGTTGATGGCATTGAGGCGCTCCGGCCGGTTCAGTGTGATCGTGGCGATGCCCTCTTTCTTCTCGTATATCAGTGTCTCGTATGCCATGGTGCTGCCTCCTTTCAATCGACCATGCAGTAGCCGCCGTTCACGCTCAGCACCTGCCCCGTGACCCACTCGGAAGCGTCGGACACGAAGAAGGCGACGGCATTGGCCAGGTCGGACGGCTGGCCGAGACGCTTCTTGGAGCGTCCCAGGGGATACACCTTGAGGATCTTGTCCAGCCTCTCCTGCTCGGCTTCGTTTCTCGGCTTGTCCGTGCCCATCAGTCCGGAGAGGAACGTTCCCCCCGTCGCCGACGGCGCCACGCAGTTCACGTTAATCTCGTGACGCGCCACCTCCTTGGCCAGGGCCTTGCTGAAGCCGACAATGCCCGCCTTCACCCCCGAATAGACCACCTGCCCCGGTTCCCCGACCCGACCCGCGTCGGAGATGATGCTCACGATCTTCCCGTATTTCTGCTTCGCCATGAAGGGAAGCACGGCCTTGCAGCAGTTCATGACGCCGAAGAGATCCAGGTTGATCCACTTGTCCCAGTCCGCCCTCGTCGAATCCATGAAGGTCCGCATCGCGGACAGGGGGTCCGTTTCGAGTATTCCCGCAGGAATCCCCGCGTTGTTGACGAGGATGTGGACGGTTCCCCATTCGCCCGCCACCTTGCCGACCATCTGTTCCACCGACTCCGTCTGGGTGACGTCCGCCTGAGCCGCCATCGCCTTGCCGCCTGCACTCTTGATTTC
>JAFGIO010000016.1 GCA_016929555.1 Deltaproteobacteria bacterium | reverse complement strand
CTGAAAGGCTGAAGCTCGCCCTCAAGGAAATTCAGCGCGTCTCCCGCGGCCACAGCTATATCACGGTCGACGCCTGGCGGAATGAGCAGGAACGCATCAACTTGTACAAATGGGTTCTCACGGCGGAAACGATGATGCACGTTGATGACTGGATAAAACTCTTTCACGATGTCGGTTACACCGGCGATTATTTCTGGTTCATCGCCGATTGAAGACCGAAAGGTAAATACCTCGATTTTGCTACGCCCATGAAATCAATCGCAGCCGTCCTCACCGGTATCAACGAGCCGCTGCAAATCGAAGAATTGCTTCTGCCGGCACTGAAGAGGGGACAGGCCCTCATCGAAGTCGCCTACAGCGGGATCTGCCACTCGCAGCTCAACGAAATTCATGGTTTGAAGGGAGAAGACAAGTTTATACCCCATACCCTCGGCCACGAAGGATCGGGCATCGTTCTGGAGGCCGGGCCGGATGTGGCAAAGGTCCGTCCGGGGGATCGCGTTGTGCTGACATGGATTAAGGGAATGGGCTACGATGCGGCTTCAACGCAATATCTCAGAAAAGATGGTACGGTGGTTAATTCGGGCGCTATATCGACATTTCTGACCCATGCAAATATCTCGGAAAATCGTCTTGTTCCCATAACAGAAGCCATGCCGTTAAAGGAAGCCGCTCTTCTGGGCTGCGCCCTGCCCACCGGAGCAGGCATTGTCAGGAACAGGGCAAAAATGCAGCCGGGTGAAAGCCTTGCCGTTTTCGGCTTGGGCGGCATCGGTCTGTCCGCTATACTGATGGCAAGTTGCATCGATAAAAGAAACAGAAAAAGTGACAGCGCCGACAATCCGTCGGCGATCATCGCGATAGACATCAACGAAGATAAATTATCGCTTGCCCGAGAGATTGGAGCATCGCATACGATCAATGCCCTCGTGAAGGACCCTATTGAAACCATCATGGAAATCACGTCGGGCCAAGGGGTTCATTACGCCGTCGAGGCCGCCGGAATAGGTGCCGTGATGGAGCAGGCTTTCAGATCCGTGCGCGATGAAGGAGGACTGTGCATCCTGGCAGGCAACCTTCCCCAAGGAGAAACGATCTCCATCGATCCTTTCGATCTGATCAAAGGAAAGCAAATCGTAGGGACTTGGGGAGGTGAAACCGATCCGGACAAGGACATTCCCTTCTATGAAAAGCTATTTCTCTCCAATGCCGTGAATTTGAAGCCACTGGTTCATTCCGTATACCCACTGTACCAAATCAATGAAGCCATCAAGAACATGGAGAAGGGGCAGGCGGGCAGATGTTTGATCAGGATGGAACCTGCATAGGCCCATGGCCACGGCCTTAGGTCAATCGTGGAAGATGCGCGCCCTGTTCCAGCGGCTTGAGATGGACAGGGCTGTTTTCTTCGGATTGCTGACAAGGGCATGGGGCCTCTGTGCTGGCCCCGTAACCGCCATTCTCATTGCCCTGAAATTCACTCCGGAAGTTCAGGGTTATTACTATACTTTCTCAACGATTCTGGCGCTGCAGATCTTCGTGGAATTGGGGCTCGGCACCGTTATCGTACAATTTGCCAGCCATGAATGGTCTGGATTGGCTCTGGATGAATCCTCCGGCCGCATTCTTGGGGATCGTGACGGATTGTCGCGTCTGATCAGCATCGCCGATATTGCAAAGAAATGGTATTCGGTCGGCGGCATCCTGGCGGCACTGGGCCTGGGAGTGGGGGGTTATGTTTTCTTTTCGACATCCCCGGACAAGGGGGTTGAATGGGTGCTGCCATGGGTTTTTTTATGTGCGGTAACCGGCGTCTCGATCTTTCTGGTGCCCGTCTGGTCGCTACTTGAAGGCTGTAATCAGGTCGCCCGGCTTTACACTTTCCGTTTTCTTCAGGGCGCCTTGGTTTCAATAACCGTATGGACAGCGATCATAGCCGATGCGGAGCTATGGACGGCCTTTATCTCGGGAATGGCGGGACTTTGCTGTTCCTTTTTTTTTCTGACACGTCGATACCGGACATTTCTCAAAACGCTCTTTCTATCCAAGCCGGACGGTCCGAAGATAAGATGGTATGCGGACATGTTGCCCATGCAGTGGCGGATTGCCCTTTCATGGCTCAGCGGATACTTCGTATATTCCCTGTTCACCCCGGTGCTGTTCAAGTATCACGGATCGGTGATTGCAGGTCAATTCGGAATGACATGGGTTCTAATCAGTGTTGTGAGCTTGATGGCCGGAGCCTGGCTTGCACCGAAAATCCCGCAATTCGGCATGTTCATCGCACAAAGGAACTATCGAGAACTCGATGCCCTGTTGTGGAGGGTTACAAGAGTCGTCCTAGGTATTTCTGCCCTGACGGCGCTGAGCATTTGGTGTCTCATATTCATGCTGAACATGCTTGATCTCAGCCTTGTGCAGCGTTTTGCCTCGCGGCTGCTTCCACCGTTGCCAACGGGAATATTCTTAGCGGCTCAATGGATCATCGTGACATCTCTCCCCTTTACCGCTTATATACGCGCCCATAAAAAAGAACCCCTGATGCCTCTATCGGTGGTTACGGGCATTCTAATCGGCTTATCTACATTTTATCTGGGAAGATCTTATTCGGTGATGGGGATGGCTGTGGGTTATTTGATCCTGAATATCATCTTGATACCGATGGTTTTTATAATATGGCACCGTTGTCGCAGGCAGTGGCATGAATGATTATCGTAACAACTCAACATTGTTCATTTCCTCATGACCGCCCCGACACAGAACGCAAGTGATTCCTTTCCTTTATGAAAGAAAGCGTCTTACGGTTTTTAAGGAAGATCTATCATTTCATTTTCTGCCCCTTCGTCGGATTCATTCTATGGCCCTTCTGCGCTGCATTGAATATCAAGTTTCTGAATGTTTACACAATGCGGATCGGCCATTTATGCGTTGAACCGGATTGCTACGTCAAAGAGGAGATCCTCGGGGAACATCCCAAATACAAAGCCCTGATTTTGGCTCCAAGAGGAAAGGTTGCGAACGAGCATATCCTGTCTTATTGGGAACATTACCTGGGCATTATTCGATTCAACCTGCTTTGCACCCTCTTGAAACCCCTCTCCAACAATCGCTTCACGACCTACGACGTTCATCGATACGCCAGCCCGGTCAATTCAGCGGCGGACTTCTCACGGATACAGAGCATGTACCATGAAAAGGGAGGGCGGCCTCTTCTTGCCTTGACGGATCATGATCTGCAGCTTGGCCGGGACCTGCTGTTTAAACAGGGTGTGCCCCACGATGCCTGGTTTGTCTGTGTTCACTGCCGCGAAGATGGCTATGTCCCCGGCGAGGAACAAACCTACCGCAATGCGGATATAACGAGTTATCTGCCCGCCATGGAGGCTATCATCGAAAGAGGTGGATGGGTGATCCGGTTAGGCGATCCCAGCATGAAGAAAATACCATCGAACAAATATATCATTGATTTTGCACATCTGGATAACAAAAGCGACTGGATGGACGTTTATCTCTGTGCGGCCTGCAGGTTCTTTCTCGGAAGCGCCTCAGGTCTATCGGCGATAAGCGCCATCTTCGGCATTCCCTCGGCGATTGCGAATCAGGCGCCTGTTTCCGTTGTGCTGCCCTATCTCCCCGAAGACATCGGAATACACAAGCTCCTCTTTTCTCTCGCGGAAAATCGTTACCTGAGGTTTGCCGAGATAATGGGAACTCCCATCGGAAATTTCCGCTTCGATTCCCTGTACATGGAAGCTAATATCCGTATCATCGACAATACGGCTGAGGATATAAAAGCGCTGGCCCTGGAGATGCTCGGCAGGATTGATGGGAAAACAGTCTACAGCACCGAGGACGACCTGCTGCAGGAACGTTTCAAATCATTGATGAATGCAAGCCACTATTCCTACCGGTCCTCAGCAAGGATAGGTCGTGAATTTCTGCGCAAATATTCTTTTCTGCTGGATGATTAGCGGTCTTTCGAACCCATCGGGTAAAGTTTTGCTGGTTGTCATGTGCCAATCCAATATCAACGTTAAGGGGATTTTCCATGAATGCTGACATCAAGGTTGTGATTCTTTGCGGGGGGGTGGGAACGAGGCTCCGGGAGGAAACGGAGTTCCGGCCCAAGCCGATGGTCAACATCGGCGCCCGTCCTATCCTCTGGCATATCATGAAGTATTATTCCTGTTTCGGATTCAACGACTTCGTTCTGGCTCTCGGTTACAAGGGCGAGATGATCAAGAACTATTTCTGCCACTACGAATTGATGAACAACGACGTAACGATCGTGCTGGGACAGCCGGAAAATATCCACATCCATCACTCCCATGAGGAGGCGGGATGGAAGATCACCCTGGTCGACACGGGAGAAAAGGCCCTGAAAGGCGCCCGGTTGAAAAAGGTTGAACGATATATACCCGACGACACTTTCATGATGACCTATGGGGACGGCATCGCAACTGTCAATCTCAACGCATTGCTAGAATTTCACTGGTCGCACGGGAAGATGGCAACCGTCACGGGGATCAATCCTGCATCTCGATTCGGAGAGCTTAAGATCGAGGGGAACCGCGTGATGTCTTTCAGCGAAAAGCCTCGAGGCGGTGAGGGGCTCGTCAATGGCGGTTTCTTCGTTTTTAACAGGAAGATTTTCGATCGACTGACCGCGGAGGACTCCTGCGATCTCGAAGTCGGCCCCCTGGAACAGATCGCCAGGGAGGGACAGCTCATGGTGTACAGGCATCGCGGTTTCTGGGCCTGCATGGACACCTTGAGAGACATGGAGTATCTCAACCGAATCTGGGACAGCGGGCAAATCCCATGGAAAAACTGGAAGTAGGAGCTGGCAGATCCCATGTTCAACGACATTTATCGGAATAAGAAGGTTCTCGTTACGGGCCACACCGGTTTCAAGGGGTCCTGGCTAATCCTCTGGCTTCACCGGCTGGGCGCGAAGGTCACCGGCTTCGCCCTAGCACCGCCGACAAATCCCAACCATTTCGAACTGCTCGATACGAACATCACCTCCATTTTGGGCGATATTCGCGATGCGGAAGCCCTAACGCAGGTCTTTAAGGCACACCGGCCGGAGGTCGTCTTTCACCTCGCCGCGCAGGCGATCGTCCGGCGCTCCTACCGGGAGCCGGCGGCAACCATTGCCAGCAACGTCATGGGAACCGTCAATGTCCTGGAGGCGGCCCGGGAAATCGGTTCCGTTCGCGCCATCGTCAACGTCACCAGCGACAAGTGCTACGAGAACAGGGAGTGGCCCTGGGGCTACCGTGAGAGGGACCCTCTGGGCGGATATGACCCCTACAGCGCGTCTAAAGGGTGTTCGGAACTCATCACAAGCTCATGGCGCAACGCCTTCTTCAATCCCCAAGCCTATGGCAGCGTCCACGAGACGCTGCTGGCGAGCGGGAGGGCGGGAAACGTCATCGGGGG
>JAFGIO010000129.1 GCA_016929555.1 Deltaproteobacteria bacterium | reverse complement strand
GGCGGCCAACACGATCGCCGAGATCCTGGAACTGAAAAAGTGGTGGACGGAACCGGAAATCATTACCGTCGCACGGGGAAAGGGGTTAATATAAGATGCTTTTTAGATCGACTGGTTTGGGAAAAACGGAACTCGTGGCAGAAATCGACAAGGCTCAGGGAATCACCCGCAAGGGGGATTACCTTGTGCTTCATGTGGCCACCCTCGAGCCGGTGCGCTGGAAGATCCGCGCCGCGATAAATTACAAGGATCTGCTCGGCGTCCTGGGAGCGTGTCTGAAGATGTCTGTCATCGCCTTCATCCTGTGGCCGTTCCGGGCGTTCAGGCCCCCGGAACATCCCGGCGAATTTTGACAGACCAGAGTCCCATCCCCTCGACAATCCCTGCGAGGGGACGTTGTGCTCCGGGCAAGGATTTCCAGTCCGTAAAGTTGGACCTGATCACAGAAACGAAAGCCCTTGCCCCATCCTTACAATTGGCATCTCAAGCAAGGAGGGAACCATGGACGATTCTAAACGGGGCCGCGCACCATTTTACTTCGTAACGATTCTTACGATCATTGCGCTTATCAGTCAAATTTTCACTTACCTGTTCAGGACGGACACCGATACCCTTTACAAGATGGCAGGTCCGGGGCCGCTTGAAACAGGAACCTGGATCTTCGTTACTCTGATGCTCCTCTATTGTCTGTGGAATTCCATTCTCACCAAAGGAGTGTGGCTGACGGTCGCGGCGGGTGTCGTTACGTTGTTCATATGCTGGCTAGCGGAAGGCCTGGGCGTCCATTACGGCTATGTCTTCGGCCACTACCATTACACGCAACTGCTGGGATTTCAGATCTGGGCCGTCCCCATCCTCGTCTGCTTCGCCTGGGAACCGATCCTATACTCGGCCTACTACCTTACCGATTTCCTCCTACCGCTGCAGCTCAAAGAGTCTCATTCTATCATTCACAGGATATTGCTCTACCTGATAGCGGCAGCCATCGGCGGCATGGTGACCACGGCCTGGGACCTGATGGTGGATCCATATTTCGTACTGAGAGGCGGTTGGGTATGGGAAGAGGGCGGCCCCTACATGCAGGGCATCATCGCCAACGGGGTACCGATAAGCAACTACTTCGGCTGGTGGAAGGTGGCCTTCGCATGCCATATCGTTTTCAGACTGACCCTGGACTTCGGCGACAGGCCGCCTCGACGCTCCCTCTATCTCACCGTCTACGGACCCATGATGCTGTACTTCAATCTCTTCATAGGCACCTTCTTCAATATGCTCATATATGTAAAGCGGCCGGAAATCGCCATGATCGGTCTCTTGAGTATGGGGGCCTTCCTTTTCATGGGGGTGGCCAAGATTTATCTGCTGAAAACAGGGACGGGGCACTCGGCTGCAGAAGGCTTTCTCATGCCAAACGCACAGTTGCCCGTCAAGTAAGAACTACCACTCGAACGACAGAACCAAAACGAACACTTTAAGGAGGCAAGATTATGAAGATCAAGGCAGTGGTATCTCCGGCGATCGGTCAACCCTTTCAGATCGATGAGGTGGAGTTGGACGAGGTACGTTCGAACGAGGTATTGGTGCGGATCGTGGGGACGGGTTTGTGTCACACGGACCTCTTTTTCAAGGATTTAATTCCATTGCCTGCGGTCTTCGGCCACGAGGGAGCGGGCATAGTGGAGAAGATTGGGAACGCGGTGACGGCGGTTCAGCCGGGGGATCGCGTGGCGATCAGTTATAATTCCTGCGGCTTCTGTAAGAATTGCCTAAGGGGAATGCCGTTCTACTGTGTAAACTGGAACGCTTTCAATTACAGTGGTGCGAGGGGAGACGGCAGCATGCCGATCACCAAAGACGGCGCACCGCTTTACGGCAGTTTTTTCGGCCAGTCTTCCTTGGCGGATTTTTCCTTGGCCACGGAACGGAACGTCGTCAAGGTTCCCGATGACGTTCCGTTGGAGATTTTAGGTCCCCTGGGTTGTGCCGTGCAGACGGGAGCCGGCACGGTAATCAACGCATTGAAGGCAAGGGCGGGCTCTTCGATCGCCGTCTTCGGAACCGGCTCCGTGGGTTTAAGCGCGGTAATGGCGGCAAAATTGGCGGGGTGCTCCTCCATTATCGCCATAGACATCAAGCCCAATCGGTTGGAACTCGCCAAGGAACTTGGGGCGACCCATATCATCAACGGCGCAGAAAAGAATGCCGTGGACGAGATCAGGGCGATTACGGGCTCGGGCGCCGATTATTCCATCGACAGCACGGGGGTTCCGGAGATCGTCCGTCAAGCCATAGACGCCATTGATTTGGCGGGTCGGTGTGCGATATTCGCCTCCTCCCCCATCGGCACGGACGCAGCATTCAACATGAACGAATTCGTGTCGAGCGGCAAAGGCGTGATCGGGATTATCGAAGGGGAAGCCGTTGCTCAAATCTTCATACCGCAGTTGATCGATCTATACAAGCAGGGGAAATTCCCCTTTGACAAGATGATCAAATTCTACGATGCGAAAGACATCAACAAGGCCGTGGAGGATTCCGAGAAGGGCGTTACCCTCAAACCCGTTATTCGCTTCGATCGGTAGGGATACCATGCTTAAAAACAACCCCTTGCCTCAAGGTTGGAAGGAGGATGGGTATGCCGGATGAGACTTATGACGCGGTAGTCGTTGGCGGAGGAAACAAGGGGCTCGTATGCGGCATGTATCTGCAGAGGTACGGCGGCATGAGCGTCGGCGTCTTCGAGAGGAGGCACGAGGCGGGCGGCGGCTGGGCCACCGAGGAAAGTGCAGCCCCGGGCTTTCTCGCCAATACCCATGCGCAGATGATCTATACGTGGCTGCACTATCTCCCTCTCCATCGGGATTTTCCCGACTTCGACGGGGACAAGGTGGATATGTATGTCATCAGCGACGGTGCCATTTTCAACGATACGGGCAAATGCCTCGGTATCTACTCGACGAAACACGACCCTACCCAGGAACGTACGGCGAGGGAAATAGCCCGCTTCTCAAAGGCGGATGCCGACATGTGGCTGATTGGGTGGGACCTGCGGGAAATCTTTCTCAAGAACATCATTCTCGCGGTGAACACGCCCCCGGCGGAATATGAAATGCTCATGATGCAGAGGCTCCCTGACATGGTGACGGCGCTTCTCGCTAAGGGTATAGAATTGGATCTCGTCTACAGCATGTACAGCCCCCTGCGGGCATGCAAAGAGGCCTGGGAGAGCAAGGAGTTGCAAGCTATCATCGTGCGACTGCTGCTGTCCCTGGGGGCTGAGGTAACCCAGCCGACGGGAAGGCCGACGCTTCCCGTGATGTGGGTTTCAATGGTGCCGCATATGTGCTTTAATGTGGGCGGCACCCACCAGGCGGCACATGCCGCCCATAAGATCCTGACCGGCGATGGGGCGAAGGTCTGGACCCATTGCGAGGTGGAGAAGGTCATCATCGAGAACGGCACCGCGACGGGCATCCGCCTCACCGACGGCAGGGAGATCGGGGCGAGAAAGGTGGTGGTGAGCACCCTGAGCCCCACACAGCTCTGCTTCGACCTGATCGGCAAGGAGCACCTGACCCCCAGGATCATACGCCGGATCGAACTTCTGGAAAGCAAACACACCACCATATCGTGGTACAATTGGGCACTCCATGAGTATCCGATGTACAAGGCGGCAGACTTCAACCCCGACATCAACAAGGCCTTCTGGCTCGGGCTGCAGCAGTTCACCGATCCCGACACCATAGCCCGGGAAACCTACTGGCGAAGGCTGGGCAAGATGCCCCCCTTCGAGGACCTCAACCCGGTGATGTGGGGACACGGCAGGATCGATCCGCGCTATGCCGCCCCGGGGAAAGCCATGGCGTCGCACGAGAATTTCATGCCTCCCGCCTCCGCCCTGAGCGAGAGGGAATGGCTGAAGCTGAAGAAGCAGCACGCCGAGGACACGATACGCCTCTGGCAGACCTTCGCCCCCAACATGACCTGGGACAACGTCATCGGCGTTGCCACGGACACCCCCTATGACTGCTGCCGGCTGAAGAACATGGCCCCCGAGGGCAACTGGCAGGTCATCGACAATGTGGCCCATCAAACGGGGAAATACAGACCGATCCCTGAACTTTCGGAGCACAGGACACCAATAAAGAACCTATATGGCGCCGGGGTCGGCTTCTCGGGTGACGGCGGATCTGCAAGTGGGGGCTACCGTTGCTACAAGATCATCGCACAGGATCTGGATTTGCCGAAGCCCTGGCTCGAGCCGGGAAAGGAGGAGCCGGATTCTCTGTACAACATCATGCTCGCCATGGAGAAGGATCTTCAGGAGCAGGCCGAGAAAGAGGCGGTATAGAATAAGGAGGAGAAAATGGCGGAGTACGATTTGATCATCATCGGTGCGGGCCCGAACGGGATGACGGTAGGGGGGTATCT
>JAFGIO010000128.1 GCA_016929555.1 Deltaproteobacteria bacterium | reverse complement strand
TCCAGGCGGAAGGAGGGATCGTTTGATGCAGGTTGCCTCGTCCGTAGAGGTGCTCTCCGAACATCCCCTGGCGAAAGCCATCGTGGAGGAGGGACGCCGCGAGGGCGTTCAACCGATCCCCGTGGACGGCTTTGAGGGCCTTTCAGGGTTTGGCGCGAGGGCTGATATCGAAGGCAGGCCCGCTCTCCTTGGAAACCTCCTGCTGATGGAGCGGGAAGGCATCCTCATGAAGGGACAGGAAGAAGCGGCCCAGCGGATGGCCGCCGACGGAAAGACCTGCGTCTTTGTTGCCTGGCGAGGCGAAATCCTGGGGATCTTCGGTCTTTCCGATGCGCCCAAGGAATCGGCCGCCCAAACCGTTTCGGCCCTGAGGGAAATGGGGCTCAGGGTGGCCATGATCACGGGCGACAACGCAAACACGGCCAGGGCCGTCGGCAGACTCCTCGGGATCGAGGATGTCCTGGCAGAGGTCCTTCCCGGCGACAAGGCGGAAAGGATTCGGGATCTTCAAAGCCGGGGTCAGGTCGTGGCCATGGTAGGCGACGGCATCAACGATGCGCCGGCTTTGGCCGTGGCCGATATCGGCATTGCCATCGGGGCCGGAACGGATGTGGCCATCGAGGCGAGCGACATCACGCTGATTAGGGACGATCTCCGGTCGGTGCCTTCGGCAATCAGCCTTTCAATGGCGACGATGCGCGTAATCAGGCAGAATCTCTTCTGGGCCTTCATCTATAACATCATCGGCATCCCAATCGCCGCCGGAGTTCTATACCCTTTCTTCGGCATCCTGTTGAATCCGGAATTCGCTGCCGCCGCAATGGCCATGAGTTCCGTTTCCGTCGTCAGCAATTCCCTGCGTCTTCGGAGGTCGTGGAAGGCGCCTTTGTAGAGACCTTCCTCCCACTTTCCCTTTATGCCTCTTTTTCAAACTTGTCTTTTTCGGCCCCGCAGACCGGACAGGTCCAGTCCTCGGGCAGATCCTCGAAAGGGGTACCCGGTTTGATTCCTGAATCGGGATCCCCTTTCTCGGGGTCGTAAACGTATCCGCAGACGGAGCAGACATAGCGGTCCGCCTTCGCGGCGGGACGCGGAGGGGCTTCCTTCTGGTAGGTCGGGGCCGTCTTGGGGGATTTTCCGCCCTTCACTTCGTGATAATAGGCATAGGTCATGGGCTCTTCGTCTCTGAGGACATCGCAATCGACCACCCGGCCGACGAAGATCCGGTGGGTGCCGCAGTCCAGTTCATCGAACACTTCGGCCTCGATGGCAGCGACGGTATGATCGGTGACAATGGGAAACCCCGTCACGCCGATTTTGTAGTTGACCCCGTCGAACTTGTCGATGTCGCGGCCGCTCTTGAAGCCGAAACGTCCGATAAATTCCAGGGGCGCAGAGCGCGCGACGATGGAGGCGGTGAACTTCCGGCTTTGCCGGATGAATTCGTGGGTCAGGTTCTGCTTGTTAATGCAGACGGCAATCGTCGCCGGCTCGGATGTCACCTGAAAAACCGTATTGGCGATCTGACCGTTGAAGCGGGCGCCGTCTCCGGAAGAGACGACGTACAGGCCGTAACTCATTTTGAAAAATGCCGCTTTGTTCATGTCGTGCACTCCTTATTTTGATTGTCGTAGGGTCGTAGCCGTTTACGTGAATTCCACCGTTGCCTCGGGATCGAAGGGATTGGTCCGCATGGCAAAGGAATAGAGGTAGGGGTAATGTTTCCGCAGGTGTTGCATGTAATCCAGCCATCCGGAAAGCAGACGGCCGTATGCCCTGATCATATCGGTGGCGAGGTGAAGGGAATCGGCTTCCGAAAGATGCGAAAGATTTCTGCGCGCCGTCAGTTCATCCGTCAGGTGGAAAACCGCCATCAATAGATTCGTGAAGGCGTCGTGCTCCAGCAAATTGGGATTCTCCAGGAGACGGAGCATGAATTCCCTGTGTTTCAGGAGAAGATCTTTGAGGGTTTCCAGGTTTCCCCGGGAAAGGTCCAACTCGTAATCGTACTGCTTGATCTGCCGGCTCAGTCGTGTGAATTCCTGGTCGGTGCAGTCGGCGGTCAGCCTGAGGTCGTTCCTGAGCCTCTCTATCCGCGTATCGAAGAGGGAAAGGAAGCCGAGGATCCCGATACCCGCTTCGCTGAAGAAGGTGCCGATCACCATGTTCATTTTTTGCAGCAGATTTTCTTTTTCCCGGGAATTCAGCACTTCGTCGATGATGAGCGTCACCATCAGAACCTCTAAGAAAACGAAGGCGATGTCTCCAACCAGATAGATGAAGATGTGGTGGGCGTCCCTGAAGACGAGGTAGTGGATGACGTAGACGACAGCCGAGAGCGTTACGAACAATACGCCAAGGATGATTTTCCATTCGATGTGTTTCATCGATATCCGCTCCAGGGATTTTTTGGGTTATGGCCGCGAGAAAACGCGCGGTTTCGCTATATGGTTGTGCTGATATATGATCGGCGAAATCGTTGTCAATGTTTTTTTAAGGACATCGTCTCGTCATGACGGCCGCCTGGACGGTCTTTCGCCGAAGATGCCCCTGCCGATCCGCACGATCGTTGCCCCTTCCTCGACGGCGATCTCATAATCGTCCGTCATTCCCATGGAAAGTTCCCGCAGCGTTGCTCCGGCGATCCGCTCTCGGCTGATCCGGTCCCGCAGTTTCCGGAGATCCGCATAATAAGGCCGCGCCAACTCCGGGTCCTCGAACCAGGGTGGCATCGTCATCAGCCCCTGAATGGAAAGGTTGCCAAGGCCGGCGATCTTTTCAACCAGATCCGTTGCCGTAGCGGCGGTCACACCGCTTTTTGTCTTTTCCCCGCTAAGATTCACCTCGATCAGAATCTTTGCGGTGCGGCCGAGCAGTCGGGATCTCTTGTCCAGCTCCAAAGCCAGGTCGATGCTGTCCACGGAATGAATCATGTCGAACAGTTTGACGGCGTATTTGGCCTTATTGGTCTGAAGGTGCCCGATCATATGCCATTCTACCGGCCTTCCCAGGCGCTCGATTTTCGCCTTGGCCTCCTGGACGTAATTTTCCCCGATCATCTCGATGCCGGTTGCGATGGCCTCGTCAAGGCGATCGTCGTTTACCGTCTTCGTAACCGCCATTAGACGGACACTGCCGGGTTCACGGCCCGAGCGCCGGGCCGCCCGGGCGATCCGGTCCTTGATGAGTTGGACGTTGTCCTTGATTGTCATGCCATTCCGACCCTTGTATTCTTCAAACGAACTGCAATGCACCCAGATCGATCAGGGTGTCCACGACTTCGCAAAGGGGAAGTCCCATGACGTTCGTATAAGAGCCTCTGATCTCTTTGATGAAAAAAGCCCCCAATCCCTGGACGGCGTATCCACCTGCCTTGTCATAGGGTTCAGCGGACTCGGCATACCAGGCGATTTCCCGCTCCGAGAGATCCTTTAAGATCACGGAAGAGGTCGTCGTTTTGCTGGCTCGCCTGTTGTCCTGCCGGCGACAGATCGTGAATCCGGTGTAAACGAGATGTTCCTGGCCGCTCAGCTTGCCGAGCATCTGCCTGGCTTCCGCCGGTGTCTTCGGCTTGCCGAGGACCTCTCCCTTGATGATGACGATGGTGTCTGCACCAAGAACCCAAGCCTCGGGATTGAGTCTGGAGATGCCTTCCGATTTATGCCGCGACAGCCTCAAGACATGTTTCACCGGCGTTTCGCCATCGAGAAAGGATTCGTCCACCCCGCTTGGCATCACCTCGACCAAAAGCCCCAGTCTCTCGAGAAGCTCGACGCGGCGGGGTGAGGCCGAAGCGAGAATGAACCTTCCCGTGATGCGCGGTTCCATGAAACATTCTCCTTGCAAACCCAGTATCCTCGTTGCCGAAAGAGGCATCTTCGTTCTTCTATAGTGGACAGACCGTCGGGTGTCAAGGTGTGAATCCTGTCCGATTTGGGGAAAACGCTGCCGGTGTCATGTTCGCAAGGCTTGCAGGGGATCTCAATGGTAAAGGGGGGCGTGCCGAAAGTGTCCTGGATATTTTGGCTCTTATCGTTTATGAAAGGAGCCGCTGAAGACGATTTTTATAGGAGGAGGGGAATATTGCCATGAAAAGCATCAGAGGTGGTCTCTTCATGATCCTTTTGGGACTTTGCGGCCTGCTCTTTTCAGCAGGGTCGGCTTTGGGGGCCGAGCGGGCTGTTCAACTCACGATTCCAGGCTGCATGACCTGAAGCGGCCGGGCAAGGGTAAGTTCTATCCTGAGATCCATGCACGGGATCGTCCGATATGGCGGTGATTGGCAGAGGAACCGCGTCACGATCACCTTTGACGATGAAAAAACTTCGGTGGATAAGATCGTCGAGGGTCTGCACGAGGGAGGTCTCTCAGTAGACGGCAAGCCGGTATTTCTGCAATGAAAATCCCGTCACAGATATTCCGTCCATTTTTCGGCTTCGATGGTCTCCACAACCCGCTTTACGGTCTGTGAGTTTCCCCTGCGGCAGATCAGGAGGGCGTCGCCGGTTTCGACGACAACGAGGTCTTCCACGCCGACGAGGGCGACCAGTTTCTTCGGAGATATAATCAGTGAATTTCTCGTATCGATATCCACGAAAGGGCCTTCCCCCCGGAAGGCGTTCCCTTTATCGTTCTTGGCGGTGATTTCCCAGAGTGCGTCCCAGCTGCCCACATCGGACCATCCGAAATCGCCCCCCAAAACCAGTACATGCTTCGATTTTTCCATGACGCCGTAGTCGATGGAGATCGGCTCCATCGATCGGTACGCCCGATCGAGGACCGTTGGCTCTTCAGGCGTATCCAGGGCGTCCTCGATGTCCCTGAGCCGGTCGTAGACCCGGGGAAGATGCAAGGCAATGGCGTCGAGAATAACCGATGCCTTCCATACGAACATGCCGCTGTTCCAAAGATAACCGCCCTGTCTCAGAAAAGCCTCGGCCTGTTCGATTTTTGGTTTTTCCCGGAAGGACCGGACCTTGTAGACGTCCTCTCCCAGGACCTGACCGACGCGTTCTCCCTTTTCCAGGTAACCGTAGCCTGTTTCCGGTCCCGTGGGAACGATCCCGACTGTGACGAGGCAGGCCTCCTTGCGAGCCGTTTCGGCGGCGGCTGCAAGGATGTGGCGGAAACGATCGCCCTTTTCGATGCTGTGATCGGCGGGCAGGACAACCATCACGGCGCCGGGAGCCCTCCTGCGGAGATGAAGCGCGGCGAGGCCGATGCAGGGGGCGGTATTTCTGCCCACAGGCTCGATCAGGATGTTCTCCCTCGGAATATCGGGAACCTGCTCGAACAAAACGTCCACGTGACTCGATGCCGTGACGATGAGAATGCGCTCCGGAGGGATGAGAGGCGTGATCCTGTCAACGGTCTGTCGGATGATGGTCTTGTCGTTGAGGATATCGAGCAGGTGTTTGGGCATCTTTTCCCTGCTTCTCGGCCAGAAGCGGGTTCCTTTGCCTCCTGCCATGATCACTGCGTACATGCGGTTTCCCTCTTGATGGTTGCCGAAATGGATCTCGACACTCTCCCCGGGGGGAGATGCCGTATTTGCTGTCGTCTCTGGTGCGGACCGGCACTACATAGCAGAAGACACAGCGATTGGCAAGGCAAACCGGTGGGATAAGCGGTCATGCCGGGACGGGTCGGCGAACGAAAGAGAGGCTCGCGACGATGGCCCTTGCAAAGAAACCGTCAATTCGCTAAATTGCATGAGTGTACGCGATGAGTGCCGCCATGGACCGGCGTGCGTGCGGCAGATCCCCTTTTGAAGGGGTGGCATGGGGTCTCGTGTGAAACCGACGGGGAATCTTGTAGGGTGGCCACCGTGAATTATCCAAGGATCGCCCTGAAACGGGGAAAAGAAAACGTACTGCGCAGAGGCCACCCTTGGCTTTTCTCGGGCGCCGTCGCCTCTGTCGAGGGAAATCCAGAGCCGGGCGATGTCGTGACGGCCTTTTCCCATGAAGGGACTCCCCTTGCTCTCGGTTTCTTCAATTCCCTGACGGATATTGTCTTCCGGACATTGACGGGCGATCCCTCGGCTGTCATCGATACCAAATTCTGGGCGGGAAGGATCCGAGCCGCCCTGGAACTGCGTCGGCGGGTGGTGCCGTCCAACACCGACGCCTGCCGCCTCATCAACGCGGAAGGAGACCAGATGCCGGGTCTGATCGTGGACCGATACGGATCCAGTCTCGTGATATCCATCGACACGGCGGGAATGGAGAAAAGACGGTCTCTCATGATCGAGATCCTCCAAGGGGCGCTTTCCCCTTCCTGTATCTATGAACGCAGTGACAGCCGGGCGAGGCGCCGGGAAGGGCTTCCGCCGAGGATCGGACGGGCCTGGGGGGAAGGATGCCCCAATCGTGTCGAAATCGTTGAAAACGGGCTTCGTTTTGAGGTGGATCTGAAGGCCGGCCAGAAGACGGGGTTCTTTCTGGATCAGCGATCCAACAGAGAGCTCCTCGGAGCGCTATGCCGGGGCGCCGTGGTTCTGAACTGCTTTTCCTATACCGGCGCCTTTTCAGTCTACTGCATCCATGGCGGAGCGGCGCGAACCGTCTCCGTGGAGACCTCCGCGGCTGCCAATGAAATCGCCGGGCGGAACCTCGCCCTGAACGGCATTTCTCTGCCTGACCACCCCATCGTCCAGGCGGATGTCTTCGCCTACCTGAGGGAAACGCGGGAATGCTTCGATCTGGTCATTCTGGATCCCCCGCCCTTTGCCAAGGCGGCAAAGGACGTCGCCGGGGCGGTTCGCGGCTACCGGGAAATCAACCTGCAGGCCGTCAAACATCTGAGGGACGGGGGAATCCTCGCGACCTTTTCCTGTTCGAACCCGATCGACGGCGCCCTTTTCGAGAAAACCGTTCTCGATGCCCTGAAAGACGCGGGCAGAACGGCCCAACTGCTGGCGGTCCTCGGTCCCGGTCCGGACCATCCCGTGAACCTCGCCCATCCGGAAGGACGCTATCTCAAGGGGCTGCTGCTCTGTCTGGCTTCGAGGTAGCCTGCGGGGGTTTCCTGAAATCGATCGCGGGGACGGTGCTTTTCGATTGACGGATCGAAAAACGGGGCGTGCCTGTCACAGGGGGTCTGTCGACGGATCCCCCAGATTTTCACCCGTAAGGCGATCGAAGACGTGGCACCGGTCGGCCGGGAATGCGATAAAGACCGGCGTTCCCGGCCTGAGGGCTTCGTTCCTTTCGGCGAATCCCATGACGGGGGTTTCCTGCCAGAGGGCTTCGATGCGGGTCCGGCTGCCGGCGAGCTCGATGAAACGGATGTTCGCCTCCACGGCCTGATCGGTTTTTCCAAAGGACAAGCGCACGTCCTCGGGACGGATGCCCAGAACGAGATCGGCGGCCTCCCGGATCAGCCTGCCCGGCAGAACCATGCGGACGCCCCGGCAGTCCACCTCCAGCGGAGAGATCCGGAGGGGTGTGGCGGGCAGGAAGTTCATGGGAAGATCCCCCATGAACTCTGCGACGAACAGATTGGAGGGATGCGAAAAGATCTCCCCGGGGGTGCCGCACTGCTGGATGCGCCCCTTTCGGATCACGGCGATGCGGTCCGACAGGCTCAGGGCCTCGGACTGGTCGTGGGTCACGTAGACCGTCGTGATATTCAATTGACCGTGAAGCCGCTTCAGCTCCGTGCGCATTTCCAGACGGAGCCTGGCATCGAGGTTCGAGAGGGGTTCGTCGAGAAGGAACAGCCGCGGCTGCCTGACGATGGCCCTTCCCAGGGCCACACGCTGGCGCTGCCCTCCCGAAAGCTCAGAGGGCCTTCGGTCGAGCAGCTCGGCAAGCCCCAGGAGGGTTGCCGTGGAGCGGACGTCCCTGTCGACGGCGGCCGTCTGCATCCTTTTCATTCTCAGGGGGAAGGCGATGTTTTCGTAGACGGTCATATGGGGATAGAGGGCGTAGCTCTGAAAGACCATGGCCACATCCCGCTCCCGCGGGGAGAGATCGTTCACCAGGGTTTCGCCGAAGTAGATCCGCCCGCCGGAGACCGGCTCCAGACCGGCGATGATGTTGAGCAGCGTCGATTTTCCGCAGCCGCTCGGTCCGACGAATGTGAAGAATTCGCCCTCGAAGATTTCGAGATCGAGAT
>JAFGIO010000127.1 GCA_016929555.1 Deltaproteobacteria bacterium | reverse complement strand
TTTTTTAGGCCCCCCTTTGAAAAGGGGGCCTGTCCCTTCTTGACATGCAGAAACCTTTCTCATATACTTTCGCCGTCCATCCGAACAGCAGCGTGCAACAAAGTATCCACCTTTCGTATTTCCCCTCTTGGAAAGGAGGGACCCATGAGACCCACTCTTATAACTTTTATCCTGATGGCGCTGTGCAGTCTGATTTTTCAACCCCTTGTCCGGGCAGAGCCGGTTTTTGTGGACAGCACGGGCAAGTGCGTCATGGGGGCTCTCGATTCAAAAAAGGAGATGCCACATCCATGAGAGTCCTCATGTTCGGCTGGGAATTTCCACCTCACGTGAGCGGCGGTCTCGGGACAGCCTGTTTCGGCCTCACCCGGGCCCTGACGGCTCTCGGTCATGAAATCTGCTTCGTGTTGCCGCGCCTGAAAGGAGAAGGCCTCACTTCCCACGTAGAGCTGATACCGGCATCGGAAATACCCGTTCCCGCCGGCTCTACAGAATCTCCGCTTTCCGGATTTCCCGAGGCCGCCGCCGATCCGGATGACCCGTACAAAGGACTTCAACTGAGATTGATCAATTCCATTCTCCGACCATACCTGACGGAACACCAGTACGAAGCCCTGCTTTACGGCCAAGATCCATCCCTCTTCGATGACGAAGGCGCGGAACATGAAACGAAGCAGGGGTATCGTATTCTCGATATTCCGGGCGACTACGGCCCGAACCTGATCGCCGAGGTCTTGCGCTACGCCGTCGTAGCGGGTGTCATAGCAGAATCTCAGGACTTCGACGTGATACACTGCCACGACTGGATGACGGTATTCGCCGGCATCCATGCCAAAAGGATAAGCGGCCGGCCTCTCGTTCTACAAATTCACGCCACCGAATACGACCGCAGCGGCGAAAATATCAACCGCAATGTTTACGATATCGAGCGATACGGAATGTCCTCGGCCGATCGAATCATCGCCGTCAGCCACTACACGAAAAGGATCGTTGTAGAGCGATACGGCATCGCCCCGGAGCGTGTTTCCGTCGTCCACAACGCCGTAACCCGCAGCGAGGCCCGCCAGGCAATGCAGATCGGCAAGGATCACGAGAAGAAGATCGTCCTTTTTCTGGGCAGGATCACCTTCCAGAAGGGGCCGGATTACTTCGTGGAAGCCGCGGCGAAGGTCCTCGATATCGTTCCCGGAGTGACCTTCATCATGGCCGGTGCGGGCGACATGACGACCCGCATGATTGAACGGGTCGCCGAACTCGGAATCGGCCGCCACTTTCATTTCACCGGCTTCCTTCAGGGCGCCGAGATCGAAAGGATCTTCTCCATGAGCGACGTTTACGTCATGCCCAGCGTCTCCGAACCCTTTGGAATCTCGCCCCTGGAGGCGATGATGTACGATGTTCCCGTCATCATCTCCCGGCAGTCGGGCGTCTCGGAAATCCTCAAACATGCCTTGAAGGTGGACTTCTGGGACATCGATGAAATGGTCAACAAGATCGTCGCTTTGCTGAAATTTTCGGCACTGGGCGATGAGATGGTCGAGCGCTCCCGCGAAGAACTGCGGAATATCCGCTGGGAACAGGCCGCCGAGAAGGTCGTCGATCTCTACAACCAGTTGCTGCCGTAAGGAAAGAGAAATGCCCGCAGTCTGTATCTATTTCCAGGTGCATCAGCCCATCCGGCTCCGCCGCTTCAGCGTCTTCGATATCAATCGCGATCACAGCTACGAGGACGGCGCCGCGAACCGCCAGATCATCGACAAGGTGGCAGAAAAGTGCTACCTGCCCTCCAACGAGCTGATGCTGGAGTTGATCGAGCGGCATCAGGGCGCCTTTCGGATCGCCTTCTGTCTTTCGGGCGTTCTCATGGACCAGCTCGAAAGGCACCGTTCCGATGTCCTTGACAGTTTCAAACGCCTGGCCGATACGGGCGCCGTCGAGTTCCTCGACGAAACCTACTATCACTCCCTGGCCTTTCTCATATCGCCCCGAGAGTTCAAGGAACAGATCCTTTTGCATCGCAAAAGGATCAAGGCCCTCTTCGGCCAGGAGCCCGTGACTTTCCGCAATACGGAGCTCATCTATAACGACGAGATTGCGAAGACCGTCGAACAGATGGGCTATCAGGCGATCCTCGCAGAGGGCGCCGACAGGATTCTGGGCTGGAGGAGCCCGAATTTCCTTTACCGGCCCGCCGGATGCGAGACCCTGAAACTGCTGTTGCGAAACTACCGGCTTTCGGATGATGTGGCCTTCCGTTTCGGAAACGCGAAGTGGCCCGAATATCCCTTGATGGCAGATAAGTACGCCCACTGGATCCACCAGAACCTCGCAGCGGATGTGATCAATCTCTTTGTGGATTACGAGACCTTCGGAGAGCATCAGTGGCAGGAGACGGGCATCTTCGAGTTCCTCCGGCGGCTGCCCGAAGAGATTCTCAAACATCCCGACTTCCGGTTTCAGACACCCGCCGAAGCCGCCCGTAATTACGATGCCGCAGCGGCGCTGTCCGTCCCCGATCATCTCTCCTGGGCCGACGCCGAACGCGACCTGACGGCCTGGCTGGGAAACGGCATGCAGAAGGACGGCTTCAGGTCCCTCCGCGAAATGGAGAAGGCCGCCCGCCGCTGCCGCGACGCATCGACGATGCACCAATGGCGCCTGCTGCAGACATCGGATCATTTCTACTACATGTGTACGAAATGGTTCGCCGACGGGACCGTCCACAAGTATTTCAACCCCTACGCGTCTCCCTACGACGCCTATATAAACTACATGAATATCCTCGATGACTTTTCCGGTTGTCTCAAAGAAAGGGCCCAGGGAAAACAAAAATCGGCAAGGAACCGACAGAACGACAAGGAGGATCTCCATCCATGAGCGACGATCACAGGGGCTATCTGTTCGAGGTCAGTTGGGAAGTCTGCAACAAGGTCGGCGGGATCTACACGGTGATCTCCAGCAAGGCGAGCGCGGCGGTCAGGGCCTACGGCGATCGATACCTCGTTTTGGGGCCCGACTTCAAGACCAACCTCGACTTCGAGGAAACCGACGAGGAGTACTGGACCAAAATCCAGGAAGGCACGGCCATGAAAGAGCTGCCCTGCCGTTTCGGACGCTGGAAGATTCCCGGCGAGCCCAGGGCCATCCTCGTGAACTTCAGCAAGCGTTACAACAAGGATCAACTGCTCTATCAAATCTGGGAAGACTACGGCGTCGATTCCATCGCCGGCGGATGGGATTACGTGGAGCCCGTCATGTTCAGCAGCGCCTGCAGCGAGGTGATAGAAGTCATCTACAACCTCTTGGCGAGGCCGCAGGAAGAGCCGGCCGTTGCTCACTTTCACGAATGGATGTGCGGGGCCGGCCTTCTCCGGCTGAAGAAATATGCCCCGGAGATCGGAACGGTATTTACCACCCATGCGACGATCCTCGGACGGACCCTGGCGGGTTCGGGGGTGGACATCTACAGCGTCATGGATCACCTGTCGCCCCAGCGCGAGGCGGCAGCCCACAACATCACGGCCAAGTATTCCATGGAAACCGTATCGGCCCGGGAGGCGGACTGTTTCACGACCGTCAGCGACATCACGGCTTCGGAGGCCAAGAACCTTCTGGGCCGCTATCCCGACGTCATCACGCCCAACGGGCTCGACATCGAGCACATCCCGGACCTGGCGGATAACCGCGAGCCCGCCCTCAGGGCCAGGGAAAAGCTTCTGCAGGCTGCTTCCCGCTTCCTGCGCAAGGAGTTCCCGGCGACATCGAAAATACTGGTTATTTCCGGTCGCTACGAATTCCACAACAAGGGCATCGATATCTTCCTGAATACGCTGGGACGTCTGGAGAAGCGTCTCGGCGACAAAGACTCCGTTCTGGCCTTTCTCTTCGTCCTGGGGGGCCATACCGATCTCATCCCTTCTCTCCAGGGAGATTTCGCCAAATTCGACCGGGCAAACCCACCGCTGGCCACCCATCGCCTTCATTACGAGGCTTCGGACCCCATTCTGGAGACCTGCAACCGCCTGGGTTTGAAGAACACATCCCAGAACAGGATCCATGTCATCTTCATCCCCGCTTATCTGAACGGCCATGACGGGCTCATCAACATGCCCTACTACGAAGCCCTTTCCGGATGCGATCTCGGCGTCTTCCCGTCCTATTACGAACCCTGGGGCTATACGCCCCTGGAAAGCGCCGCTTACGCCGTACCGACGGTTACGACCGATCAGGCCGGTTTCGGTCTCTGGGTCCAGCGCACCGTCGGCGATGCGAACGGCGTCCAGCTTCTCCGCGGCCGCGGCCAGGATCGCAAGATCATGGAGGACCACCTGTTGGACATCCTCGTGAACTTCCACAGCCAGTCCGAAGAGCAGATGCTGGAGATGCGGCGAAGTGCGCGGGCGGTTGCCGTAAAGGCGAACTGGCAGGATTTCTTCAGGGAATACGCCATCGCCTACGACCGATCGCTGTCGGTCGCCCACGACAGAATGGCCAAGCTTGCACTCCGGGATTACCGCGCCGAGAAGAAAATCACCTTCGCCGCTACCGTATCGACGCAGCCCCATTTCCGCTCCTTCACGGCCATCGCCAACCTGCCCAAAAACATCGAGAGGCTTCGTGAACTGGCCTACAATCTCTGGTGGGTCTGGCACCCGAAGGCGCTCGATCTTTTTGCAGCCCTCGATTTAAAACTCTGGGCCGAAATGGGAAACAATCCCGTCCGGATGCTTGAATCCGTGGATCCGGACATCCTCCAGGAGGCCTCCCGCAATGCCGCCTATGTCGGTATCTACAAGCAGGTGATGGAACAGTTCGATGGATACATGACCGATAAGAAGACGCCCAAGAAGCTCCAGAAGGGGGAAGAGATCAAGGGAACGTCGCCCGTGGCCTACTTCTCCACGGAATACGGCCTCCACGAGAGCATTCCCATCTACTCGGGGGGTCTCGGCACCCTTTCGGGAGACCACCTGAAAACGGCAAGCGATCTGAATATCCCGCTTGTTGCCGTGGGGCTTCTGTACAAATCCGGCTACTTCCGCCAGGTTATCGACCGCAACGGCATCCAGATCGCCGAATATCCCGAAAACGACTACTCCTTCCTGCCCGTGCAGATCGTCAAGGATGACCAGGGGGAGGAGGTCCAGATATCCCTCGATCTTCCGGGAAGGACTCTCTATGCCAACATCTGGGAGATGAACGTCGGTCGCGTCTCCCTCTACCTGCTGGACACGGATGTCCAGCGAAACACGACCCAGGACCGGAAGATAACGGCCCGCCTGTACCCCGCCGATCAGCGGACCCGCATCGAACAGGAAATCCTTCTGGGCATGGGAGGCGTCAGGCTTCTGAAGAAGCTGGGTATCCGCCCCCGGGTCTACCACATCAACGAGGGACATTCCGCATTCCTCATCTTCGAGAGGATCATGACGCTCATGACTGAGGAGGGCTTCTCCTTCGACGAAGCCTCGGAAATCGTCCGGGGAAGCACGGTCTTCACGACCCATACTCCCGTCGAGGCAGGAAACGAGCGGTTTGCCAAGGATCTGATGGAATACTACTTTTCGAACTTCATCAAGCGCGCCGGCATGTCCTGGTCCCAGTTCTGGGAGTTGGGACGCAAGGAAGTCGGCGACGACAAGCCATTCTTCATGACCATTCTCGCCCTCAGGATGACGAACATGAGCAATGCCGTAAGCCGCATGCACGGCCAGGTTGCACGCCAGATGTGGCGAGATGTCTGGAAGGGATTCCACGATTCGGACATTCCCATCCGCCATGTCACCAACGGGGCCCATGTCATGTCCTATGTTGCACAGCGCATGAAGGACATCTACGACGCCTATCTTGGACCGGGCTGGGTCAAGGATCTGACCGATCCCGAACGCTGGGAAAGGGTGCAGGACATCCCCGATGCGCTGCTCTGGCGGACGCGCTTCGAGCTCAAGCAGAAGACGATCGATTATCTGAAGGATTACCTCTCGAGAAACTGGATGAAATACAACTACACGAAGACCTGGAGGGAGGAGCTTTTCACGAAGATCCATCCCGGCGCGCTTCTGATCGGCTTCTCGCGCCGCTTCGCCCCCTACAAGCGGGCGGACATGATCCTCTCCGATCTGGAGCGCCTCGATAAACTTCTGAACAATCCCCTCCGGCCCGTCCATATCGTCTTTGCCGGCAAGGCCCATCCAAACGACGAAATGGGCAAGAACCTCATCAAAAAGGTCATCGATGTCTGCAAGGACGAACGATTCCGGGGGAAGGTCTTCTTCATCGAGGATTACGATCTGCGCATCGCGCGCCATCTGGTGCAGGGCGTCGATGTATGGCTGAACAACCCCCGAAGGCCCCTGGAAGCCAGCGGCACCAGCGGCGAAAAGGTCGTGATCAACGGCGTGCTGAACCTCAGTATCTGCGACGGCTGGTGGTGCGAAGGCTATGACGGAACCAACGGCTGGTCCATCGGTCCCGTCGTCAGGGACTACTACGAAGAGGACCGCAACGACACGGCCAACATGGACGAGCAGGACAGCCAGTCCCTCTATGCGCTGCTCGAAAACACGGTGGTGCCCATGTTCTTCGACCGCGAGCTTTCGGGTTTGCCTGAAAAATGGATCGCCATGATCAAGAATTCGATCCAGACCCTGGTGCCTAGATTCAACACGGATAGAATGCTGCTGGAGTATTACAACAACATGTACTTGCCTACGGCCAAGCGGGCGCTCGAACTGACAAAAAACAACTATCAGCTGACCCGGGAGATATCCGACTGGAAGAGCAAGATCCCCATGCGCTTTTCCTCTCTGAGGCTCCTTGACGTAACCGTCGAGGGCATCCACGGCGATGATATCCTGGTCAACGAACCCCTGACCGTCAACGTGAGGATAGATCCGGGAAAGCTGGATCCCGGCGAGATCGTCATCGAAATGTTGATCGGCGAGGCGAGCAAGTTCCTCTTCGTGAAAGACCCCGAATATGTACCCCTGTCGATGACGAACAGCTCGCCGGAAGGCATCCTCACCTATTCCGTCGAGTACACCGTGCGCCAGAACGGACCCCACTGTTACGGCATCCGGGTCCTTCCCTACAACAGCAAACTGGCTTCCCGCTACGAAACCGGCCTGATTCTCTGGGGGTAGACGAGAAAGGAGGTACCGTAAAAGGCCCTATTCGCCGCTGCAGAAGCGGAAGAGTCACAGGTCGCGCGCTCCCCGTTTTACCGGACGGGAGTACGCATCCCATCACATCATAAAAGCAACCCCAAGGGGAATTCACATCACAGAAGGAGGAGAGTATGGATCTGACAAAGCAGCAACTTACCGAGATGTATACCAACCTTGTTCGGGCCCGAAAACTCGACGAACTCATGGTCGAAGGCCTGAAATCCGGAAAGATGAAAGGCTTTTTCCACAGCGGACAGGGTGAGGAGGCCGTGGGTGTCGGGGGCGCCTCGTTCCTGAGAGACGATGATTACCTCTACCCGCACCACCGTGGACACGCCATTGCATTCATGCTTGCCCGAGGGTTATCCCCCAAAGGGTGGGTCGCCATGCATTACGGCAAGATGCTGACGGAAAAGCCCGAGGGACCTTCCAACGAGGAAAGGGGTCTTTTCGGCATCGCAGGCACGATTGGAGGAATGTTTCCCCTCGCCGTGGGCTGGGGTCTCTCCGCCAAGAAAAACAAGAAGGGACAGGTCGTGGTCTGCTTTTTCGGGGACGGCAGTTCCAATAGAGGCACCCTGCACGAAGGCATGAACGCCGCCGCCGTCTGGAAGCTGCCCATTGTATGGGCTTGCGACAACAACCTCTACGCCCAGTTCACCCCCCTCACGTCCGCCTATGCCAGGAAGGATGTGGCCGATCTCGCCCCGGCCTACGACATGCCCGCGGTGGTGGTCGACGGCCAGGATGTGCTCGCCGTCCACGAGGCCATCCAGGCCGCCGTTGCTCGCGCCAGGGCCGGCAAGGGGCCTTCCATGGTCGAAGTCAAGACCTATCGCTATCGGGCCCACGCAGAGGGCATGCCCGACGTCTCTCACGCCGATCCGCGACCGAAGAAAGAGATTGAGGCCTGGAAGAAAAGGGATCCCGTGAAGCTCTTCCGGGCGAAGCTCCTCGAGATGGGCACGCTCACCGAGGCCGAACTGGCTAAAATCGACAAGGAAGCCGACGCGGAAGTCGAGGCATTGGACAAGATGGCCATGGAGAGTCCCTACCCGGATCCCAAAGATCCCTCCATCCTCAACACGTGGCTCTACAGCGCATAGAAAGACGAAGGAGGTCCCAGATGAAACAGATCACATACGTCCAGGCCATCAACGAGGCCCTGGCGGAAGAGATGAGGCGCGATGAAAAGGTCTTCTGCATCGGCGAAGATATACAACTGGGCGCATTCGGCGCCACGACGGGGCTTGTCAAGGAATTCGGAAAGGATCGGGTCATAGACACGCCCATCTCCGAAACCATCGTCGCGGGTGCAGCCGTGGGAGCTGCCATGACGGGTTACCGGCCCGTGGCGGACTTCATGTTCGCCGACTTTATGTTCGTCGCCTGCGACGAGATATTTCTGCGTGCGGCCAAATGGCGCTTCATCCATGGCGGGCAGCAGACGATCCCCCTGGTTTTTATGGCGGCAGCGGGAGGATACGCCAAGATCGGACCCGAGCACTCCCAGATGCCCGTGTCCTACTACCTCCA
>JAFGIO010000126.1 GCA_016929555.1 Deltaproteobacteria bacterium | reverse complement strand
GGCGCCTCCCTGAGCCGAAGGGTTGTGCCGGGAAGTATCTCATAGGTTTTCAATATGAATCCAGAGCGATACAACCCGCCGGCCGGTCCCTGGGAGAAGGTTTCTCCCGCCCGGTGGTCCGACTGGCGGTGGCAGTACAGAAACAGGGTTCGTACCCTGACGGAGCTTGCCTCCCTTTCAGGAGGCCCTTTTATCGCCTCCCGGGGGATCGAAGCGGTGACCGAAGTCTATCCCCTGGCCGTGACGCCCTATTATTTTTCCCTGATGCGCCCGGGGTGCGAAAAGGATCCCGTTCGCCTGCAGGCCGTCCCCGATGCTGCGGAGATCGATATTACATCGGATAGCCTGGATGATCCGCTCGGAGAAGAGCGTTTCATGCCCGTGCCGGGTCTCGTACACCGCTACCGCGACCGCTGTCTGGCTATCGTCACGAATCGCTGCGCCACCTATTGCCGGCACTGCAATCGCAAGCGGATGTGGGGGCACAGGGGAAAGACGGCGGGGCGGGAAGCCCTCGGAAGGATGATCGCTTATGTGTCGGAAACGCGGGCCATCCGCGAGGTCATCGTCTCCGGTGGGGACCCCCTCACGCTTGACGACGGGCTTCTCGAGGGCTTTTTGAGGGCGCTGAGGGCCATACCGCATGTCGAGATCCTGCGGCTCGGAAGCCGCACCCCCGTGGTGATGCCCATGCGGATCACGGCCCGTCTGAGCCGGATGCTGCGCCGCTACCGCCCCCTCTGGTTCAATACCCAGTTCAACCACCCCCGGGAGATGACGACCGAGGCCGCCCGTGCCTGCGAGATGCTGCTCGATGCCGGGATTCCCCTTTCCAACCAGTCGGTCCTGCTGCGGGGCGTCAACGATGATTATGACACGATGAGAGACCTCGTCCACGGTCTGCAGAGGCTCTCCGTCCGCCCCTACTACCTGTTCCAGTGCGACCCGGTCCGTGGGACGGACCATTTCCGGGCGGAGATCGCCAAAGGCCTCTCCATCATGGACGAGCTCCGGCGCAATACTTCAGGGCTTTGCCTGCCCCATTACGTTCTGGATGTTCCCGGCGAACGGGCCAAGATACACCTACAGTCCGAAGGATATGCCCTTTCAGGCGGCGCTGGCCAACATTTTTTTGACAACCGCAGGCAAATAGATTAAAAAGCACGAAACTCCGGGCCGTTTTTCGGCCCCGCCTCTTCGAACGATCAATACTTGATGGGAGTGGATGTCTATGTACAGCGCCAGCGATTTGAAAAAGGGCTTGAGGATCAAAATCGACAACGAGCCTTACATCGTTACGGAATTCAACTTCGTCAAACCCGGCAAAGGCCAGGCCCTTTACAGGTGCAAGCTCCGAAACATGGTCAACGGGAACCAGTTCGAGAGGACCTTCCGCTCCGTCGACACCTTCGAATCCGCCGACCTTCGGGAAAAGAGGATGCAATTTCTCTATGTCGAGCAGGATAAATATTGTTTCATGGACAATGAAACCTACGAACAGGTTTTCCTGTCTCAGGATCAGGTGGGCGATGCGAAGAATTTTCTCATCGACAACATCGAGGTGGAAATCCTCTTTTTCGAAGACAAGCCTCTGGGTGTCAGCCTTCCCAACTTCGTGGACCTCGTCGTGACCATGGCGGAACCCTGGGCGAAGGGAGATTCCGTCACGGGCAACACCAAACCGGTCACCCTCCAGACAGGCTACCAACTCCTGGTTCCCACCTTTATCGAGGAGGGAGAGAAGATTCGCGTGGATACGCGCAGTGGAGAGTATCTGACCCGGGTCAAAGGATAGATCCCTTCATGGAGGAAACCTGGAGACTGGCCGGAAAAAAGGACACGCTCGGAACCCGCGCCAGGATGATTCAGGCCATCCGCCGGTATTTCACCGATCGGGGCTACCTCGAGGTGGAAACGCCGCTTCGGATTCCCGCTCCCGCCCCGGAGGAATACATCGACGCCGTTCCCAGCGGCCAATGGTACCTCCAGACCTCGCCGGAACTGTGCATGAAGCGCCTGCTCGCCGCCGGCTATTCCAGGATATTCCAGATCAGCAAATGCTTCCGCGACCGGGAGCGGGGCGTCCACCACCTTCCGGAATTCACGATGCTGGAATGGTACCGAAAAGACATCGACTACCTGGCCCTGATGGAGGAATGCGAGGAGATGATCTGTGGCGCGGCCCTACAGGTCGGCGTCGGGGACCGGATTGTCCGCAGGGGGAAGACGATTTCCCTCAAGCCGCCCTGGGAGCGGCTCACCCTGGAGGCGGCCTTTGCCGGTTACGCCCCCTTTACAACACTGCGAGACGCCGTGGAAAGCGGCCGTTTCGAAGGGGTTCTCGTCGATCATATCGAGCCCTGTCTCGGCCGGGAACGGCCGACCTTTCTTTACGAATATCCCCTGTCCCTCGGCGCCCTGGCCCGGGCCAAGCCGGAAGATCCAAAGGTGGCGGAGCGCTTCGAATTGTACATCGGCGGTCTGGAGCTGGCCAACGCCTTCACAGAGCTGGCCGACGCAGAGGAGCAGCGGCAGCGTTTCGAACGGGCGCGGCGGGCGCGTTTCACGGCGGGGCAGGCCGTCTACCCGGAGGCGGAACCGTTTCTGAGGGCGCTGCCCGGTTTGGGAGAGGCGGCGGGCATTGCTCTGGGCATCGACAGGCTGGCCATGCTCCTGACGGGAGCGGAGCGGATCGATGATGTCGTGGCCTTCAGCCCGGAGGAACTTTGAGGCTACGACGAGAGCTATTGACAAGGCCCGGTTTTTCCATTAGAGGTAACGGGAAATCTCAAGGCAAAAGGGAGAGTCAACGTGAAGGGAATTTCTCCGATTGCGGCCGTTGATCTGGGCGGTTCGTTCCACGGCAGCCTGCTGGATATGATACTCGGCGCAGGCGCCATGGTCCAGTTCGTTCTGTTGCTGCTGCTCATCTTTTCGATCGTCTCATGGGCCATCATCTTTATGAAATACCGGAGCTTGAGGAAAATCAACCGGGAAAACGAGACCTTCATGGAAGCCTACATGAAGAGCAACAAGCTGTCGGATATTTTCCCCGAAGCAAAGAAATACAAGGATTCCACCGTTGCCGAGGTTTTCCGCGCCGGATACGCGGAACTCGTTAAGATCACGAAGATCATTCGGGAGGCAACGGTTTCTCAGGCCGACGAATCCGTTGCCCCTCCCCTGGAGATGAAGGGCATAGACAACGTGGAACGCGCCATGAACAGGGCCTCAAGCGCCGAGGTGACGAAACTGGAGAGCGCCCTCGGCTTCCTGGCAACCACGGGCAGCGCGTCTCCCTTTATCGGACTGTTCGGGACGGTCTGGGGGATCATGGATACCTTCAAAGGGATCGGCGCACGGGGGTCGGCTACCCTGGCGGTGGTTGCCCCGGGCATCTCGGAGGCATTGATTGCCACGGCGGCGGGACTCGCGGCGGCAATCCCCGCCGTGATCTTCTACAACTACTATCTGAACCGCGTCAAGGTCATGAGCCTGGAAATGGACAACTTTGCCTCGGAACTGCTGAATATCATCGAACGGTACTACGTTAAAAGATAAAGGGCGATGAAACGATCAGGAAGGCGCAACCGGTACGAAGACAAGCCCATGGCCGATATCAACGTGACGCCGTTGGTGGACGTCGTTCTGGTTCTGCTCATCATCTTCATGGTGACAGCACCCATGCTACAGATGGGAATCGATGTCAATCTTCCTCGCGTGGAGGCGAAGAGCGTCGATATCTCCGAGGAAAAGATCGTGCTCACGGTCAAAAACAATCAAGAAATTTTCATCAATAAATACAAGACTTCCGTAACGGATCTCCGGGTGAGATTGGCGAACCTCATGGCCAGCCGGATCGACAGGGAGGTCTTCCTGCGCGCCGATCGAAGCGTTCCCTATGGCTTTGTCGTGGAGGTAATGTCGGAGGTGCGCAAGGCCGGTGTCGACAGGCTCGGGATGATCACTGAACCGCCCGAGGAATCAAGATGAACTGGCCGGAAACAATGCGGCGAAGTTACGACAGCGGCGTCGGCCTCCAAGCCATGGTATTCCTCTCCCTGGGTCTTCACGCCATGGTCCTCTCCCTTGTTCTGTTTCCCTCCATGTTTCCCACACCAAGATGGACTTTTGGACCCGTCTACTCGGTCCAACTCGTGGGAACTCTTCCCGGAGGATCGAGTACGCCGGCCGACGGACTCTCTTCTTTCGAGCGCGGACTCCTGAAATCGGCACCGCGGGAGCCGGCAATCATTCCCTTTAAAAAAGCCGCGCCCTCTTCCGCCGTTCCGATAGCCAGGATAGATGTCCGGAAAAGACGTGATATAAACATTGACGGGATGATGGAGGACTTCAAGCGCCGGAGGGCCACTGCGACAAAAACGCCGGTTCCGGCAATGTCTCAGGCCCCTGCGGGGCATGGAAAAGCTGTTTCGGCCGGACAGGCCGACAGGAGAATTGCTCTGAAGATGGAGGACTACTACGCCCGGATCTGGTCTCAAATCAAGGGGCACTGGGTCCTTCCCAGCGGGATGATCCCCCTCCATGATCTCGAGGCGGTCCTCCATGCCCGCATCTCGAAGTACGGCACCCTCAACGGCGTTTCTTTCGAAAAGCGCTCCGGAAACAGATACTTCGACGAATCCGTGATCAAGGCCCTGCGAAAAGCCGCACCCCTGCCGCCGCTGCCGGAGGTTCTTCGGGAAGACAGCATTGAGATCGGCATCCGTTTCCATTCCCGGGACATTCGTTGAAGGCGGTGTGCAAGGTGGAAAAGCAACGCCTCTTCGGAGGAGACAGTCGTTTATGAAGCCGATGAGAGGTCCTTGCACTTCCATTCTGGTCCTAATGAGCCTTTTCTGTTTTTTTTCATCCGCCGGGGCCAGGGTCTATATCGATATCGATTCCCCCGCCTTTCTGAAATTTCCCATCGCCCTTGCCGGTTTCAGAGCCCTCGATGGCGAAAAGGACCCGGCACACTTTTCGGCAAAGCTTACGAAAATGCTTGCAAAATACCTGGAGATCACCGGATTTTTCAGCGTCATCCCGGATCAGGGTCTACCGCTGGAATCGGGGCGAATCCCTGGAAAACGGGGAGATATTCCCTTCGCACAATGGTCTGCATCGGGTGCGGAATACCTTGTTGCCGGCGGATTTTCCGCGACAGCTCAGGGACGTTCCATCGAATGTCGCCTTTATGATATTGACAGCGGGGAATCCATCATGGGCAAACGATACAGCGGCGGGATGGAGGACGAAAAGCGGCTTATCTCTCAATGCGCGGGCGATATCTTGGCGTCATTGACGGGAGGGGAGGATGTTTTCGATACGAAGATCGCCTTCAGTATGAAGCGGGGAAAGACATCGGAGATCTACACGATCAATTTTGACGGATCGGAGATGACCCGGTTGACGAATTTCCAATCCATTACCCTCTTTCCTCGATGGTCGCCCGGAGGCCGGTATATGGCCATTGTTTCTTACCGGAGCGGCAATCCGGACCTATACCTCCTGGATACAATAGGAAAAGGGTCCAGGAAAATCCTGAGATACAGCGGGCTCAATCTGCCGGGTGCCTGGTCGCCCGACGGCGAAAAGATGCTGATTTCCCTGGCCAAGGACGGAAATGAAGAGATCTACGCCCTGGAAATAAGCAGCGGCCGTCTCCAACGCCTGACCACCCATTCCGCCATCGACGTTTCACCGGTCTGGTCGCCTGACGGCCGCCGCATCGCCTTCGTTTCCGACCGTGCAGGCACACCCCAGATCTATCTGATGGATTCCGAAGGAAGCCGACCGCGCAGGCTGACTTTCGAGGGAAACTACAATACATCGCCATCCTGGTCGCCGGTCGGTGACAGGATCGCCTTTGAAAGTCGCGTGGAAGGGCGCTACCAGATATTTTCCATCAGGGAAGACGGCAGCGGCTTGATTCGGCACAGCGTTTCGGTAGGGGATTGCGAGTCCCCGGCCTGGTCACCCGACGGCCGTTACCTTGCCTTCATCGAAAAGTCCAAAGATCGTTACAGACTCTGTGTCGTCAATGCCAACGGATCGAATCTTCGGGTCCTTCATGAAGCGGCAGAAAGCCTGACGGGCGCGGCCTGGTCTCCACATCTTGGCAGGTGAGAGGGGAGACGGGCATTTTATGATTGACCTTGCAGGGGCTCTGTGATTTAAAAATGACCTCCGAAGTTACCTGGAAGGACTGAAACTGTCTTTCGGAAAGGAGAGGGCGTATCATGAGAAGAAATCGAGGAATGATCGCAGCGGCGGGAGCGTTTCTGCTTTGTTCGCTCCTGTTTTCGGCGGGGTGTGTCAAGAAATCGGTTATCGGCGAAACATCTGGATTGTGGGGAGAAAAGGCCTCTGCCCGGACGCAAGCGGAGCCCTCGGTACCGTCCAAAGGCGGCAAAGCCGCAATGGAAGAAGAGGCGGCCTCATCCAAGGCGCCCCTGAGAACCGAAACGATCGAGGAAGAGGGATTGGTTTTAGGACCTGTTGCGAAGGGTTCGGACCGTCCGGTGGCAGAAAAGGATAAAGCGACGCAGTTGATGCTGGCAAGGGAACCATCGGCTGCTGATGCCTCTTCCGGGGCGGCGACGGGTACAGCCGCAGCTCCGAGGGAAGGGACAACCGAGAAATCGGAAGCGGATCTGCAGGATATCCATTTCGATTTCGACAAGTTCAGCCTGACTCCCGAGGCCAGGGAGATCCTCAAGGTTCATGCCGAATGGCTTTTGGATCACGGCGAATCTATGGTTACGATCGAAGGACACTGCGATGAAAGGGGTACGCAGGAATACAATCTGGCCCTCGGCAGCAGGCGTGCAGAGGAGGCGAAACGGTTCCTCGTCGATCTGGGTGTGGAAGAGATGCGTGTAAAAACCGTCAGCTACGGAGAGGAGCTTCCCCTGGATCCGGGTCACAACGAACAGGCCTGGGCAAGAAACCGCAGGGTACACTTTGTTGTTGTTCAGAAAATGTAAAGCCAACTGGGGAGGTCGTAAAGCTTGAAGCGTTGTTTTGCTTTCATCGGGACGGTTTTCATCCTGCTTTCTTGGGGGTGTGCCACCACGCAGGACCTGGACCGCCTCAGGGGTGAACTGAGCGCCAGGCTTGATGCTGCGGATGCGCAGGTCAAAGCCCTCAAGGAAGAGAATACCGTCATTCGGAGTGAACTGAAAAAGACCGACGAAGCGCTCGAAGCCCTGAGAAAGAGACAGGCCGAGACCGGGGCCGATCTCACCGAACTGCGGGATACTGTAAGGCAGCTCAACGGGGCCGTCGAAAGCCTGAAGAAAGACACAGCGGCATTGGCGGCCCGGCTCAATCGCAAGGATGACGAAGTCAAGGACCTGCGCGAGAAAATCGAAAGCGTTTCCTTCAAGACAAACTTTCTCGAAAATTTCCTCGGCATCGGCAAGAAGGAGGAATTGTCCGAGGCGAACGGCAAGGGGGGGCACTCCAACACTGCCACGAAAGAGGCCCTGAAGGGAAAGGCCGACCGGGAGGTTGCCTATGCTGCGGCCTATGATGAATTCACCCAGGGGAAATATGAAAAAGCCCGGGCGGGATTTCAGGCTTTTCTGAAGCAGTATCCGGATACGGAATATTCCGATAACGCCCAGTTCTGGATCGGTGAATGCTACTATTTCGAGAAAAAATACGAAAAGGCGATCCTGGAATACGAAAAGGTTGCCAAGAACTATCCCGAGGGCAACAAGGTGCCCTACGCCCGGCTGAAACAGGGTCTTTCCTTTCTCAACCTGGGTGACAAAGCGGGCGCCAAGCTGATCCTGCAGCAGGTTATCAAGGATTATCCCAACACCAACCAGGCCCGAATCGCCCGATCGAAGCTCGTCGAAATCAACCAGTAGGTTTCAGGGAAGAGGTTCATCCAGGGAGAACCTCCTGACACCCTCGGGAAGGGTGAGCGCAAAGGTATCGTCGTCAATCGCAGAAACAGTCTCTAAATCCTCGTACCGGATTGTGAATTTGCTTTTGTCGAGACCGCCCGTCAGCAGCGAAAGATGCCGCGGGACATACGTCCCGTCCAGTTGGGCAAAATCTCCGAATATCGCCGAGTAGCGCGGCCACCCCCCATCGGATAACACATCGACCTGCAGGAGATGACCCGCAATGGGATCCACCCGGAAAGATCGGGTGATCCTCTCCCCGCTTTTGAGATCGATCCGACAGGAATCCCCTTCCGGTTCCGATATCAGGATACTGCCAGGACCGCTCGGATCGGGAGTGGAGCCGGCCAGGAAGGCCAGGAGCTCCTCCTTCTCGAGACCGACGGGCAGGAATCGGACGAGATTTTTCCGCGACGCCTTTCCGCTATATAGTTCCCCGCGTTGCGGCAGGAAGATCTCCAGAAACTCGCCCCGAAGCACGAAGATCATATCGGGGGGGCCGATCACCGGCAGGAACTCGATGCGCAAGTGGTCGGGTCTTTTCAGCAACAGGACTGCCGTCAGGACATGGCGCCCCTGGGGCGTGTCAATGTCGACATGTGCAGTCGCCCGGAATGCTAAGGGTTTTTTGTCTTTTTCGACGGCTTTTGCAAGAAGGGACTCGGGGGGTGGGGACACCCTGCCGGCATGGGGCTTCGAGGCGATGCATCCCGAAAGGGAGCAGGAAAGATAGAGGAGGATCAGCGAAAGGATGGACGAGCGGCTGAGGATCATGACCTCATCGGTCTTTCTTGTTCAAAAGATCGTCGATTTTTTTCTGAATCCTCTCCCTGTCGGGACTCAGGGTTAAAATCTTTCTATAGATTTCGAGAGCCTCTTTGCTCTGGCCCGAACGGACATAGGCGTCCCCGAGATGCTCCAGAATCGCCGCGTCATCCGGCATCGCCTCTGCGGCCTTTTTCAGATAATTGACGGCCTCGCTGATCCGGTTTTGCCTGAAGAAAACCCAACCCAGGCTGTCGATCATGTATCCGTTACCGGGTTTCAGTTCAAGGGCCCGACGGATCATTTTTTCCGCCTCGTCCAGTTTGATTCCCCGATCCGCATAGCTGTAACCGATGAAATTGAGGGCCTCGGCATTGTTTGCATCGATTTTCAGTACCCTTTCCATTGCTTCGATGCTCTCTTGAAACCTGTCCGTTTTTTCGTAAAGGACCCCGAGACTGTAGAGAATATCGACATGCTGATTCGTTGCGACCAGTCCTTCTTGCAGAACGTCCTCGGCCAGTGCCGGTTGCTTTTTTTCTTCATAGAGCGAGGATAGAAAGATATAAAAGCTCGGCTCGTCCTTCTTGATGCCGATGGCCTCACGAACCGATGCGATGGCTTCGTCGATCCTGTCGTCCTTTTTCAGGATGATTCCCAATCGTATCCGGGCATTTTCGAACAAATCGGAATCCACGGTGATACGCCTGAATTCCTCCAAGGCCTTTCCGTAGGCCTTTTTCTCTTCATAGGCCGAAGCCAACAGGTATCGGAGCCGGTTATCGGAGGGATAGATCTTGATCAAATCGGAAAATGATTCCACCGCCTGGTCATACTGGCCGTTTTCCATGTAGACGAGAGCCAGGTTGACTTTTGCTTGCCTGTTCGTGTCGTCCAGGCGGAGAATCTCCTTGAATTGTCTTTCCGCTTCCTCGTACCGATGTTCCCGGAGGAAGAGATCTCCCAGTCTTAGGCGTGCGTTGATCCCGTTGGGATAGAGGTCGATGAAACCGCTGTAGGTCTCTATGGCCGATGGAATTTTTTTCTGTCCTTCGTAAAGCAGTCCCAGCTCGATCAATGCGGATTCGAAGGTGGGCTTGATGGCGAGGACCTTTTTGAACCGTTGTTCGGCCTTGTCTTCGCGCTTCATTTCCACGAAGATCCTTGCGAGATAATAGTTGCCCATCAAATGGTCGGGTTCGAAGGTGAGGAGTTTCTCCAGCAGGCGGGCTGCCTGCGGATAGCGCCTCTTTTCGGCATGAATGGTGCCCAGGTAAAGGTAGGCGTCGGCGTTCTTCGGTTGCTGCTCGATAACCGTCCGGAACTCCTTGGCGGCGTTTTGATAGTCTTTGATATTGTGATACAGACTTCCCAAAAGCAAATGCGTTTCCGTGGCGTTCGGATCCGTAACCAGAGCCTCCTCGCACAGGGAGATGGCCTTGTGAATTTCGCGCCGTTCGAGATGGAGGGCGGCCATCTCCCTTACCAGGTAGGCTGATTCCGGATCGAACCGGCGGGCCTCTTCGAACTCCTTGAGGGCTTCGTCGAAATTCTCGTTGAGCGCCTGCATGACTCCCAGGGTATAGTGATAGGATGCGTTGAACGAAGCCTTTCTCTTGTCGGCATCCGGTCCGCCCTCCTTCCCACGACCCTGCAGAGAAACGCATCCCTCCGGGATCAAGAGAAAAAAGATGAGAAGACCGATCAGGGCTTTGCTGCTCATCGCTTCGAATCACTTCCTGCTGCTCAGATGATCTTCCCCGGGAATCTGGACCGGGTCGGTATTATGGAAATCCGGACGGTGCCCTTCGGTAACTGTTTTCAGCAGCACCGATGCGGGGACGATTTGGGCGCCCCGATCTTTCAACAGAGGTATGGCATCCCTGAGCGCGGCAAGGGTTTCCGGATAGGGATGGCCGATCATCAACAGACCGTTCGACTCTTTGGTCCCCCGCGGGACATGGGTAAGTTGTCTCATGGTATCCCTGTAGCTCCGTCTGTTGTCGATAAAAACATCCCGCGATTTGAAAGGCAACCCCATTTTCAGGGCGATCAGCCTCGCTTGGGAGTCGTGGGTCGTCCGGCTGTCTATGAAGAAAAGCCCTTTCTTTCTGGCTTCCGTCAAGACCACCCTTAACTTCGCCTCATCCTTCATGAACCGGGAGCCCATGTGGTTGTTGATGCCGGAGGCATGGGGAACGGCCCTTATGTTTTCCTCGAAGCGCCGCCTTATTTCGCTGTCGCTCATGGATACGAACAGGCCCCCCTTCCCCGGATCTTTTTGCGGATACGATAGAGGCTCCATGGGAAGGTGAAGCAGTATTTCTCTGCCGGCCCTGTGCAGCTTTTCGGCGGCCTCTACGGAGTGCGCGCAGTGGGGAAGGATCGCGACGGAGATGGGCGCATCGAGCTCGATCAAGTCATGAACGGGCCTGAGATCGTAGCCTACGTCATCGATGATGATGGCGATCTTGATCCCGTCGAGGGTCGACGGCGGGATAGGCTTCTGGGAGCCTTCTGTCGGGGTAATTCTTTCTGCATCCTTGTTTGGTTCAGATCGCGAAGGGGCCTTTCTCGAAGGCTGAATCTTACCCTTCGACAATGACGCCGCCCTTTTTTCCAGCCTCGGCGTTTGCTCGTATTGGTTTATGTAGAAAATCGCCGCCAGAGCGATTATTGCAAATATGACAACCAGTCCCAGAAAAAAACGCCTCAAATATTCTACGCTCCTGTACGTACCCGCAATGGGTTTTTCGTTCGATCTAATTCTGATGGTCCCGTAAAAAGTCACAAACCATGTCACCCCCGCGAAAGCGGGGGTCCAGAATATATTGAATTTACTGGATTCCCGCTTTC
>JAFGIO010000015.1 GCA_016929555.1 Deltaproteobacteria bacterium | reverse complement strand
GGCAATCTCGGAGAGGGCCAGAACATAGCTGATTGTATCGGCGCCCGCACCGCCGTAAGCTTCGGGAACCATCATGCCCATCAACCCCAGCTCGCCCATTTTCTTGAAGTTTTCTAGAGGAAAGGCCTTGGTTCTGTCGCGTTCCGCGGCTGTCGCGGCCACGACTTCCCGTGAGAAATCCCTCACCATGCTCTGGATCATGAGCTGTTCATCGGTCAGTTTGAAAAACATGAATCACCCCTCAGGGACTGTAGATGACAACGATCAGCTCCGCCGTTTCTTTTCCCACATTCTTGAGCTGATGCCGGATGCCGGAGTTGAAATGCAGGGAATCTCCGGCTCCCAGCGTATTGACATAGTCGCCGACGATCACCTGCACTTTTCCTTTCAACACATAGTTGAATTCCTCGCCTTCGTGTTGATACCCCACACCGCTGTGCTCCTGCCCGGTTTCAACGGTCACGTGAAAGGCGCTTAGATGCTTGTTTTCCGCGCCCGGGGTCAAGGTTTCATAAGCATAATTCTCGGTACGTTTTGTATAGGCCTTGATCCGCTCTTTGAAAGCAGGCGATTGTTCCCTGAGCAGTGAGCCCGAATCGATTTGCAGGGCCTTGGATATCTGTAAAAGCGCACCTACCGGCGGCGTTACCCTGCCCGCTTCAATGTCTTTGAGATAGGATAGTGCAAACCCGGTTTCGTTGGCGATTTGATCAAGAGAAATTCTTTTCGCCAAGCGAGCGGTTTTGATCTTCTTGCTGATAGACGTTGTAGTAGCCTTCTTTTTAGGCACTTTCTTTCTCGTCGTTTCGCTCTTTCCGGTAGGCATAAGAGTTGGCCTCCTCATTGTTTCTAAAAAAATTTGCCAGGCTTTGCGTCTCAACCGCTAATGGGATGTAAGCTATTCAATACACGAAGGTATTTCAGATCTGTCATTTTTAGGAGCGCTATTGTTATTGGATTAACAGGCTGGTGTCAATGGAATTATCAACGAGGCACAGTTACATACGTAGCAGATTACAACTTAAATTGTAAATGGATCGTAGGCGAAGGGTAAGGGTAATGATTACCGCTTCGTCGTCCATAGTAAAATGATAGCAATTTCTTCTCTTTTTAGATTTTAGAAGAGAAATATACTCGGCCACCAGCGCTCAACGGACGTTACACTCGGTATAATCACTCAGAAGATGGTGTAAGCGCCATCAATGACGAAGCTGTCGCCGCTATGATAGGTGCTTGCGTCGCTCATGATATAGGCGGCAATCCCGGCGAAATCCTGTCGCTTGCCCCAGCGGCGCACCGGAATCCGCGGAAGCACGGCACCGGAGAATTTAGGATCGGCCAGTCGCGCCGCGGTCAAGTCCGTCTCGGTCCAACCAGGCAGTATGGCATTCGCCGTCACGCCATAACGCGCCATCTCGACTGCCAAGGCCCGTATTACGCATACCATGGCGCCTTTTGTGGCGGCATAGGCCGTGGCCCCGGCTGCGCCGTGGATGGCTGCTGTGCTGGCCATGCCGACCAGTCGCCCGCCGGGATCGCCATTTTTTGCCCGCTGCACCATATGTCCGGCTGCAGCACGCAGGGTGTAAAAGGCGCCATCTAGATTGATGCCTATCACGCGCTTCCATTCGGCTGTCGGAATTTCGTGTAAGGGAGCATTGACTTGATTCACACCGGCATTAGCGAAGCAGCCATCAATACGGCCCATTTCATGCAGTGCAGTGGCAAAACCTGCCGACACGGCGGCTTCGTCGCTCACGTCCACGCGCTGCACCAGCACCCGAACCCCGAATGCCTTTAGCTCCGCCTCGGCCACAGCGTTTTTCTCTGCCTTGGTCCCCCAGATAACCACGTCGCAACCTGCCGCGGCCAAACCCTCCGCCATGCCCAAACCAATGCCACCATTGCCACCGGTGATCAAAGCAACTTTTCCGGAAAGATCGAACTCAGACTTGGCCATGTTTACTCCTCTCTTTCATTTTTCCTGGCATTCGGTCCAAAAATAGCTTCCTTACAGACGGATACGCCCCTTCGGCAGAGACTTTAAGCAACTGGGCGAGTTTGTGTATTCACACGCTGTTCTCGATGCTATCATGTCAACCCGTAAGGAGTTACATTTACTAAATTTTTATGGAATCATGTTGCACGATAATGACATTTTTTTGACTGGTGAAAATATAATATGCAGAATCTCTCATGTCAAAAGAAATTTGGAGATAAAATTAGGGGGTGAGCTTTGCCGTTTCCTGCTCTTTGCCGGACGAGTCGCTGGCCGGAATCCCGATCTGGCGATCCTGCTTACAATCGGCTCCGCCGAGTTCAAGGGGAGTAATGGGTAGATCAGGGCGGAGCTGACCCGCGTTTATGCCAGGTGCGCCACCTGCTACGGTGCATTATCGAAGAGGAGAAGCGTGATCATCCATACGACAGGGATTTCGATACACAAGTCCTTGTTGACATGATCATCGAAATGATGGAAGGGTCGTTCCTGAAATTCCAGCACAACCGGGACTTTCTCGATACGGAGAATTATTTTCGGACTTTTCAGCATATCCTGCTGCAGGGTTCGAAGCCTCTCGGGAGGTTCACGCGCATCGCTTCAATGAATGAGCACTTGCCGGTAATATTGTATTCATTCCCGCTTCCCACCCGCTCGGCGCTGCAGCCATTATAGGACTTCACTCTGCACCGACAGCCTCTAGATCGGCAAGGGCCTTCTTGCGGCCCAGGGCCCTTTTATTGGATATAAAGTCCTTGCGGCCGATATAATGAACCTTTACGTCGCCGAACCAACCTTCCACCCTGCCCGATCGGGCCTGTTCCCATGAAACTCCGGTAAGTGAAGTTATAATGTCAATCCTGACCGGGGGAACCCCTAACTGCACGACCCTGCCTTCTTCCTGAAAATCAGCCGGCGTAAGGCCAGTCGCTCCGAATCCGAATTCATGAAGGACTTGCAAGATGTTTCCCGCATTGACAGCGTCCGGTCTGACGAAGACGTTAAGGTTGCCCGTGTACCGCGGGGCGCCATGAAAGCCTAAGGCATAAGCCCCTACAATGATGAACTCAACGGCGTTTTTGTTGAACGACTCGAGCAGATCTCTGAAGTCTTGCTGAACTTCCATGATATTGCCTTCTCAGGAATTCTATGGCTGAAATACGATCTTCAGGTGTCCTGCCGAGCCAATAGGCCAGATCTTCCTTGATGGACGAATCTTTCTTAAGATCGAGTTTTTTTACGGTTCTTTCCATAAGCTTCAATCCAGTGCCCGCCCGGAGCGGCAAATGTTCTCATTGCGGCATTGCTTTTCAGAACCACAATAGGGGCAAGGCAATCCTGCTGTCAAGGAAATTATACCGGCGCTTTTAACAATAACGGGATAATTTCATTAAGGAATATAGAATATGAACGCTGCCTTGCATTCGTGCCGCCGGGAAGCACGATCCGGAAGCACGATTGACGAATGGTGATATCTTTTCTCCCGCTCCGAGGTTCCCGTAAAGCCGCTTTCAGGCGACACCGGCCCATCGGGCATAGCGCCACATGTGGGCCAGGGCACGGGCGGCGGTCTCGGGGAGGGAGACCCAGGGCACCCGGTGTGCGAGCAAAAGCTCCCGGCAGGCCTCCACGTCCTCCCTGGCGCCGAAGGTGCTGAAAAAGACCGGTTTGTTCATCCGGCCCTCGAGGAGCTTCACGACGGGGCGGTAGGCATCCGATCCGAAGATGGCGAAGGAGATGAAGATGATGCCGTGAACGCCATCATCTTCCAGGAGGGCTTTCAGGATTCCCAGGGCCGTCTCCTCGAATCCCCGGGCCATCATATCGGGAAAGATGTCGATGGGATTCTGCCGCTTGTAGCCCGTGGGGATGACTGCGGAAAGCTTCCGTTGGGTTTCGTCCGTGAAGCGGGCGAGCTCCAGGCCCAGTTCCATGGCCCGATCGACGCATAGGATGGCCTGGGCGCCGCTGTAGGTCACCACGGCGACGCGGTTTCCCCGGGGCAGGGCCGTCCAGTCGAAGCCGATGAGGGTTCCCAGAAGTTCCTCGATATCCTGCATCCGCAGGATGCCGGCCTGGCGGAGAGCGCCGTCGAGGACGGCGTCGTCGAGGGCAAGGCTTGCCGTATGAGAAGCGAGTGCCACGGCCCCTTCCGCCGACCTTCCTCCCTTCAGCAGAACGACGGGTTTGCGCGCGGCGGCCCGCCGGGCGGCCTCCATGAACCTTTCGCCGTCCCGGATCCCTTCCAGGTAGAGCCCCACGGTCCGGGTCTGCTCGTCCTCGGTGAAATAGTCGAGAACATCCGACTCGTCGACGTCTACCTTGTTGCCCAGCCCGAATCCCTTGGAGATGTGGATTCTCCAGGAGCCCAGGTACCGGAGCAGGGCGCCCACGAAGATCCCCGACTGGGCGGCGAAGCCGATGGAGCCGGGTTTCAGCATGCGCCGGTCGGCGAAATAGGAGGTGGTCAGTCCCGTTTCCGTATTGACGATCCCCAGGGTATTCGGGCCGAAACAGCGCATTCCCGTTTCCTGGAGGATGACCTGGATCTGAGCCTGGTATCGTTTCCCCTCCTGACCCGATTCGGCAAACCCCTCCGAAGAGATGACGACCCCCTTGACCCCCTTGACGGCACATTCCCGCAGGGCCTGCGGCACCGCCGCCGGCGGAATGATCAGGGCGGCGAGATCCACGGCGAAGGGAATCTCCCCGATGGTTCTGTACAGGGGGATCTTGTAAACCTGCCCGCCCTGGGGGTTGACCCCCGCCACCTCGCCTTGGAACCCCGTGTCCTTCAGGACCTGAATCAGCATGGAACCGGGTTTGAAGGGGTCCCTGGAGGCGCCGAATACGGCGATGCTTTTTGCGGCCATCACTTCCTGTAAGGAATACATCGCACCTCCTTTATCGAAAATACCGGCGGCATCGAAAGGGCCGGCCGGCGTTCACTTGACGATCGGAAGCAGTTTCCGGAAAAGATCCGTATTGGAGCGGCGGGCCCACTGGAAGATGACGATTTCCGCTGTGGTGATCACGGCCCCGGCCTCCCTGAAGAGATCCACCGCGGCCTGCCTGTCTTCCTGAAACCTCGACGCCACGGCGTTTTTCACCAGATGCACCTGGTACCCCGCCTGGATGAGATCGAGGGCCGTCTGCAGGACGCAGACATGGGTTTCCATGCCCGCAACCACGACCTGTTTGCGATTGAAGCCAGCCACGGTTTTCAGGAAATCCTCTTCCAGGCAGGCGCTGAAATATTCCTTCTGAAAGAGGGCAGCCTTGCCCGCCGGGAGGCCGACCTCCCGGAGCGTCTCCCCGAGGCCTTTACGATAGTGCTCGGTCACCAGGATGGGGATATCGAGGATCTCGGCGGCGCCGATCAACTGGTTGACCCGCCTGACCGTTTCCTGCCACTCCTCGATTACCTTCGCCATCGCTTCCTGCAGGTCGATGAGAAGGAGCAGGCTCTTTTCCCGTTCCGCGACGAAATGATGACGCATGGCTTGCACTCCCTATGAGAACTCCCTCTCGATCCTTGCCATCGCCTCCGCCAGCCTCTCGTCGGGTACGGTCAGTGAAATCCGGATGAAGCCTTCGCCGTATTGTCCGTAAGCCGTGCCCGCCGCCGTCACGACGGACGTTTTGTCGAAAAGCCTCTCGGCGAACCCCTGGGATGTCATACCTTTCGGGACGGGGACCCAAAGATAGAAGGTCCCTTTGGGCGGGCTGAAATCGATCCCGATACGGCGCAATGTTTCGAGCACGATCTTCCGGCGCCTGCCGTAGATCCCGATCATTTGATCGATGGCAGCCTCCTCGCCGGCTAGGGCTCGAATTCCGGCATACTGGATGGGATTGAAGATCCCGGAATCGGTGTTTTCCTTTACCTTGCTCATGGCGGCGATCAGGTCCGGATTGCCCGAGGCCATGCCGAGCCGCCATCCGCACATGTTGTAAGGTTTGGAGAGGGAATTCAGCTCGACTCCAACGTCCTTCGCGCCGGGAACCGAAAGGAAACTCAGACGCCTCTGGCCGTCGAAAACCACTTCGCTGTAAGGATTGTCATGACAGACGGCGATATCGTTCTGCCCGGCGAAGACCACAACGCGTTCGAAAAAGGCGGTCGTCGCGCAGGCCCCCGTGGGATTGTTGGGATAGTTCAGGAACATTCCCCGGGCGCGCTTGAGAATGGAGGCCGGAATATCTTCGAAAACCGGCAGGTAATCGTTCGCGGCCGTGATGGACATCGTATGGGGTATGCCGCCGCCCATCAGGATGCTCGCCCGGTAGGCCGGGTAGCCGGGGTCGGTCATCAGAACAACATCTCCGGGATTGATCCGGGCCAGGACGAAATGATGGCATCCTTCCTTGGAGCCGATCAATCCCAGGACCTCGCCGGCGGGATCCAGAGAGACGCCGTAGCGTCTGCCGTACCAGCGGGCCACCTCGCTGCGGAAGGCGAGCATTCCCTTTTCCTCATCGAGGGGGTAGCGGTGGTTGGCGGGCTCGCCGGCCCTTCGGCACAACTCTTCTATGACGGCCTGCGGAGGCGTCTCCACGGGATCGCCGATAGCCAGGTCGATGATATCCATGCCGCCCGCCCTGGCGGCGGCGATCTTTTTCCTCAAGGACATGAAGAGATAGGGAGGGATCTTTTTCAGACGTTCGGCAGGTTCCACTGTCGCTTTCTTCCTCCGCTGCAGGACGATCGCCTCCCGCCGGGAGGCTTCCAGGGAGGCATCGATCGCGTTGCCGGTATCAGCCGGCCTCCGGATAGGCCTCAGCCCAGAGGAGACCTTGATAGATCACTTTTACCTTTCCTTCAAGATAAATATTCCGGAATCCATCGTTGCTCTTCCGAAAATATACCCGGAGGACCTCGCCGCTGCGGACCCGGACGTTCACGGGAGATTCGACCAGACCCTTCCAGGAACAGATCAGAACCGAGGCCACGGCACCGGTGCCGCAGGCCAGGGTCTCATCCTCCACCCCCCGCTCGTAGGTCCTGACCCTGATGGCGTGCTTATTGACGATTTCTACGAAATTGGCGTTCGTGCCGTTGGGTTGAAAGGATTCATGCTGGCGGATCATCCGTCCCAGATGAAAAACGTCGATACGGTCCAGACAGTTGACGATATGGACCGCATGGGGCACGCCGGTGTTGATGCTGCTGAGATCGAAGGATTGACCCTCCAGCAGGATGGACCGATGGATCAGCATTTCCCGCGGATCGGTCAGCCGCAGCTTGACCATGTCTCTCCGAACCGCCGCGTCGATGATCCCAGCCTGGGTTTCGAAGGAAAGCTCCTCGCCCGCTATATTCCTGAGTACGGCGAAACGGGCGGCGCAGCGGCCCCCGTTACCGCACATCTCGGCCTCGCTTCCGTCGGCGTTGAAGAACCTCCAGCGGAAGGCCGCCGTTTGCGAAGGCTCGATGAGGATGAGGCCGTCGGCACCCACTGATGTTTTCCTTGTGCAGAGGGCCCGTGCGAACATCCCGGGATTTTCCAGGGCAAGGCCCCCGTCCCAGTTGTCGATGAGAATGAAATCGTTTCCGCTGCCGCTCATCTTGAAAAATTCGATCATCGTCGATACCCTTTCGCCCCTCAGTCGAGATAACAGATCGCCCTCTGGCTCTGGGGATCGGCGATCACCTTGGCGTGGCAACCGGACGTCTGCACCGGAAGGTCGAAAATCCTCGCCACCTTCTGGAATTTGCCCGCCTCGGGCAGCAGATCGAGAAGGAGATTCGGGAGGTTTTCGAAGAAGGCGCTGTTGAACTCGGCTTCCGGATCGTCCGGATATACGGGCAGGTAAATAATCTGCGACTCGACGAGATCGAGGAAAAAATGGGTTCCGTAGGACACTTCCGGAACGTGGCCCGCCTCCTCGAGGGCGAGCTCCACCAGGGCCGCCGCGTTGTTGATGTCCGCGTAGCTCGTGTTGACGCCCAGATCCGCGTTGCTGCTCCCCCAGCGGCCCGGTCCCATCATCAGGATCTTTTCCCCGGAAAGCCGCGGATGGACATTGAGCATGCCCACGATGCGGCCCAGGGATTTCTTGAGATCCGGCGATTCCATGGCGGCATATTGCCGCGGATCGATATAGAGGATGTAGCGGATTCCTGATATGACGCCGCCGCTGATGGTCCGGCCCGACCGGAACAGAATCCGGCTGGCGGGTATGTTCTCAGGGATCTTGACGGGCTGGACGGTTCCCGGCACGCGCATGGGCCTGCATTGCAGCAGATTGACCCGGATGTCTCCGCTGCCGTTCACAAAGGCCGTGAATTCCGTGTCCAGGGGATGGCCGTAGGCCTTTTCCAGCCTGGTCAGCATCTCGTCGAGGACGGAAACGAAGGGGGTTTTTTTCAACAGGTTGTTGAAGGTCAAAACGAGAGTCTGCGAGGTGGTCTCCAGTCGGGCCGATACGGGGTCGTGGAGGTAGTCATCGGCCAGAAGCGATGCGAAAAGGTGCAGATGGGGATAGTCCCGTCCCTTGAGAACCTCCTTGAGGGGTTTCGTGACGAACTGATTCGCTGCCAGATCCAGAAGGTCGATCTCCCATTGGGAATACTTGACGATCTTTCTGCCGAACTCGGGCCGCAACTGGGGATGGCTGACAGCGATCATCCTGGGGTAATCGTTCCCCTCCCGATTGACTGCCCTGGTTCCCAGGCCGAAGACGAGACGGATCATACCTTTCGCTGTATCGATGCGGTCGGTCCAGGCGTAAAGATTTCGTGAAAAGGCGACGCCGGCCAGGGGCGGGAAGAAATAATCCCCGTAGGGAAGGCCCGAGACGCGCTGGACCAGAATTGCCATGAGCTCGTCGTTTTCACCGAGCCCCCTTTCTCGGCGATAGGCCATCGCGTCTGGATTGATGGCGCTTGCGTAGACCAGCTTGACGGCTCGCAGGAAGGCCTCCAGACGTTGTTCTAGGCTCCCCTGGTTGGCGCAGTATTCGCTCCGGTACTTGCCGGCAAAGGCGTTGCCGAAACTGTCTTCCAGCAGGCTACTGGATCTCACGATGATCGGCGCCTCGCCGAAATAGTCCAGCATGTGCCGGAACTGTTCCATGATCTCTTCCGGAAACCTGCCGGCAAGAAACCGTCTTTCCACCTCTTCGAACTCCGACAGCCCGAGCTGGACGCTGCGGGACAACTGCAGACGCAGCCTGAAGAGGTCGTTGTTCACGAGAAAGGTGAAAAACACATCCGAACCGATATAGAAGGAATCGTGAGGCTCAAGGACCTGCGAGAAGTCCACTGTCCCAGCACCCTCTCCCGCAAGCAGAATCCGCCGCGCCAGGAGCATGCCCGCCGCCTTTCCCCCGATCCGGCCCGATCCGATCATCCGTTCCCGGATGGCCATGAGGTCTTCAAGGTCGAGGTAGGCATCGACGAGGCGGTTGAATTCCGGGTGGCTTCCGATCAGCATGCGGGACAACTCGTGCTTGAGGGCCGCCAACTCGGAGGTCTCTTCCGCCGAATCGCGCCCCTCCAGCATGTGTTCTTTGAGTTTTTCGTACAGACTCTCCCAGGGAGCCGTCGATTTAACCATGTTCTGGAGAGGCATCCGACTGGATGCCTCCAGCGCGGCAAGGTTGGGATCGTCGTTCTGGAAAAGGGGGGGCCATACAGGGCCCTGCATGACATGGGGAAGGAACATCTGGGGGGCGTAACGATCCCACACCTTCAAAGGATGGACGTACATCTGTCCCTTGATGCTGTAAATGTCGATCAACACCTGGGTCGTGTCCCGGATTCTGGCAACGGCCCCGTAACTGTGCTGCCCCCTGATCAGGGCAAAGTATGCCACCGTATCCAGTTCGAACAGGTAGGGGCAGGTTATCTGAAAGAAATTCGCCAGCAGCTCGTCCGTTGCCCATTCGCCCACCAGTGCCGAGAGGTTATCGAAAACATAGAAGGCCTCTTTCCCCTCGGTTTCTATAATATTGTGGACCTCGCTGCTGAAGGCGTCGAAACCCGCCTGCGGATTCACTTCCCTGATGGCCAACCCCGGCATGGCCTTCAGGACGGGATCGTGGGATGCGAAACGCACGTAAAGACACCGGCGTTCCTCGCGGATCGCCTGTTTCGCGAAAGGCACGGCAAAATAGGCATATTCTTCCAAATGGCCGACTTGGAGCACGACGTTGTCGCCGAGACGGAGCCCCTGAATCAGCTGGTCCAGTGGCGGGAGGCCGCTTTGGACGGTTCTGGTTTTCATCGGTTTCCCTGAAGGTATCCCCTCTGAAAGCGGGCACATGAGCGTGATCCAGGTCGCAGCAATACCTGTGCCAGGATCCAGATAATAGGCAAGTGTTTGATTTTATGAGAGATAAGGGAGGAACGATTCGGCGTGCCCTTCGGTAGCAGGGACATTATTGTTCTTTCATTCCTTACCGAAACAAAAATGTGATGGATCGGCTACGGTTACCCCCCGGTTGGTTGATACGGCACGGCGGGGATGAAGCGAGCCGCATCGCCGGACCCGCCGCATCGCGGCGGACCCGGGCGGCCGGTGCCTGTATCGGGCTCTAACGTCCAACCCCGGGCGGGACGGTCGTCGGTATCCCTTTTCAGTCGGTCTTTGCGGATCGGTCAGATGGAAGCGATCTCCTCGAGCATGATGAGTTCGGGAGGACCGTCCAGAAGTGCCCCGAATTTGCCGGAAGCTTCGGCGAAGTGGGGCGAGGAACCGTGGGTCTTGAGCGCCTCTTTGTCACGGTAGCGTTCCATGACTACGAAGGTGTTGGGATCGGCCTTGTCCCGGTTCAGCGTATAGTACAGGGTTCCTTCCTCTTTGCGCACATTGGTGATCAGGCCCTTGAACACCTCGATGAACTCATCCGCCTTGCCTTCCTTGACCTTCATCTTTGCCACCAAACCGATCATAGCCCATACCTCCTTGTTTGATTGTTCACTCTGACAAATTCGCGAGAATCCTCTCGATAGGATCTGAGGATTGTATAGCAAGGAAGGCCTTTCGATGCAACCGGTAAAAAAGTTTTGCATAAACGTATCCTGATCGATCATCATAGTGACCTTGCGGGGTTCCGGGCTCGCTTTCCCTTTTTTAACTTGACTTTTCGACCCCCATCCGTTAGCAATTCTCCGAGCAGAGCACGCTTGTGCATAGCGGCACTTTCCCCCCGAAGCCATAAGAACCGTTCATCGAATCTGAGCATCACCGCACCCAGGAGGGTATCATGAGAGAAGATCTTCGGCCGTTCTTAGAGCCCCGCAGTGTCGCCGTCATCGGCGCCTCTGCCAGCCCCGGAAAACCCGGACACGAAGTCATCGATAATATCCTGTCGAACGATTATGCCGGGAAGGTTCATCTTGTCAATCCAAAGGGCGGGGAGATCCTCGGTCTTCCCGTGTGCCGTTCCATCGCCGAACTGCCCCCGGGCATCGACATGGCCATCGTCATCCTTCCCGCCAATGCGACGCCGCAGGCCATTCGGGACTGCACCGAGAAGGGTATCCGTCACTTCGTGCTGGCCGCCGGGGGGTTTGCCGAGGTGGATGAATACGGCGCGGAGCTCCAGCAGGAGCTGATCGACCTGGTGAGGGAAAAAGGGGTGCGCTTCATCGGACCGAACACGTCCGGCCACACCTCGACGCCCCACAACTTCACCTCGACCTTCTTTCCCCAGGGGAAGATCCGTCGAGGCCGGGTTTCCTTCATCGCCCAGACGGGCAATTTCGGCACCCACACCCTGAAGTACATCCTCACGGGTGAGCATTTCGGCGTCTGCAGGGTTTTCGGCTTGGGCAACAAGATCGACGTGGACGAATGCGACGCCCTGGACTGCCTGGCCGACGATCCGGAGACGACGGCCATCATCATGTATCTGGAGAGCTTCAAGAGACCCAAGGAATTCATGGCCCTCGCCAGCGAGGTCACGCGCCGCAAACCCGTGATTCTGCTGAAGGGAGGCGCCACGGAAGAAGGCCGCAATGCGGCCGTCGCCCATACAGCGGCCCTGGCTTCGGAGGATCTGATCGTCGACGGCCTGCTCCGGCAGGCGGGCGTCGTTCGGATATACGACTATTCCCACCTCATCCTTACGGCCAAGGTCCTCTCGATGCTGCCCCTGCCCAAGGGCAACGGCGTCAGCTTCAGCGCCCCCTCCGGGGCGATGCTCGTCGTCCTGGCCGATCTCTGCGTCCGTTTGGGCCTCAAGGTTCCCGATCTGCTGCCTGAAAACACGGCCCGTCTACAGGAGATCAGTCCGCCCTACATCCGCATGCGCAACCCCGTGGACATCTGGCCCGCCGCCACCTCGCACGGCGTGGAGTTCGGATACCGGGAAGGCACGGAGGCGGTCCTGAAGGATCCCAATATCCATGCCGTTGTCCCCGTTCTCATGCTGACGAAAAAAACCGGAATCCCCCCCTACGACTTCATCGTCGATCTGCAGAGAAAGTATCCGGAAAAATTGATACTCGTCACCTTCAGCGCGGACAAGGCCTATATGGAAGAGTGCAAGGCCTACCTCGAGCCCCGGGGGGTTCCGACCTTCCCCTCGATCGAGGAACCCTTCGAGGTCCTCTCGATCCTGTACCGCTGTTACCAGGCCATGCACAGGCCGCGGTGATGCCGGGAACCCTCGGGCATCGAGACGAGCCGATCCTTATGGAAAACGGTCGGAGGAAATTGCTGCTCTTTGATTTTGACGGTGTTCTCGTCGATTCCCTCGCCTTCTATGAAAGGGTCGTCAACCTCTGCCTGGAAAGCCTGGGGGCACCCCTCTTAAGAAACCGGCAGGAATATCTGGATATATTCGAAACCAACTTCTACACGGGGATCGGCAAAAGGGGAGTGGACGTCGATGCCTTTACCCGGGTTTCGGCCCGGATCGCCCCGACGCTCGATTACGGACAGATCCGGGCGTTCGGAGGACTGGTTCCCGTTCTGGAGGAGCTCAGTCGACGGCATACCCTGCTCGTCGTTTCCTCGAACGCAGCGGGCATCATCGAAAAGATCCTTATCCAGGTCGGAATCGAGCGGTACTTCGAAGACGTCCTGGGTCTCGAAGTCACGCTGAGCAAGATCAACAAGATTCACCATGCCATCGATCGTTTCCGAGCAACGCACCAGGGAACCTACTACATCGGAGACACCGCGGGAGACATCCGGGAGGCCCGGCAGGCCGGCGTGAAAACCGTTGCCGTCACCTGGGGCTGGCACAGCCATGAAAAACTCGCCCTGACCGAACCGGATTACCTGGTCGACACGCCGGAGGAACTCCTGCTGATTCCGCAGCCGTAGAGGAAAATTGGCTTTGCCTGACCGGTTACGCGTCCCGATGCTTACACGCTGTTTCGCGTTGTGATGCGCAAGGCCCAAGGTCGGTTCTACTGCAACCGGCATCCGGTGGTTTTTTAAACTGAACCCGCTGCAGCAATTGTTTGAAGGAGGAACCGATGAAAGACGCTGTGAACAAGATGATCGCGCAGGTGAAGGAACAGGGGCGGAAGGTGCTCACCGAACCGGAGAGCAAGGCGATCCTGGAGGATTACGCCATACCCGTCAATGCGGGGGGCCTGGCCGAGGACGCCGATGCGGCTGTGGAGATGGCCGGCAGGATCGGCTATCCCGTCGCGATGAAGATCGTTTCCCCCGACATCATCCATAAGTCGGATGCCGGTGGGGTAAAAATCGGCATCACGACGGCGGAGGCGGTGCGCAGGGCCTATGAAG
>JAFGIO010000125.1 GCA_016929555.1 Deltaproteobacteria bacterium | reverse complement strand
GTTGTCTATGATCTTTCGAAAGGCAATCGTCGCGCTCATGGGTATCCGCTCATGTCTGCCTTGACAGGGAGATCTTGCTTAGGCAGATGTTTCAAGTCGAATTTGCAAGCTGGAAGGGTTTGAAGGGCTCTTCTGCTACATAATTACAATGAAATCAAGGCATACTGATCTCTTCGTGTCCTCATGCGAATGGAGGACACGGAAGGAGTCTGAGGATGAGATTTGACAAACGGCAATCTACGACATAGTTATAAGGTAAAAAAAGATAAACGGAGGATTGATATCATGCCAAGAGGAGATGGAACAGGTCCAAGAGGACAGGGGCCCAGAACAGGAAGAGGATTGCGTGGTAGCGGTCAAGGACGAGGGGGCGGTCGCGGAAGGGGAGGCGGATTTGCTTCCGGTCCAGGTGGCTTCTGTGTATGCCCAAACTGTGGTGAAAAAACCGTTCATCAGTTGGGAAAGCCATGCTATGAACAGAAATGCCCCCAATGCGGGACGTCGATGACACGCGAATAAGGAATGAAAACATATCTCGATTGTTTTCCGTGTTTCTTGCAGCAGGCCCTGCGCATAGGGAGGATAGCAACGGAAGACGAACATAAGATAAAGCGACTTCTTGATGAAATTGGTATGATGCTGAAAGACATACCGGTTGAGAACACTCCCCCCGAAACGGCAATGCTCATATACCAAAAGGTTGGGGAGATTATCGGGAATGCGGACCCTTATAAGGAAATCAAGAACGAGACCACCCGAAAGGCATTGTCTCTTTATCCTGCCCTGAAAAAGAAAGTCGAGGATTCTCCAGACAGGCTTATGACCGCCATTAGAGTATCCGTGGCCGGAAATGTCATCGATTTCGGAGCTCCAAGGGATTTTGATATTGAAAAGGATATCGCCGATATCCTCATAAGGGATTTTGCCATATGCGATTACAGGAAATTTGTCAGTTATCTCAATCGAACCGACAAAATATTATTTATTGGCGATAATGCAGGCGAGTGCGTATTTGACAGGATTCTCATAGAAGAGTTGAAGAAACCTGTTGTGTATGCAGTGCGAGACATTCCCGTGATCAATGACGCCACCTATGATGATGCCGTTCAGGCAGGTATTGACAAGGTTGCCACCATAATATCTTCCGGGACAAAGGCCCCCGGCACCGTTCTTAAGACATGCAGTGAAAAATTTAGGGCTTTGTATGATCGTTCAGATTTCATTATAAGCAAAGGACAGGGTAATTATGAGGCCCTTTCCAATGGAAACAGGCCGATGTTCTTTTTGCTTAAGGCGAAGTGTCCCGTTATTGCAAAACACATCGGTGTGCAAGATGGTGCAATTGTCTTAAAGGGAATAAACGTCAAGGAGACACATTAATGAAGGTCTCACGATGATGATCAAGCCCAGGAAGACGATCCATCGTGAGACCTTCCTTGTGGAAGAATCGTATATCCTGCACGGCTGGTCGACGAATCCTTTCCTGCGTCCCAGCAGTCGGATCTGCTGCGAAAGGAACGTGTCCGCTATTTTGCCTTTGATCTCAGATGGCTGCCGTGACGAAGGCATGCACATGGCAGGGACGGTGCACGCAGCTGTTCGGTGGGTGTAGGCTCCGTGCATTGTTTCAGGCGTCGAAAATAACGAAGGGAAACAGACCATGAAGGAGCATGCGGAGAAGTTGGTCGATTTGACGAAGAATCATGCCGAAGAGATCGCACGGCAGTGGGTGAAGTCCGTGCAGACGAATCCGAAAACCCCTTCCTACCGTTACATCCCCGAAGAACGTGCTATCCATCAAGCTATCGATTTTTACCAACACTTCCATGAAATGTTTTTTGCCGAACAGCCTTATGTGTCGGTATGCCTGTTCACCATACCATTCGCCGAAAAGATGTATCAGGAAGGCGTCCCCTTATCGGAGGCCGTTTATGCCCTAATATTAATGAGGCGGCAGATGTGGCTCTTCGCTGAGATCCAGTCCCTGTTCCTCACGACCCTCGAACGGCAGCAGGCCTTGGAGTCCCTAAACAGGACGATCCTCATATTCGATTACGCGGTCTTCGTGATGGATGAGGCTTATCAGAATTTGAACCAGCAGGATATCGAAAAGGAGTTTGGTGCGGTGAAGACCATTATGATGGAAGGAGTCGACAGGAGGGCTACTGTCTTGAGGGCTGCGATCATGGCCGTACTTCTCGCGGCATGTTTCGGTGCCACCTATTACAGCCATGCCGTTCTCCATACGGATACGGTATTTACGCACCTTTTTTATATCCCTATCATACTAGCAAGTATCTGGTGGCAAAAACGCGGCTTTTTCGTACCGCTGCTTTTGAGCATCCTCCTCATCGGCAGTCGGCTTCTCTTCATCCCAAACTTTCACTATATGGATGATGTTGTCCGTGTCACCATGTTCATCGTAACCGGGGTGGTCATAGCCCTCCTGACAGAAGGGGTCCAACGGGCTGAAATGATGATTGGGCGGCAGCGTGTGTAAAAGAGGGATCTGATGGAAGCAAAGGCCCGGCTATGCGAAGCGTTGCTCCCTTTCGATCCGTAGGCATCCCTTTTTATGATCCTCCATTGCAGAACAATATTACTCAGACATTTCCTGCCATAGAGCATCGCTCATCAGCTTGTGTCAACAGCTTCTCATGGCTGGCAGGCGCCGATGAGGGAAATTCCTACACGCATAGGTAAAATGACGACAAACAATTCGGATGACGACCGATACCGCCCTGAAGTGTTCTGACATATCTTATTGAAAAAGAGGGAAAGGCGGGAATCGTAAAGAAACCGGCAGGCCGGCTTCAAAATGCAGAAGACGTCGAGGACGATGCATCGAGTCAAGAAAAGGACGCTATAGATCGACACGTATCGAAAGGAGATACCAATGCCAGTAAATGATAATAATGAACAGGAACGGCAACACGCGGGAAGACCCCGTCTCCATGCTTCTGACGATGATTCCCGATCCAGCCGCAGCCTTGCAGGTTTTCAGGCATATCAAGATTTTGATATGGAATCGTCTATGAGTGGAGATATGCCCGTACTGGATTATCAATTGTTGAACTTGATCATGAACTTCGGCGGCGTGGAAGGCGGGGAACGTCCTCAAAGCCTTTCCCCGTCCATCATGACCGAGGGGAAAATTCGGGAGCGTGACGCCGATCCTCGCTGGAGGCGTGCCGCTTGCTTTCGTGACGCGAATGCTCGTCGTCGGCGCGCACGAAGGGAAGGCCTCTTGATGGGCGACCGACATCGTCCATCGGTTCGCGGGCCGAAGTTGCACAGCCTGCGGCCTGTGACGCAGTGGGCACTCATGTATTCTCTTCGGAGGCAATACCGGCCATTCATGGAAAGACCGTTGTCAAATCCCATTGGAGCATTGCCGCAGGAGAAACAACATCTGCACCGTGAAAGTTTTGCGGCATACAGGGCGAAGAAGACCACTCCAAGAGAGATCCGTGAGATGCTGTCCAAGCGAAAAGAAACCCTGTCTAACGAGTTATTGCGGGCTCTCGAAGTGATAAACATCGTGGGAAGTTCGGCTGAGGCGCAATCCGCCACGCGGGTGGATCAGCGGCATCTTTGGAAGCTTGCTTCTGGGTGGTCGTGATAAACAAAGGCCGATTTGCGCCATTTCAACAGGCAACGCCTGCGAACGCCAATAGGAGGAAGTGCGGAAGCCATAGATCGTCCTGGTTCAATGCTCTTCTTAGTAAGAAAATCCCCTTCCCTGTATCCCTCCCCCTCGAGGGGGGAGGGTTGGGTGGGGGTGATTTTCATGCTTCGTGGCGCCCCACGGGGCATGAAGGTTTATTATGAATGAGCCCCGGTCGTCACGTTATCCGAGCAGTTGGTTGTTAACGGCATAAAGCGTGAGTTCGGCGTTTTTTTTCATCCCCATCTTGTCCATGATGCGGCTGCGGTAAGTACTCACGGTCTTGACGCTCAGGGAGAGTTCTGCGGCGATTTCGCTGATCGATTTTCCCTCCGCGATCATCAGCATGATCTGGAGTTCCCGGTTTGAGAGCGTTTCGTGGGGAGGCTTCTCCGCGTCCGCGTCCAGTTGAAGGGCCAGCTTCTCCGCCAGAGACGCTGTTACGTACTTGCCTCCCCTGGCGGCCTTGCGGATAGCGCCGATCAACTCCTGGGGAGCGCTCGCCTTCGTCAGATAGCCCGCAGCGCCGGCCCGCAACGCTCTCACGGCGTACTGCTCCTCCGGGTGCATGCTCAAGATGAGAACGGGCAGCTTGGGACGCAAGTTTCTGATATCCTCCAGGATCTCCAGCCCGCTGCGTCCCGGCATGCTGATGTCGAGGAGAACGAGGTCGTAGTCTTGACGATCGAGCTTGGCCAGCGTCTCCGGACCGCTTCCAGCCTCTCCGCTGACCGTCATATCGTCCAGATTCGACAGGATCTGCTTCACGCCTTCCCGGACAACGGCATGATCGTCGGCAACGAGGATGCGTATCATCTTACACCTCTCTTGAAGTGAGGGGGATGAGGACAGTGATGGTGGTTCCCTTACCGTTTTTTCCAGTGATCCGCACTCGGCCGCCCCACAGTCCCGCCCTTTCGCATATTCCCATGATGCCGAAGGACTTTGGATCGCTGATCTGTTCGGGTGTGATCCCCCTTCCGTTGTCGGTGATTTCAAGTCTGAGCCTGTTTCCCCGCTCGGTCAGATGGACGCCGACATGGGTTGCCCCGGCGTGTCGTGCCACATTCGTCAAGATCTCCTGAAAGATACGGAACAGGGTCGTAGCGAGATCCTTTTCCAAGATGCTTTCCCGGAAATCCATGTCGATGTCGCATTCGACTCCGCAGCGGTTCTGGAATTCCTGGGCCTGCCACTCCATGGCGGCCGTCAGACCCAGATCGTCCAGCAGGATGGGTCGAAGCTCCGTGGAGATGCGGTGCACGCTATCGACGATCGTATCGATCAGGGCGGCCATGCGCTCCGTTTTTTCCCGAAGGATCCTATGTTCTCCCGACAATTGGCTTCCCAGCCAGGAGACATCCATCTTCAGGGCCGTCAACGATTGGCCGAGCTCATCGTGGATCTCCCGGGCGATCCGTGTGCTCTCCTTCTCCCGCAACGATTGCAGGTGCAGGGAAAGGTCGCGCAGCTGCTGATGGGAAGTTCTGAGCTCTTCCTCCACCCTTTTCTGTTCGGTGATGTCGTCGTAGGTCACCACGATGCGCCGCTGCACGAGCGTCTCGCCGGTGCGGGCAGCCCTCAGGCGGCAGAGGATGTCCTGGCCGTCTTTCCTCCGGCAAGGATATTCGGCCTCAACGGTGCGCTGGATGGCCAGTTTCTGATAGAACAGTCTCGCAAGCCGCTGAGACTCGCGAGCGTTACGGTAGATGATGGAGACATGCCTGCCTATCAGCTCCTCCGGCTGCCAGCCGAAAATGTCCCGGACGGCATTGTTGGCGAAGATAATGCGGCGGTTGCGCAGGCCCATGACCGCCTGCGGGATGGCGTCGAGGATGGATGCCCCCAGGACCAGCATGTTCTCCAAACGCTTGAGAGCCGCCGTATCTGTCGTTTTCTGCATGAAATGCCAAGTCCGTTATTATTCTGACGTGTCCCCGGCGTTTCGTGTAAGGCAACCCGGCGCCGAGGTAGTAAGCATTGATGAAAATTTTAAGAAAAGATGCCGTACCTGTCAACGTATTTGTTGCCGCAGTTAATAAAAAAACCCGCTATTTCTAGCGGGTTTCGCACTGCTTTGGACTTCGCTGGATTATGGCTTGGTGGAGATGAGGGGGATCGAACCCCTGACCTCGGCATTGCGAACGCCGCGCTCTCCCAGTTGAGCTACATCCC
>JAFGIO010000124.1 GCA_016929555.1 Deltaproteobacteria bacterium | reverse complement strand
TTTATATAACTCGGAGTCGTGTCACGCAAGAATCATGAAGATGCCCGCTAAGGTTCTGATCGCGGCCATCGTTGAAATCGCATATGCGGTGTTCACTCGAACATGGCTTCACGATCAACTGAATGGCGCAACGCTGGAACTGGCAGTCACGGCCGTGCGGCTTGTCACGGTTGCTTTATACTGGGCGTTGTTCCGCCAAGTGATACTCAGCCGGATCCCACGCTCCGGGACGGTAAAACTGCCGCTCGTTATCGTCGGCGCAGCTTGTGCACTGGCCATTCCATTCCTTTTTCAGGGATGGTCTCTCGGTGGAGGGCTGGGCACAGCTCTGGTTTTTGCCTTGACGAGCGTCGTGGTTGGCTTGCGCGAGGAACTGCTGTACAGGGCCGTCCTCATCAATCTGCTAGAGCCCAAGATCGGAACGGTCAACGCGTTGCTGTTCTCGACGGGCCTCTTTGTCATCTACCATTACGGGGCTCTGCCGACCACGGTCCTGGTTGTTACAGAGGTCGTATGCCTGTCGCTCGTATTTGGTTTGATTTACGTCAAGAGTGGCACGCTCGTCGCAGTCATCGCGTTCCACGCGGTTTACGACGCCATATGGTGCTTCGGTCCATACCTTGCCGCGCCGCTGCCAGATATCTGGCGTCCCGCCTTTCTGCTGCCGGCGCTCATCTTCGTGTTCCTTGGCACCTGGCGGATTGGCGAAACCTCACATGAGATGCAAGGAGCAGCACAATGAAAGAGGAACCATTTAAGAAGCCCAAATTGGGTGAAAAATTGATGAAGGGGATTGCCGCTTCACCGGGGGTGGCTTTGGGGAAAGTCTGCATCCATAAAGATGTTTTTTCACATGTCCCCACCTATGCCATTGAGGATAATCAAATTGGATCAGAGATTCAGAGGCTGAAAAAAGCAGTGGAAGAAGTGGAAGAAGCAATCCGGAGGGACCATGAAAATATCAGAAGGCAGTTGGGTTACGGGGGATATGGAGATGCCGAAATCTTTTCGACCCACCTTTCCATCATAAAAGATTCACATTTTTTATCGGAAGTTTTTGAAAAGATAGCAACCCAAAGAATCAACGCCGAGGCATCGGTGTTATCCCAAATATTGAAATACGAGGAAATCTTTTCAAAAATGGAAGATGCTTACTTTAGAGAACGTATGGCGGACATTCGGGATATCGGAAAAAGATTGATCGAATCTTTGACTGGGCCCATGGTGCTTGATTGTCCCTTTGAGGAAGCCGTGATCATAGCCGGCGTTGAACTGACACCCAAGGATACGGTTCAATTCAAAAGAGAGCGGGTATTGGCGTTCATTACAGAGCGGGGGGGAAGGGAATCCCATGCTGCCATCCTCGCACGCTCTATGGGAATCCCTGCAGTATTGGCAATCGAGGGATTGCTTTCTCGAATTGAGAGAGGGGATTTTCTCATTATCGACGGAAATCTGGGCTTCGTCGTCGTCAATCCCCCGGAAGGAGTGATACAGGAGTATCGGAAAACCCAGGAGAAGCTCGAAGCCCATCGAAGAAATCTGGAGACCTTGATAGATTACCCGGCGGAAACGTTGGATGGCCATCGTTTCAAGCTGATGGCCAATATCGGAAATATGGTGGATTTAGAGTTTTCCATCCGTTTTCATGCAGACGGGATAGGACTTTTCAGGACGGAACTTCCTTTCATTATCGAAGACCATTTTCTTTCCGAAGAAGAGCAATTCGGGATTTATAAAAAGGTTGCTGAACGAATGAATCCGAAAGAAGTGACCATCCGAACCCTCGATTTTGGGGGAGATAAGTTTCTGGTCTCCCTTCGTCCGGAAAAGAATCCTTTTTTGGGATACCGTTCCACGAGGGCCTTTTTGAAAGAACAGGAGATGTTGAAAACTCAGATCAGAGCGATATTCAGGGCCAGCGTCCACGGAAAAGTGAAGATCCTATTTCCCATGGTTTCAAGCGTCGAAGAAGTGAGACAGCTCCGGGGCGTGGTCAAGGAAGTCGAAGCTGAGTTCATACACAAAAAGGTCGATTTCCAAAGGGACATTCCTATTGGCGTCATGGTGGAAATTCCTTCGCTGGCCATCATGGCATCGAAACTGATGAAGGAAATAGACTTCGTAAGCATCGGGACAAATGACTTGGTTCAATATACTCTGGCTGTGGATAGAGACAATGATTTGGTAAGTGATCTTTACCAGCCCCTCAATCCCTCAATCCTGTGGCTTGTCAAAAATGTGGTCGAAGCCGGACAAGCCCATGGCAAAAGCGTTTCCATCTGCGGGGAGATCGCCGGGGATCCGTTTTACTTTCCTTTGCTATACGGTCTGGGTCTTAGAGAATTCAGTGTGGCCCCGGTTTTAATACTGGAGATCAAGGAAATGGCCAAGCGGGTAACTACGAAGGAGGCATCTCAGATTGCCGAGAGGGCAATGGAGATGGATTCATCGAAAGAAATTGAGCAGTTATTAATGGCGTCGTATCCGCTTAACCATGATTGATGGCCTCGTAAAAAGTGCATTTCCTTTCCCTTGAGGGGAGGGGATTAAGGGGAGGGTGATTTACGACTTTTTACGGGACCATCGCGATTAATTTGTCGTATTCATCACCAGAGGAAGGGCAGCAGGCGGTAGCGCACCCGTTCTGCATAGGGCTCGTACCCCTCGAGCTCTTCCTGCAAGGTGCGGTCCTCCATGGCCGTGCGGACAATCGTAACGACGGCGACAAGACCTGCCGGAACGAGCGCCCAGAGGGAACCCAGGAGCACCGGCTCTGCCATATTGTGAAGGATCGCCCCCGCATAGCCCGGATGGCGAACGTATCGGTACGGGCCGGTAATGACGACGCTGTGTCCCCTCTCTCTCTGGATGCGAACCACGCCTGAAAAGAACCGGTTCGAAACCACCGCCCAGTCCGTGATCAGCATTCCCAGCAGGGCGATACCGAAGGCTCCAATCCGGACTGCAAGAGACATCTCCGGCGACCAGCCGAATCGGACATCCAGCCCGGCCACGATCAAAAAGGCCAATGGGCCGACCCGCCCCATCAAGACGGCGGGAACGATGTCCCATCTCTTCGTGTCTTTTCCTATCCCAGACCGCTCCTCGATCAATTCGGGGTCCATCAAAAGCGAGGTGATGCCCGTATTGACGAAGATCACAGCGATATAGATCCATGCCATGGCCAGATCTAGGCGGCCGGCGCAGAGGAAGAAGGCCGCCGCCAGGACGACGATGAAAATCCCGACCTTCACCAGCCCCATAAAAACGGCAGGGCGCGTTTCAGGTTCCATTATTTCTTGCTCCGTTGGAATTTTCCCACATTCATTGGGAGACGCGATACCTTATCCCTATTTTAATCGGGAAATCAAGGATTCCCTTGCACATCTCAATAAATAAGGCCGGACATGCCGAGGTCAATTATCGGTAGGCACTTTCTCCACAATTGTGATATGTACGCTCAGGCATATCTCGAGCACTCTGCGGGGTAATATCGATTCCACCCTTAGAGCCGGCATCCGGAGAGAACCTGATCATGGAAAATCGATTCTTCGAAAGGCCGATCCTCAACTCTCCCTACCGATACCCGGCGCGTCACTGGGAGCTCGACGAGCAGGGCCAGCCCACGCATCGGATTATCGAAAACCGCCGCCGCGCCGAGTTCATTACGCCGATCCCGAAACCGAGGAAGCGCAAAGGAGCTTCCGGACAGCAGCAACTGATCTTCGACGAAGGCAAGGGCCTTTCCACCCAACAGCAACAATACGACCCCACGCCGGTGATCAACGAGTTGCGCCGCCACGTGGATGAATGGCACAGCCTGAAAAACGAAAGCCACTGGCGCGTCACACCGGAAACGGCCCGTCTGCTCAGGCACTGGCGGCATCACAAGTTCAATAGCATCCGGCCCTTCTTCTGCCAGATCGAGGCCGTCGAGACGGTCATCTGGCTCACCGAGGTCGCCCCGAACGCCGGAAAGGCCGAAAAAGGCTTCCTGGAGCACCTGGCCAACGCCAACCGCGACGCCAATCCGGAACTGATGCGCCTGGCCCTGAAGCTGGCAACGGGCGCCGGCAAGACAACCATCATGGCCATGATCATCGCCTGGCAAACCATCAACGCCGTGCGGCGGCCGGGCAGCAGGAAATTCACAAGGGGATTTCTCGTCGTGACGCCGGGCCTTACGATCCGCGACCGCCTGCAAGTCCTGCTCCCCAACGATTTGAACAGCTACTACCGGAGCCGCGAGCTTGTGCCTGAAGACATGCTGGGGGACATCGACCGCGCCAAGATCGTCATCACCAACTACCACGCCTTCAAGCTCCGCGAACGGCTGGAACTCGCCAGGGGAAGCCGCTCCCTCCTCCAGGGCCGGGGCGGCGCTCCGCTCGCCACCGTCGAAACGGAGGGGCAGATGCTCCAGCGGGTCATGCCCGGCCTGATGGGTATGAAGAACATTCTGGCGATTAACGACGAGGGGCACCATTGCTACCGGGAAAAGCCCGGGGAAGAGGACGGGGGCAAGGCCGGTAGCCTCGACCCCCTCAGCCTCCCGGCGGAACTCCAGACCGCCCTGGAGGCCCTCTACGGTCATTATCGGAAGACCTACGCCCTGTGG
>JAFGIO010000123.1 GCA_016929555.1 Deltaproteobacteria bacterium | reverse complement strand
TCATCACCTGAAGCGGACAAAGGGAAGGTACGGCGTGCAGATGCTCTGCGGCGGGGGCGGCGTCGGGATCGCCACCGTGGTGGAGCGGCTCTGATTCACTCGCTTTTCACCAGTCTCGTCAAAACGGGAATCCGGGATGCCCTTTTGGATCGGCGCATCCCGGATTCCCGCTCTTTCAGAGCGTCAACTTTCCGCTTTTCACATCAACCCTTGCCGCCTTTGCCCTTACCGTTTTTTTCCTTTCCCGCCTTTGCCCCTGTCTTCCTGGTACGGATTGCGGTCACTTTCCAGGGAGATCCGCTTCCAGGCGATCGATGCGGAAGTGCTGGAGCACCCCGAGAAATGCCCGCGACCGGAGGGGGTGCGCCTTCATCCCGAACAGGTGCGTCGGGCAGCGGCAGTCCGAGGAGCCGAAGCCCGGAACGGTCCAGTCGGCGATCCCCTCCAGGGCAGCGGCGATGTCGTGTTCCAGGGGCATGCTCGCACGGATGGGGATGGCCCGGCAGTCGTCGGCCCGGTCCCGAAGGTAATCGATGTGCCAGAAGAAGGTCTTGCGCCGCCGCAGGTGCCTGGCAAGACGGGACGCAAGACCCCTTCTCGCCGACCCCACGTAGAGATAGTAGCCCTTTCGGAAGAAGATCTCTCCGAGGCCTCCCACGGTCAGGTTGAGATCCCGGGCGACCTCCATGACCAGAAGATAGCTTCCGCTGTCGCGGTTCTCGCGGTCGATGAGATCCCAGGGGATTTCCAGTTCCCGGACCGGCGGCCTCAGGCGCAGGTCCCGACCCCAGGTGACGGCAACGGCCCTGAAATCGAGCCGATCCTTCATCTGCAGGAAGGTACGGGCGAACGCCGGATCGGTGTGGTAGTCGGGAAGAAAGAAGCGGGCGCCTCCGCTGTGGACCATGAAGACGACTCCGCAGGACAGGCCCTCCCGTGCGGAGATGGCGGCCAGTTCCTGCAGATGGCGGCTGCCCCTTTCCGTGACGGCATCGGGGAACATGGCGATTTGATCCCCGAAGAGGGTACAGGACTTGACCTCCAGCAGATAGGGCAGGCCGGCACGTTCCAGGAGGAAATCGAAGCGGCTGTGGTCCGCCCGCACCTCCCTCCTTACGATCCGGGCGCCGGCCAGGCTCGGGATCAGGCCGCCTTCGAGCAGGCGGGCAACGACCTGGTTCGTCAGATGGGTGTGGAGGAGGATGGTACGCCCCCGCCGCCGGGCGGCCACGACCGTCCAGGGGAGTTTCGGCTTTCCCATTGCGGTGCGGTGATTTTTGACCAGAAAGAGCGCGCAACCGGGCAGGAGAATCTCCCAGAGCCGACCCGGATTGGGGAGGTAGGCCGAACACGCCTGTCCTTCCACGATGCACCGCAGCACGAAACGGTTGAGCCGCTCGATGAAACGGCCCCGAACGATATTGGCGGAGGGAACGATCTCTATGGATGGGCTATTCGTCACAGGAGGTTGACCGCCATGGCGCCCCCTCAGGAAACGGACGATTCCCCGGGGAAAGTCCGGCCGTAGCGTTCGGCAAAGGCGTCTTTCCCCGCGGCGAGCATCAGGGTCAGGGGCATCGCCTTGCGCGCCCGTTCGATCATCCGGACGGCAGTCTCACGGATGTCCCACTGGGCATAGCCGTCGGCCCGAAGGCGGGCGATATGGTACAGTTCACGGGCGTTGACTTTCAGCGCCACCCTCCTGCGGTGGGCGTTCGTCAGGATATAGGCCGCGGCGGCCGGGGCTGTCTCTTTCAGGTCGCCATGGAGATCGTCCGTCCGGGCGACGATCTCGCGAAAGGCACCCTCCAGGCCGACGGCGGCCACGGCGGGCGGGACGGTGATCCCCAGGGCCGGATCGTACTCCTGGCCGGTGAGCGTGGCCATGCGGTGCCTCTTGAGCTGGGCGAAACAGCTTGCGCTGACGACGAGTTCGAAGACCAGATCGGCGTGCTCGAATTCCCGCAGAACGGCGTCGTGGGGAGAGAGGTTTCTGAGGGCCGTCTTCATGAGACTCTCCTTCTCCGATCCGTCCATCCTGCGGGCGATCCGAAGGCATCGGCTGAAAGGCAGGTTCGATGAGGCATGAATCAGGGCGGCCAGGACCCGTTCGTCGGACCCGGGCGTGGCACGGATGAGCTTCACCGGTTCCCGATCCTCCTTCCTCCGTCCGCTTTCCCCGCTCTCCAGTCCCGCCGTTCGTTGCGAAACTTCCTCCCGCAAGGCGGCCCTTGTCTGAAGGTCGTAGGGAGTAGCCTCCGTATAGCGGATAAGCGACGGAGCGACGTTTTTCGCGGCCTCGTACAGACGGCGGCTGCATTGCTTCGCCTCGATCAGGGGATGGGCGGCCAGGCGCCGCAGCATCAGCTCCAGGTTCCGGGCGTTGACCGTCATGCCGAGTTGCGTCTCGGTGGCGAGGGGGATGATGTACCGGGCGTCTTCCTTGGCCCAGCCCTCGAGGGTGGAGCGGTTGGCCGGATCGCGGCCGATATCGGCGTTCCTTTCGAAAATGAAAGGCCTGAGACGCTCGTAGAGGCGTCGATAGAAACGGTACTGTTCGCGAATCATCCCCACATAGGGCTTCTCCAGGCGGGAATCCCGGATCTCTTCGGGAATCGTGAAGTCGTCCCCGAACAGGACGTAGCGCTGGGACTTCTCCGTGTAGGAGCAGAGGCGGAACTTCTCGATCTCCTCGACGAGCAGGCGGGAAACGCCCAGGACGTCGATATTGAAGACGGCGTGCTCGGCGATGGAGCTGTGGCCCATCTCGAAGACGATGCTCCGGTTGGACTGCCTCGCCCTTTCCACCTCCCGCCTGGCGACGGCCCGAAGCTCCTGGACCGGCTTCGGGCTGCGGCTGATCCGGGCATAGGCGGCCGCCACCGTCTCCGGGGTGAGGTTCCCGACCTCCGGCCGGGCCTCTCCCCATTCCCGAATCGTCTCGTAATCCAGATTGAAACCTGCGAGGATGACCTTCATGATCAGACCGTTCGACCTTTTGCTTTTCTCAGGAAACCATCTCCTCGATGACGGCCTTGTCGGGCTTGAGCTCCCTGATCAGGGTGCCCGCCTGGCCGGCGCCAGCTTCTCCGATATCGGCCACAAGCTTGGAACCGTTCATCATGCCGATGGGTCCTTGAATGATGGGTTCGCACCCTAAACGCTCTGGCAATGTCGACATGATGAATTTCTCTTCTTCGATGGACTCCAGACGCCAACCCCCGAAGATCGGGGGGATGAGGGTTAATCGAAGCCGCACCACGAGGTGATGCCATGCAGGGGCTCCCGGCCGCTCCGCACCCGGTTCGCGGGCGCATCGGGCGCGGGATAGCCGATGGCGATGGGCACCATGATCCTCTTCGACTCGGGAATGCCGGCATACTGCCGGAACACCTCCGGGTACATGGCGCCCTGCTCGTCGATGCAGGTCCCGAGGCCGAAGGGTAGCGCGGCAAGACAGATATTCTGCATAACGGCGCCTACGTCCAGCGCCGGACCCGTTTCCGACAGGGAGCCGTCCACGGAAAGGACGATAACGGCGGGGGCGTCGAAGAAGCGGAACCCCCGCTCCATCCATTTCGCGACGCCGTCCTTGTCTCCCTTGGGAATGCCGACATGCTGAAAGATCTGCTTGGCAAGCTCCACCTGCCGCCGACGGTAGACGCTGTCGAACGGCCAGCCGAGCACCATGTATTCCGGATGGGGAATCTCACCGCGGTTCAGCTTCTCCACATTTGTACGCTTGATGTCTTCGAGCACCCGCCCTGAGATGACCGTGAATTCCCAAGGCTGGGTGTTCATGGCGGAAGGGGCCTGGACGGCCGCCTCCAGGATCTCCTCCAGAACCTTCCGGGGAACGGGCTCGGCCGAAAATTCCCTGACGCTCCGCCGCTTCCTTATCGCATCCATAACGTCCATCGTTGCCCTCCGCAGCCATGTTCTCTGAAAGGAATCCTGCGAAAACCCTACTCGCCTATGATCTTGACCAGGACCCGCTTTTTCCGCCGGCCGTCGAATTCCCCGTAGAAGATCTGTTCCCAGGGGCCGAAATCGAGCCGGCCACCGGTGATGGCAACGACCACCTCCCGACCCATGATCTGCCGTTTCAGGTGGGCGTCGCCGTTGTCTTCGCCGGTCCGGTTGTGGCGGTAGCGCGACAGGGGTTCGTGAGGGGCGAGCCCCTCGAGCCAGTCCTCGTAATCCCGGTGCAGACCCTGCTCATCGTCGTTGACGAAGACCGATGCGGTGATGTGCATGGCATTCACCAGCACCAAGCCTTCCCGGATACCGCTGTTGCGGACGCAGCGTTCAACCTGGGACGTGATGTTCACGAATCCACGGCGTGACGGCACGTTGAACCACAGTTCTTCCCTGTAGGACTTCATGGCGATATCCTCCCTGACCGAATCGAAAGAGACACCGCCGTGAATGTAACATACCGCCCGACAAATGCAAGTTCTGGATTCACAAGCCCGTCCGAAAACTTGAGATTGCTTTGAAGAGGGAAATTTAGTAGATTCTGCACCGATACAACGTCCCTTACCCGATCCTGCGTAAGAGCGGTCGCCGTGACGGCCTTGCCGGGCGTCCCTGGGATTGGAAAATCCCTGAACGGTCGGCCGGACCGAGAAACCCTTTTTTATAAAGATATCGTTATGCAAACAGACAGGGCAAACAACCTTTTACTGGTCATCCTGCTGGGTCTCGCGATTCTGCTGTTTCTTCTGATCATGAAACCCTTTTTCTTTCCCCTCTTCTGGGCGGCGGTGATCGCCAGTATCTTCAGGCCTTTTTACAAATGGGTAAACGGAAAGCTGAAGAGACCCAATTTGAGTTCGACCATCGTCCTCGTATTGATCATTCTGATCATTATCCTGCCGGCCGGTATCGTCGGCAGCCTTCTGCTGACCGAATCGCTTCAGATATACCAGTCCCTCAGCATCGACAGTTCGCAAATCGAGCAAAATATCCAGGGACTCGCACGTTCCATAATCAACAATCCCCTTTTCAGCAGCCTTCACCTCAAGCAGAGTTTCTGGATCGAAAAATTTGCCGGAATGACAAAGGGCGTACTCGATTACATATTAAAAAACCTGTCGGCGCTGACCCAGAACACGCTTGCCTTTTTCGTCAAGTTCGCCGTCATGCTCTACGCCCTTTTTTTCTTCATCCGCGACGGCCAATGGTTCCTCGACATTGCCATGCGTGCGCTTCCCCTCAGCGAGGACAAGGAGAGACTTCTCTATGAACGATTCGCTGCAACAGCCCGCTCTACGCTAAAGGTTACCCTGCTCATCGGCGGCATCCAGGGCATCCTGGGGGGTCTGATCTTTTTCGCGACCGGCATCCAAGGCCCCATCGTTTGGGGTGTGATCATGATCTTCACGGCCATCGTTCCGGCCGTGGGCTGTTCGATCATCTGGGCGCCGGCGGGCATCCTGATGCTGATCAACGGTCATATCTATGAAGGCGTGGTTATTCTGCTCTTCGGAATGCTTATCATCAGCTCGGTGGACAATGTCCTCCGTCCGATCCTGGTCGGCAAGGATGTGCAGATGCATCCGTTGCTGATCTTTCTGTCGACCCTGGGCGGAATCATCCTGTTCGGCATCTCGGGGTTCGTCGTCGGCCCCATCATCACCTCGCTTCTGATTGCTATCTGGGGAATGTACGATCAATACTACAAGGCGGTTTGACTTCCAGACCCTTTCAGGTTCGGAAGGCGCTGTCCAGGACGATATCAAAGACTGCCGAGATGCTCGCCGCCATAGGAATCGTCAATGGAGAAAGTCGAACACCAGCGCCACGATGACGACAAAAACCATGAAAGAACAAGGATCAACCATGTTTCAGGACGATGCCTTCCACGATGTTCGAAACGTCTTCGCAGACGTCTATGGCCTCCTCGATGCGTTCGAAGATCTCTTTCCATTTGATCAGTTCGATGGGATTCTGCTCGCATTCGAAGAGGTTCGCCATCGTGGTCCGCAGAACGATATCCCCATCGTTTTCCAGGGTGTTGATCTCGACGCAGGCATCCAGGATCATCTGAGCGTGCTTCATGTCGCGCAGGCCGCGGACGATCATCTTCACCTTTGAGATGGCCATGTTCAGGATTTTCGTCTGATCGATGATGGCCTTCGCCGGCTCCTTGATCTTATAGAGGTGCATCCGCACCGCCGAGGCCTCGATCATATCCAGGATGCTGTCCATCTTGTTGACCAGGGCATAGATATCCTCGCGGTCCAGCGGTGTGAGGAAGGTTTTGTGCATCTTTTCATAGGTCCGGTGGGTGATGACATCGGCCTCATGCTCCAGTTCCTTGAGCTTCACGACCTTTCGCTCCGCCGTATCGTAATGCTCGAGCATGTCCATGAAGAGCTTTCCCCCTTCTTCGATCTTGTCGGCAAGCTCTTCAAACAGATCGAAAAATTTCTCTTCCCTGGGTATGAGCCGCATCAGCGATGCCCTCCTGCCGTTCGATTCATCAACGGCCCCGATCGTTCCGGGGTGCTAAGCCACCCTGCCGGTTACAGGCTACAGGATGTCTATAGGATTGTCAGAAAAAAATCAACCGCTTTTCAAGCCTTGTCCCCGGGAATACTTTCGGATCGACCGCACGGCCCGTCAAAATCACGGCGAGCGCCGAACCCGGATGTGGCCTCCTTTAATGATATGTTCCGCCACCCCCTGGACAAAGGAAAGGCAGAGGGGAATTTTCCATCAGAAGGTCTTGCAGTAGACGATCTTGTCATCGCCGGGTGCGTAGAAATCCTTGAGAGAGGCAACCCTGTCGTAGCCGCAACGCTCATAGAAGGAGCGGGTCGGCGCATACTTTGACCTTGAGGAGGTTTCGACATAGACACGGCGGCACCCCTCCTGCGCCATGAGGGTTTCGCTGCGGCCAAGGATGAGCCTGCCGACGCCTTTCCGGTGATAGAGCCCGTGGACAGCGATCCAATAGAGATCGTAACTGCCGGCCGTGCCGATGATGGGACCAAAACAGGTGTAACCCAGCACCCTGCCCGCCTGTTCGGCAAAAAGGAAGGAGTATCCGCTCTGACGGCCCCTTGCCAGGGTTTCATCCACCAGTTCGAGGGCGATATCGACTTCCTCAGGCGTAAAGAAACCCGTCGAGTGGACGATCTCCCGCACGTCGTCCCGGTCGGAGGTTCGAACATCGCGGCGGCAGCGAACCTCCTTCAGATCCATAAACGCTCTATCCCCGCCCGCTGAATTCTCATAGGGGGTGTTCTTCCCCCGAGAGATCGCTTGCATTATGGGATCGATTCTGTTTCTCTTTCGACGGGATGCCGGAATGTCCTTGACGATTCGGTCGATGATCTCGTCGAATCGCAGACCCCTGCGTTCTGCGGCGGCTGCGAAACCGGCATCGGGAGACAGGCAGGGATTGGAGTTGACCTCCAGCACCCAGGGGCCACCCGTTCGATCCACACGGAAATCGATCCTGGCGTAACCCCGGAGGTTAAAAAGGCGCCAGCAGCGCTTCGCTGTTTCCGACAGGGTGTTGAGGAGGTCTTCGTCAACGGGATCGAAATCGAAACAACGAGGCGTATGCCTGTAGGCAAAGGAATCCTCGATCCACTTCGCTTCGTACCCCACCATCCGGGGCCGCTCCGGCGGATAATCGTCAAAGCGAATCTCTGCGGGAGGAAGAACCTCGGGTCCGCTATCGTGAGCCAGCAGTGAAAGGTTGAATTCCCTTCCCTCGATGAATACCTCCGCAAATAAGGGTCCCCCCAACCGCATCGAGCGGTCTGCAATGGCATCGCGTAATTGCGCCCATTGATCCGCCTGAACGACGGCATCGTCATCGAGACCGATGGAGGCATGCTCCCAGACCGATTTAATGATGTAGCGGCCGGCGGCAAAAGGCTTTTCCGGCTTCTCCCGCAGGGTATGCCAGACCGGCGTACCGACATCCCCGCTTCTGAGAAGTTTCTTGGCCAGAAGCTTGTTTGAACTCAAAAACAGGGCCTCCGTACCTGCACCCGTGTAGGGAACCCCCAAGGCATCGAGCAGGGAAGGAACGAGGTGGATCAGTGAGCCCCGGCCTCCTATCGACTCTGCAAGATTGAAGACAAAGGCGGGATGTTCCTTTTGAAGCAAGGACGCAACAGCGGCAAGATTCAGGGAGCAGGCCTTCTGGATGGTTTCATACCCCCTCGCCTCCAGGACCCGGGCCACAGCGCCGGCTTGAACGAGGACATCTTTCTCGTCCATGGTCGCGTTCCGGGATACGTCCCCATGCAGGATCAGCACTTTCATGACTCACGACCCAAGGCGCTTCATAGCCGATTCCATGATCCGGTCGATGAGTTTCTGATAATCCATTCCTGCCAAGCCGCAAAGAATGGGAAGGTCCGAATGGACGGGATGCAGACCGGCCAGTGGGTTCACTTCCATGAACAGCGGCATTCCCGACCCGTCGGCGCGGAGGTCGACCCGACCCGCATCACGGCATCCCAACACACGCCAAACCGAAAGCGCCATTTTTCCGGCCACCTCGGCGGCCTCGTCGGAAGCGATCCGATAATCGACTCTTTGAAGATAATCCTCCTTGTTGACCAAGGAATAGCCGTCCCCTTCCGCCCCTTCCCGGAGCAGGATCTCCATGACACCGAGAATTTCGGCTTCACCCGCCGTTCCGATGACACCCACGGTGAACTCCCGGCCCGGCAAAAAGGTCTCCACCAGGACGGGCTGCCGGAAGGCCGCCAGCAGCTCGCAGCAGCGTTTGAACAAATCCGATCGCGAGTCGATCCTGGAAGCGGCGGTGATGCCCTTGCCGGTACCCTCGGCGACGGGTTTGACGAAAAGGGGAAAGGGAAGGCGGATGTCGGCGACGGCCGCTGCTGTCTCGACGACGGCGAAATCGGCCGTGGGAAGGCCGCTATCCCGGATGACATGCTTGGTCATGCCCTTATGGAGGGTCAGGGATAAGACGAGCGGATCGGAAAAGGTGTAGGGAATGGCAAAGGCGTCGAGCAATGCCGGGATCTGAGCCTCCCGGCCGAAGCCCCGGAGACCTTCGGCGATGTTGAACACCATGTCCCAGCGGTCTCCTGCCGCAAGCCGCCTGATCAGTGCATGTAAATGACCGATACGATCCGTCAGGAATCCCGAGTGGACGAGGGCGTTCTCTATGGCGTCTATGGTATCGGCCCGATCGAATTCAGCCGTTTCCTCTTCAGTGAAACCCCTGGCGAGGTAGTCGGCGCGAAGGTCGTAGGTGATTCCAATCTTCAACACGTTCTTCCGCTCATCCACGGGAGAGGCCGAAATCGGATATTGAAGGGAGGTCTGGCCATGACGGAACTTCAGTGAACCTCTTTTCCTTCGGTTGGGCAATCGGGATAGCGGTAGATCCGGCCCTCATAGTTTCTGAGGATCAGATCGCTGCCCTCGTAACCAACGACATAATCCGGCAGCAAAGGGATCTTGCCGCCCCCGCCCGGTGCGTCGATGACATAGGTTGGAACCCCGTAACCCGTCGTATGGCCGCGCAGCCCCTTGATGATCTCCAATCCCTTCACGACGGGCGTTCTGAAATGGGAGGAGCCTGGAATCGGATCGCACTGATAGAGGTAATAAGGCTTCACCCGTATTCGAAGCAGCCCGTGGACGAGCCTTTTCATCGTAGCCGTATCGTCGTTGATACCGGCCAGAAGCACCGTCTGGCTTCCCAGGGGAATGCCGGCATCGGCGAGGCGTTCGCAGGCCTCGCTCATCTCCGGGGTCAATTCATCGGGATGACTGATGTGAATACTCATCCAAAGCGGGTGGTAGCGTTTCAGAAGGCGGGTCAAGGCCGGCGTAATCCTTTGGGGCAGGGTGACGGGCGCCTTCGTTCCAATGCGAAGGATCTCCACGTGGGGGATGCCGCTCAGGCGCTGCAGGAGCCATTCGATACGATCGTCGGACAGGCTGAGCGGATCGCCCCCGGACAAAAGGACATCCCGGATTTCTTTGCAGGAGGCAATGTAAGCGATGGCCTTTCCCCACTGCGAAAAACTGTAATGTCTCTCTCCGTTTCGGCCCACCATCCGGGAGCGGGTGCAATAGCGGCAATAGGTGGAACAGAAGCCGGTCACGAGGAAAAGAACCCGGTCGGGATATCGATGCACGATGCCGGCAACGGGACTGTCCCGATCTTCGTCCAGGGGATCATCGGCTTCCCCCGACGTACGGATGCTCTCATCGATGACGGGAATCACCATGCGGCGCAGGGGTGAACCGGGATCATCTTCGGACAGGAGACTGGCGTAATAAGGTGTGATGGCGAAAGGCAGCGGCCCTGCAGGGTAGAGCAGGACGCTTCGCTCCGCCGCGGAGAGACGCACTATCCTTTCGACGGCGTCGATGTCCCGGATGCGGTTTGCCAACTGCCAATGCCAGTCCTGCCACTGTGCCTTGGTGGTTTGAGGAAAGAAACGACGGCGGAAGACCCGGGACCTTTCGCTTTCCACGAAGCGCGGCGGCCGCCGGGCCGTTTGATAGTGGGGAAGGAGGGGGGTCAACGAACCTTCGGAAGACGAAGGGATCTCCACTGCCTGTGGTTCATAGACGGACAATCCTGCCAGTCTACCCGGAGGTTCGAACTCCTCATTGAAGAGTGCATCACTTTCCATGCTCCATACCTCGCTGCGTTCTCAAAAAGTACGGTTAAGCCATCGGCTTCCCGGATGTCATGATGCTGCGGCTTTTTCCTTGTATATTCGGCCCATTCCCTTCAATACTTGCGTTGCCAGCCGCTTTATCCCTTTTCATGATGCCTGTCAACAGCTTTTCGCAGGATTCCCGCTCATACCGGGCATAGGTTCCTCCGCCCGGCGAATCTGCACCCCTTGCCGCAGAATCGCTAAAAACAACGCTTCGGTTCCGGCCCCGACGCCGGAATATATTTAAAGGACCAGTTTCCCTTTGTAATAGGTATCCCGAACCTCTTTCGCCTTTTTCTCAGCCCAGGCTTCTACGCCCATTTTTTTGATGAGACAGAGGTTGAACACCTTTGTGTTATGCGGCCGCTGGGCGGCCAGATCCGCGTAGGGATGGAGATGATCGCAGGGAAAGTCCGGACAGTCGCAACAGAATGAATAGCCGCGCTCAGAGATGCACCGGTAAACCTTGCAGGGTCCGGTCATGCCGACGGCGGCGATGGTTCCGTTTTCGTTCCGGCAGCCGCTGCACTTCGCATTTTCAAGCGGAATGTTCAGTCGTTGGGCGATGAGTTTTTGCAGGTCTTCGTTGGTCGAGGCCGCAAAAAGAGGACAGTTGAAACAGTCCAAGCCGCAAGGTGCAGTCATCTGCAGGTAATCCATTGTCTGCCTTCCTTCTGATCCTGCCTTACCGGGCCGTCCGCCCGGATGTCAAAGGTGCGGATGGTAGGGTCGGAGGCGCTTGACGCGCCCTTTGATCACTCAATAAATATCTGGATATCATCTGTCAACAAAAAAGTGGCGCTTTTTGCCGCCCCTCATAAATTTTTTTCCTTGACAGCAGCCCCCCCGGATGGGCAGTCTGCGCGAGGGGAGGAGGGCCGTTATCGTTGCCTGCCTCCTTGAGATGAAAGCGCTGGAGAAGGTGATGCCCGAACTTCCCGAGGTGGAGACGCTATGCCGCCAATTGCAGCAGGTCCTCTCAGGCAGGACGATCCGTGGCCTTGCCGTACACGACCTCCGGCTGGGGCAAGTGGCGTCGCCCGCCGGGAAAAGGGTCCTCGGGGTATCCCGCCGGGGAAAAGGGCTGGAATTCGCCCTGACGGGAGGGCACTCTCTCTGTCTCCACCTGCGCATGACGGGCAGACTCCTCTGGCGGAGCAGCCGCCTCCCGCCGCTTCCCCACACCCGATTCACCCTTTTCTTCGGCACGGATCAGTGCATCTGCATCGATCCACGGCGCTTTGCAACGCTCTCGCTGAAGGAGGCCCCCGCAGGGGAGGCGCCGCCCATGCCGGATCCCCTGCGGGGACTGGAAACCTCCCGTCTCCGTGAGATAGCCCGAAAACGGCACCTTCCCGTTAAATCCTTTCTCATGGATCAGAAGATCATCGCCGGGATCGGGAACATCTACGCCTGCGAGATCCTTCACCGGTCCGCCATCGACCCCCTGCGGGGGGTGTGCAGCCTTTCGATTGAAGAATGGACAGAGGTATCGACGGCCGCGAAGGCCGTCCTAACGCGGGCTGTCGAGTGCCGAGGAACGACTGTATCCGACTGGCGAGACCTCTTCGGACAGCCGGGCACCTTCCAGAACGAACTGGCGGCCTATGCCCGTGAGGGACACCCCTGCCGGCGCTGCGGCGGCATCATCCACCGCCGGCCCCTCGCCGGACGGGGAACCTGGTTCTGCCCCTCCTGCCAGAGGTGATGCAAAAAGACAGGATGAACCCTGTGAGGCCCTTCCGCCTTGACAGGGATCATTTTCACGATATGCTTGACCCGCTGATGAAAAAGTCGGACCGTCCTTATGGACCCCCCAAAGGCAGAAACGTTTTATCCAATGGACAAAAGGAGAACCCATGCCGATACCCGACGCGCTGAAGGCTTTTGCGGATCACTTCGGACTCAGAGATTCCGAAACCCTGTCGACGATTTTCAGCATATTGTATGACCACGAAGATGATCTGACGATCCTACCGGCCCTTCCCGGAACGACGGAGGACATTTCCGCCAAGACCGGACTGCCGGCGGAAAGGGTGAAGGAGGAACTGTACCGGCTTGCTCGGAAGGGCGCCGTGATCAAAATGCCCAAAGGGGTGTTCATGCTCCCTCACATCCTCCTGGAATTGCGAGATTTCTCGGCGATATGGCCGGAAGCGCCGCCAGAGTTCTTCCAGGCCTGGCAGAAACTGATAGAGGAAGAATATACGAAGGCCCTCTCCAAGCAGAGGGAGCTCGGCATCCAGTCCCGTTCGCGGACGCTTCTCATCCAGGAGGCGGTGCCTTCGGAAGGACGCGTTCTGGATCGCAACTCCCTCAGGCAGATCATCAAAGACGCGAAACTGATCACGACGGTTCCCTGTCCCTGTCGCCTTCAGGCCGAGATTGCAGGCAAGAGGCCTTCCGATTGCCCTGCCGGCGACAAGTCGTTCTGCATGCAGACGGGGAAGATGGCCCAGGCCCTGGTCAATCGGGGGATTGCGACGGTGCTTTCAACCGAGGAAGCCCTGGAACGGATAGACGAAGCCTCGGCAGCAGGCCTCGTTCACAATGTCACCGACTTCGTGGACGATTACAAGACAGCCAGTGAAATAGGCATGTCCATATGCAACTGCTGCCCCTGCTGCTGTATATTGCTCTATTCCGTATACAAGGGATTCCCAGAGATTCTGGGCAAATCGGGCTATCAGCCCGTTCTGAATCCCGACGACTGCATCGGCTGCGGCGAATGCGAAGACCGGTGTCCCTTTAACGCCATTTCGACAGACGACATAGCGCACATCGATCTCGAAAAGTGCCGGGGCTGCGGGAACTGCGTGACTGTCTGCCCGGAAAAAGCGATCTCCATGGAAAAAACCGCCGATCGAACCGATCGATGAAACGCCACGCTCAGCGTATCGGGCCCGCATCGACAGACAGAAGGTTACATCAATTCTTTCTCGCTCATCTCGACGGCGCGATCGATCTCCTCCTTCAGCTGCGGCGGCAGGCCGGGGATGTCCACATTGAGAAAGCCCCGAACGATGGTGGAGGTCGCCTCAGCCTCGGTGAGCCCCCGGGACATGAGATAGAAGATCTCCTCCTGGGCGATCTTGCCGACGGCCGCCTCGTGGGACATCTCCACCCCCTCCACCATCCCCTGGAGTTCGGGAATGGCGTGGATGACGCCGCCCTTGAGCAGCAGACCCTTGCACTCCAGATGGGCCTTGATGCCAGGCTTCTCGCCGATCAGGTCGCCGCGGGAGACGATGGTGCCGCCGTTGCTGATGGCCCTGGCGATGACTTCGGCCCGGGTCTCCTCTTCCTTCAAGAAGATGCGGCCGCCGACATCGAGCTCCGAGCCCGGAGCGCCAACGAGCAGGCTGTAAAACCGGGAAACGGCCCCCTTGCCGACGAGATGGGTCGTCGGGTACATCTGCAGCGACCTGACGGGCTTCATCGATATGTAATTGTTCAGAAAGAGACCGCCCTCCTCGACGATCCCCACGGACCGGGGCCGGACCATCATCTCCTCGGCCCAGTGATGGATCATGGTGAAGCTGAGCTTGGCGTTCCTGCCGACGAAAAACTCGGAAATGCCGACGTGAAGCCCCCTCTTCAGGTGGGAGGCCGTGGCACAGCCGGTGATGACGTGGAGCTCCGCCCCTTCTTCCACGATGATCAGGTTGTGTACGTACTGGCTCAGGTTCTCCTTCTCGAGGTAAAGACAGGCCTGGACGGGATAAGTGGCCCTGCTTCCAGGCCGTGCCCGGATGACATAGCCGTCGTGGAGGTTGAGCTGGGCCTGGGCCGTATACTTGTCCGTATCGACGGAGGCCAGCTTCCAGTAGTAATCCTTGACCCAGGAATGATCTCTGAGGGCCTTCTTGATGGGAATCACATCCAGGCCCTCCTGCGAAGAGTGGGCATGGAGTACGGCCGTGTCTTTCTGGATGTAGGTGCCGGAGCGACCGCTTCCGCTGGCGTCGATGCCCGCCTCGATCATGCGCGACTGATCGGCCATCGGCAGTGCAGTGAGGTTTTCCAGGTAGGCATGGGAAACAGGTTCCGCCGTAAAGGAGCTGAGATCGACATCCGGCCCCAGCGCCGCCTTTTTGTCTTTCGCCTGTAAGGCCTTCTCGTTCAGATCTTGCATCGTATACACTCCTCGTATCCTACCTTTTTGATACAGGCAAAAATTTCTTGGGGATTGCTCTTGCAGCTCATGACACCGTCGAAAAGGACCTGGCCCCGGTCAGCCGTCACATAGTCCAGGATGAAGCCTGTATGGGTAATGATCAGACCCATCTTGGTGCGTTCCTTCTTCTTCTGTATCTGGGTCTTGTCTGGGTCAACCCTGAAATCGCGCTGAAGGAGGCTGCTGATCGCATGGCCAATCAACGAGATATTCTCCAAATCCACGCCCGACTCGGGCTCGTCGAAGAGCAGCAGATCGGCATCCTGGGCCATGAGCTGCAGCAGTTCCGAACGCTTGATCTCGCCGCCGGAGAATCCCGCGTTGATGTCCCGGTCCAGAAAATCGGTGAAATTCATTTCTCCCGCCAACGCCTCGACATCGACCTGTTGGCCGTCGCCGCAGATCTTTACCATCTGTCGGGTCTTGAGGCCGTGGATCGTGGGCGGGCGCTGGAAAGACATGCCGATCCCCAACCGGGCCCGCTCGTTGATGGGCATATCGGTGATATCCCGCCCCTTGAAGAATATCTTCCCGGCAGTGATCCGGCACTGGGGATAACCCATGATGGTCATCAGCAAGGTGGTCTTGCCGGAGCCGTTGGGCCCGAAAAGGATATGGGTTTCGCCAGGCTGGATTTCCAGATCGATATGCTTCAGGACTTCCCTTTCATCGATCTTCACCTGGAGGTCTTCGATTCTCAGCATGGTTTTTCCTCCGAAAAACTTGTAATTGCTCACCATATACCACTACCGATGGCAGTGGTCCGACGAAAAGATCCCACCATTTACGTTGCAACAATGCACCCGCCTCCTGAAGGGCACCACGCGAAGGGAGGTTCAGGAATGAAGAATTGCTTTGGGAAGTTAGCACATACGATTTGCGAATGCAAATATCATATTGTGTCGGCAGACCAACCCCCTCGGTGGGGATCTGCAGAGATTTTTCGGGGCTCATCCGTCATCTTGACAGCAGGGGCCTTTTTTTCTATGATCCCCTGACAAGTGAAGCATTCCCATCAACGAAATATCGTTTTCCCGGCAGGGACGGCGGGATGCCTTTAGACGCAGGCAGGGTTTATGACCTTCTCAGACCGCCGAGCTGTAAGACGAGGACAAGGAGCGGATGCCATGACGTTGCTGCCCACAAGCAAGATTTTAGCGGAAAGGGAGTATCGGGAAATCCTTCTGGAGAAGGACCCGCCTATCGGCAGAATCATTCTCAACGAACCCGAAAAAATGAATCCTTTGAACTGGCGCCGGATCGCCGAGATAGGCAAGGCAGCCAAAGAGTTGGAATGGGACGACGCTGTCAAGGTGATCATCCTCAAGGGGGCCGGCCGCTGTTTCAGCGCGGGCTTCGACCTGACTCCGCCCGAGAACATGACCTCCGAGGACGACTATTTTACCGGATCCCGCAACTTTCCTCCGGGGGGCCGCTATGTCAGTTCGGAACGGGACTGGATATCGGGCCAGTACAACCGGGATCATCTTGCAACCTTTTTTTTGCTGTGGGATCTCGACAAACCCGTCATCGCACAGATTCACGGCTACTGCCTGGCAGGAGCGACGGAGCTGGCCTCCTTCTGCGACATCCGGATGGTGGCGGAGGGCACCCAGATCGGCTATCCGGTGGCCAGACAGCTCACGCCCGGCAATATCCAGTGGTTTGTCTGGTTCCTGGGGATTACGAAGGCCACGGAGTTCATGTTTACCGGAGACCCTATGACGGCCGAGGAGGCCCATCGGGTCGGCTGGGCCACCCGCGTCTATCCCGGCACCGAGCTGGAAGCCCAGACGGAGAAATTCGCACAGCG
>JAFGIO010000122.1 GCA_016929555.1 Deltaproteobacteria bacterium | reverse complement strand
CCGCCAGACTGAAGACGACCATAACACTGCCTAGCTTCTTCCTCATACTTCACCTCCTGTAATGGATCGCATATGCTTCTGAGTCATAGACATGGATGCTCCGTCGAAGCAAAAAATGGCGGGCTGTCTGATACCGTACTGACGGATCGTAATTCCTTTTATCGGTAGGGTCAAGCTTTTTATTTAATTTATGTAATTCTTTCGCCGATTCAATGTCCTCTCCAGGGCTTGCATTGAGCAACGCCTTGCGTTAAAATCACCTCCTCTTTTCAATAGTTGATTCAATGATCGATCAGGAGCGAATGATGCCAATCAGCGGATTGTATCTCGTGACGGATCGGGGGCTTTGCGGCACCAGGCCCCTTGAAGAGGTGGTGCGCGCCGCATTGGACGGCGGCGCCACTTGTGTTCAGCTCAGGGAGAAGGATGTCACGACACGGTTTTTCCTTGAGGAGGCCGGCCGGTTGAAGAAGCTGCTGTCGGATTACGGGGTGCCGCTCATCATCAACGACCGGCTGGATGTAGCCCTCACCGTCGAGGCGGACGGCGTGCACGTAGGGCAGGACGATATGCCTTACGAGGCGGCCAGAAGGCTTATGGGACCGAAGGCGATCATCGGGCTGTCCGTGGAATCCTGGGAGGATGTGGAACGGGCCCGGGATATGGATGTGGATTATCTTGGCGTCAGCCCCATCTTCGAGACACCGACCAAAACGGATACAAAGGGCAGTTGGGGTCTGGAGGGGCTGGCCAGGATCAGGGCATATACGCGGCTTCCCCTGGTCGCTATCGGAGGCCTCAATGCCTCCAATGCCGAAGCGGCGGTTCTGGCGGGCGCCGATTCCATTGCGGTGGTGTCGGCCATCTGTGCCGCCCCGGATCCTTTGAAAGCCAGCCGAGACCTTGCGGGTATCATCGGTTCAGCTTTGGCGAAAAGGTCGGCCTGACCGTGCCGGTCGGGAGATTCTGCCCGACCGATCTCATGGACACGGGACATCGACATTGCTTGATTCCATTGATCCTTATTACCCGTGACGCTATCGCAGAATCGGTTTGTCGGATGACCGTGAACCCCGTCTTCCAGCCGAGAGGGCGGGGCTTTTTCACCCCCCCAAGGATTCCTCCTCAATGTTGTGCGGATCCAAGCATCCCCGCTTCAAGATCTATTCCATCGTGAAAACCGAGAAAAGCGAAGTTACCCCGTTTATCTGCGCGACCGGAGAAATCTCAAAAAGGGCTTGACAAACCAAAGGCGAATATAATAGGTACAAACGCTTTTTAGCTGTATTTTCTTGTATGCGTAATCACGACCGATTGTCCGTAAGCTACCGCAAGGAAAGGGGTGATCAATCCTAAAAAAATATCATCGGCAATAACCCAAGCAAGAAGGAAGCGAAGGGCTCTTTTCCTGTGAGCCCATCATGGATCGGGGAAAGTCGCTGTGCGAGGACTTTCGATATAGGCGGTTTGGACTTTATAAGGTGTTTACCTTCTCAGGCAATGATTTCACAGACTGAAATGGATGGGGATTCAGAATGAAGATACATGAATATCAAGCAAAAAATGTCTTGCGGGAATACGACATTCCCATACCCCGCGGCGACGTGGCCGAAACGGCGGAGAAGGCGAAGGAGATCGCCGCTTCGCTGAAAACGAAAGTGGTGGTGAAGGCCCAGATCCATGCGGGTGGAAGGGGCAAGGGGGGCGGCGTCAAGCTGGCCTCTTCGCCGGAAGAAGCCTACGCGGCGGCAAAGGCCATCCTCGGCATGACGTTGGTGACGCACCAGACGGGACCGGAAGGCAAGCTGGTGCAGCGGGTCCTCGTCGAGGAGGCCAGCCAGATCGGCAAGGAACTCTACCTGAGTCTGGTCGTGGATCGTGCGCGCGATCGGGAGTGTGTGGTTTTCATGGCCTCCGAAGCAGGCGGCATGGACATCGAGGAAGTCGCCAGGACCTCTCCGGAGAAGATCATCAAGGTTGCCGTTCATCCCGCGGTGGGATTCACGGCCTTTCAGGCCAGAAAGCTCGCCTACGGACTGGGTCTGGACAAGGCGCAAATCGCCCAGTTTACGAATATCGCCAAAAGCCTCTATCGGCTCTTCATAGACAAAGACGCCTCTCTCGTGGAGATCAATCCGCTCGTCATCACGGCCGACGGGAACCTCCTGGCGGTCGATACCAAGATTAACCTGGATGACGACGGTCTTTTCCGTCATCCCGAACTGAAGGATCTGCGGGACGAGTCGGAAGAGAACCCCCTGGAAGTCGTCGCAAAGAACACGGGCGTCAACTACATCAAACTGGACGGCAACGTGGGCTGCATGGTCAACGGCGCAGGCCTGGCCATGACGACGATGGACCTCATCAAACTGGCCGGCGGCGAGCCCGCCAACTTCCTCGATGTCGGCGGCGGCGCCTCGGCGGATCAGATCGAGAAGGCCTTCCGCATCCTCACCTCCGATCCGAACGTCAAGACAATCCTGGTCAATATCTTCGGCGGGATCCTTCGCTGCGACCGCGTGGCAATGGGTTTGATCCAAGCGTCCAAAAGCATAGACATGAAACTTCCCATGGTGGTGAGGCTCCAGGGGACGAATGTGGAAGAAGGCCGCAAGCTGCTCAAGGAGTCGGGGCTCAAGTTCGAGGTGGCCGACGAGCTTTTCGAGGCGGCCCAGAAGGCAGTGGCATTAACGAAATAATCCATCGACAGGAATGAAGGTGAGTTGAAAAATGGCTATACTTCTCGATAAAGAAACGCGTGTCGTCATACAGGGGATCACCGGTAACGAAGGGAGTTTTCATACCCGTGAATCGGTGCAGTTTGGAACCAAGGTCGTGGCCGGCGTCACGCCGGGCAAGGGGGGATCGGATCTGGACGGCATACCCGTTTACAACCGGGTCATCGACGCCGTGGAAAAACAGGGCGCCAATGCCGCGGGCATTTACGTGGCCGCCGCCTTTTCGCCCGATGCCATTCTCGAGTCCGTCGAGGCGGGCATCAAGCTCATCGTCTGCATGACCGAGGGAATTCCCGTCGTGGAGATGATGAAGGTCCGCCAGGCGTTGAAGACGTCTCCGGCGCGGCTGATCGGCTGCAATTGTCCCGGAATCACAACCCCCGGTGCGGGGAAGATCGGTTTCATGCCGAATTTCATCCACAAGGCTGGCAATGTGGGCGTCATCTCCCGGAGTGGAACCTTGACGTATGAGGTAATCTGGCAACTGACGAATCTTGGAATCGGCCAGTCCACATCCATAGGCATCGGCGGCGATCCCATACCGGGGACGAACTTCGTGGACCTGCTGGCCCTCTATGAGAAGGATCCGGCAACGGATGTCATCGTCATGATCGGCGAGATCGGGGGGACGGCCGAGGAAGAGGCCGCCGAGTTCATCAAGTCAAATGTAAAGAAGCCGGTGGTATCGTTCATTGCGGGAGCAACGGCCCCTCCGGGCAGGCGGATGGGACATGCGGGTGCCATCATCTCCGGGGGCAAGGGGACGGCAGCGGAAAAATTCGCGGCCCTGGAGGCTGCGGGCGTCAAGGTGGAGAAGAACCCGGCTCAGATCGGCAAGGCGGTTCAGGAGATTCTGACCAAAAAATAGGATATTGAGGTGGACTATGTGTGACAATGACAAATTAGAGCAAATCTCTGCAGGTTACAAAGCCTGGGAGGAAAAGACCCAGAAGCAGCTTGCCAAGACGCCGGAATCCAAACCGCGCTTCGAGACCATCTCCGGCCTTCCCATCAAGACCCTCTATGCCCCCCCGGACGCTGCAGATATCGATTATCTCGAAAACATAGGATTTCCCGGGGAATATCCCTACACCAGGGGCGTTCAGAATACGATGTTCCGCGGCCGTTTCTGGACCATGCGCCAGTATGCCGGCTTCGGGTCCGCCGAGGACACGAACAAACGATTCCGCTATCTGCTGGAACAGGGGCAGACGGGTCTTTCCGTAGCCTTCGATCTTCCCACGCAGATCGGCTACGACTCGGACGCCCCCCTCGCCACGGGAGAGGTCGGCAAGGTGGGCGTAGCCATCGATTCGGTCCAGGATCTGAAGATTCTCTTCAACGAGATCCCCCTGGACAAGGTGAGCACCTCCATGACGATCAACTCGCCGGCCTCTATTCTTACAGCCATGTATCTGGCCCTGGCCGACAAGAGCGGCATCCCCTTTAAGGAGCTTCGAGGGACCATCCAGAACGACATCCTCAAGGAATACATCGCCCGGGGCACCTACATCTTTCCCATCCGGCCGGCCATGCGGATCGTTTCGGACATCCTGGGTTACTGTGCGAAGAACATGCCCCAGTGGAACAGCATCAGCATCAGCGGATACCACATGCGGGAAGCCGGTTGCACCGCTGTTCAGGAAGTGGCCTTCACCCTGGCGGACGGCATTGCCTATGTGGAGGCTGCCATCGCTGCAGGCCTCGAGGTTGACGACTTCGCGCCGAGGCTTTCCTTCTTCTTCAGCGCTCACCAGGATTTCTTCGAGGAGGCGGCCAAGTACCGGGCTGCCCGGAGGCTCTGGGCGAAAATCATGAAGGAGAAGTTCAAGGCTCAAAATCCCCGCTCCTGGATGCTCCGCTACCATGTTCAGACGGCGGGTTGTTCCCTGACGGCCCAGCAGCCTCTGCTCAACATCCTCCGGACCGGTTTCGAGGCGCTTTCGGCCGTTCTGGGCGGCTGCCAGTCCCTGCACACCAATTCCTACGACGAGGCCCTGGCCCTGCCTTCGGAGCTGGCCGTCCAGATCGCTCTGAGGACCCAGCAGCTCATCGCCTACGAGACGGGCGTCACGGAAACCGTCGATCCGCTGGCGGGTTCCTATTACGTGGAGAGCCTGACCGATGCCATCGCCAGCCAGGCTGAGGATTACTTGAACAAGATCGAGGAGATGGGCGGCATGATCCCGGCCATCGAGACGGGATACGTCCAGGGTGAAATCTCCAACAGCGCTTACGAATTCCAGAAGAAGGTCGAGGCAAAGGAACGCATCGTCGTCGGTGTCAACCAGTTCGTCGTCGAGGAGCCGCCGCCCGAGGGATTGCTGAAGGTCGAGATGACCGTGGGAGAGCGTCAGGCCCAAAAGCTCGAGGTTCTTCGTTCCGAACGGGGCAATCAGGCCGTCCGGAGGGCGCTGGATGCCGTGAAGAAGGGCGCGGGGTCGAAGGAGAACCTCATGCCGTTGATCGTGGACGCCGTCAAGGCGGAGGCGACGATCGGGGAGATCTGCAATGTTCTGCGGGACGTCTTCGGTGAGTACACGGGGACGACTTCTTTTTAAGAGGCTGTGCGAATAACGAAAGATTGCCCGCTCAGCAGGCAATGGGTGAACATCGATTCTGACTGGATATAGCGATAAAACATGCACAAGGAGAGTTCTATGGGAGAAGGAAAAACGATCCGGGTATTGTTGGCCAAACCGGGGCTGGACGGTCATGATCGGGGTGCCAAGGTCATCGCGAGGGCCCTCCGGGACGCGGGAATGGAGGTGATCTATACCGGCCTCCGGCAGACGCCCGAACAGATTGTCAGCGCAGCCGAGCAGGAAGACGTGGACGTCCTGATGCTCAGCATCCTATCGGGTGCCCACAACTATCTTTTCCCCCGCATCATGGATGGGCTGCAAAAAAAGGGTATGACGGACATCCTCGTTTTGGGGGGCGGAATCATTCCAAAGGAAGACATTGACGGCCTGAAAAAGGCAGGGATCAAGGAGGTCTTCGGTCCGGGAACGGAAACGAAGGCGATTATCAAATACGTTCAGGAGAATCTTAATTAGCGAGGAAGGTTATGAAAGCCATCAAAGTGGATCACATCGGGGTCGCCGTGAAGGATGCGGCGCCGGTCATCAAACTGTACCGGGACGTCCTGGGTCTGGAGCTGGCAGGCGACGAGGTCGTCAAGGAGCAGAAGGTCCGCACGATCTTCCTGCCGGTCGGAGATACGGAGATAGAGCTTCTGGAATCCACGGAGCCCGACGGGCCCGTAGCCAAATTCCTGGAAACGAAGGGCGAAGGGATCCAGCACATCGCCTTCATGGTCGAGGATCTCGACGGTGCCCTGAAGGAGCTCGAAGCGAAGGGCGTGCGCCTGATCGACAAGGTTCCCCGGATCGGCGCAGGCGGCAAGCGAATCGCCTTCGTTCATCCCAAGGACACCTTCGGCGTCCTGGTGGAACTGTGCGAGTGCGTGAAGAAATAGCCTGCCGTCCCCGGCGCCATGGGAGGGGACTGCATATCAATTTATAGGCCAAGGAGTGGAAATGATGAGTGAAAAGCCTCCAAAATTAAAGGAGTTGGAAGCGCGCGAGGCCCGGGCCAAGGCAATGGGCGGGGAAAAGCTCATTGCAAAACAGCACGAATCGGGCAAGCTGACGGCACGGGAAAGGATCAACCTGCTTTTCGATCCCGGAACCTTTCAGGAGACGGATCTCTTCGTCCGGCACCGTTGCGTCGATTTCGATATGGCGACGACGGAGATACCGGCCGAAGGTGTCGTCACGGGTTTCGGAAAGGTCAACGGAAGGACCGTTTTCTCCTTCTCACAGGATTTTACGGCCCGTGCGGGTTCTCTGGGCGAGATGCACGCCAAGAAGATCTGCAAGGTAATGGATCTGGCTTTGAAGACCGGGGCGCCCCTGGTCGGCTTCGATGATTCGGGCGGTGCCAGGATCCAGGAGGGGGTCGATGCCCTGGCGGGATACGGTGAGATCTTCTACAGGAATTCCTGTTCCTCCGGTGT
>JAFGIO010000121.1 GCA_016929555.1 Deltaproteobacteria bacterium | reverse complement strand
TGCCCATGGTGGGGCTCATGGGACTCGCCCTGGGACATGCGCGGCGGCTGGAGAAATTCGGGGCCTGAAGAAAAGGAAATCCCCCTGTCTCCTGGCAAAGGGACAGTGGGATTTGTTTATGAGCTTTAGGAATGTTCCTCAAATTGTCATTCCCGCGAAAGCGGGAATCCAGTCTTTCCAATACGTTCTGGGCCCCCGCTTTCCCCCGCCTTCGCGGGGGCAGGCTGTAAGGGGGTGACATGGTGCACAATCTTATTTTGACCCCTTCTTGATAGCCTCGTGAAAAGTCCGTGGCCCCTCCCTTGAGAGGAGGGGATTAAGGGGAGGGTGAATAAAAGATTAGCCAATTTAGAACGGTTCACCCCCACCCCAACCCTCCCCCCTCGAGGGGGAGGGATACAGGGAGGAGAGTTTTCCTTCTAAGGAACTTCAGAAGTTACTCTCCTATAAACGGGCCTCCTCAGGGACGTGGGTCGCTAACGAGTCCGTCTCCCCTCCCTCGAGGGGAGGGGATCAAGGGGAGGGTGGTTTTTGGAAACAGTTGTCAGGCCTGCGCCTGCGGGGCCGGCTCCGCACAGACATCCTCCGCCGGCGCCTTGGGCTCTTCGAGGTCCATGGCCCGCCAGACGATCTCGGCGATGTCCAGGGCAGCCATGCTCTCGTCCTTGTTCCGGTCCTTGATGCCGTCGGTCATCATGGTCAGGCAGAAGGGACAGCCCACGGCGATGGTGTCGGCCTTGGCGGCGATAGCCTGATCCGTTCTCATATCGTTGATCCGCTCGCCGATGTCCTCTTCCATCCACATCCTGGCGCCGCCGGCGCCGCAGCAGAAGCTCTTGTCCAGGGTTCTCTCCATCTCCACGAGTTTCATGCCGGGCACGGCCCTAAGGATCTTGCGCGGCTGGTCGTAGATGTTGTTGTAACGGCCCAGGAAGCAGGAATCATGGTAGGTGAAGAGCCCTTCTACGGGCTTCTTCAGGGTGATTTTCCCCTTGGCGATGAGGTCCGCTATGATTTCCGTATGGTGATAGACCTCATAGTTGCCGTCGAAATTGGGATAGTCCTTCTTCAAGGTGTTGTACCCATGGGGGCAGGCGGTAATGATCTTCTTGACACCGTACCCGTTCATCGCCTCGATATTCGCCTGAACCAGCGTCTGGGAGAGGTACTCGTTCCCTCCCCTCATGGCCGAGTCGCCGCAGCAGCCCTCCTCCGCCCCGAGGATTCCGAAACTGACGCCCGCCGTCTGCAGGATCTTGCACAGGGCGATGGACACCTTCTTGCCCCGGTCGTCGAAGGAACCGGCGCAGCCCACGTAGAACAGATACTCCACGTTCGGTTCCTCGGCCAGGGTCTTGACGCCGAGATCCTTCGCCCAATCCGCCCGTAAGTGCGACCCGACGCCCCAGGGATTCGAGTTGTTCTCCATGTTCCGGTAGGTAAGCTGCAGCTCCGGCGCGAAGTCCGCCTCGGTCAGCACCTTGTACTGCCGCATGTTGACGATCTTGGGCACGTGTTCGATGGCGGCCGGGCAATGCTCCATGCAGTACATGCAGTTCGTGCAGGCCCAGAGCTCGTGGAGATCGATGACCTCGCCGACCATGGCCCTTTCGGCCGCCCCCTCCGCCGGGGCCGGCAGCATTGAATCGACCACCGCATCCGCCTGCATAAGCATCGCAAGGGACTTGGTCTTCCAGTTCTGCTCGGGCAGCTCTTTCAGGGCTGCCGCCGTTTCGGCCCTCTTGGCGGCCACCGCCGCAGGCGCCTTGTCGAGCCAGTAGGTTTTCAAATCCTGAATGAGCTTCTTCGGCGACAGGGGCTTTCCGGACAGATAGGCCGGGCAGCCGTCCTGGCAGCGTCCGCAGCGGGTGCAGGCATCGGAGTCGAAGATCTGCTTCTGGGTAAACTCCTCGATCTGGCCGACGCCGAAGGACTCGGCATTCTCGAAATCGCGGATCGGTTCCAGGTAGCCTGCCGGCTTCAGCGATGCCATGAAATGATTGGCCGGCGTCGTGATCATGTGCAGCAGGCGCGAATAGGGGATGTAGGCGATGAATCCGAGGGAGATGAAGGTATGGAGCCACCAGGATGCCTTGTGCAGGGCCTTCGCCGTGCCGTGATCGACCCCGATGAAGGCGTGGGAAAGCGTCCAGCCGGCAAAGGACCAGTACCCCCAGGGTGGATTCGTCACATAGATGCGCAGGGCCTCGATGATGAATCCCGTCACGATAATCCCGCCGATGAACAGCAGGACAATGGCGTCATCGGGGGTATTGTCGGGCTCGCCCTGGTAGCCAAGCCGGTCGGGCCGGCTCAGGTACCGGCGGTCGAGGGCCATCAGGACCCCGATCAGCACGAACAGGCCGAACAGATCCATCAGGAAGGAAAAGACCAGGTAGAAATTCCCGCGCAGAAAGGCCCAGCCGAAACGCTCCGTGATATGATGTTCCGTGGCGTCGAAAGCCGCCCCGAAGATCAGAACAAAAAAACCGAAAAAGATAAGACCGTGCATGATGCCGGGATAAAGATCCTTGAAGGTCTTCAACTGCAGCAGCCCGTTGTCGAACAGCAGCCGCAGCCGCACCTTCATGTTGTCCAGCCTGATTTCAGGCTTGCCCATGGCCGTCCACATCTGCCAGCGCCTGTAAAGGCCGTAGGCGAATATGGCCAGGGTTCCCAATGTGAGCAGATAAAGAATCAGCTCGAAGCTTTCGGCATTCCAGAAGACTTTCCTTCCTTCATTGCCGATCGAAAACACCTCGTGTTCCATAACTCCTCCGTATATGATGCCAAAAAAAACGGGAGGCGATTGCCCGCCTCCCGTCTCCATCCGATCTCAGGCGAGCAGTTTCTTGCAGACCTGAGTAAATTCGGGAACGACCTTGAAGAGGTCGTCCACCACGCCGTAATCGGCCTTCGTAAAGATCGGGGCCTCGTTGTCCTTGTTGATGGCCACGATGTATTTCGAAGAGCTCATTCCGGCCAAATGCTGAATCGCCCCGGAAATACCGCAGGCGATGTAGAGATTGGGGGACACAATCTTGCCCGTCTGCCCGACCTGGTCGGACTGGGGCCTCCAGCCGGCGTCGACAGCGGCCCGGGAAGCACCGACGGTCGCGCCGAGAACATCCGCCAACTCCTCTATAATATTGTAATTTTCCGGTCCCTTCATCCCCCGGCCGCCCGAAACGATGATATTGGCCTCCGTAAGGTCCACCTTGCCGCTGGTGTCCTTCTGGACCTCGAGAACCTTTGTCTTGATCTGGGATGCATCGAGGCCGGCGTCAAACTTGACCACTTCGCCCGCCTTCGCCGTCTCGACAATCGAGAAAACGTTCGGACGCAGCGATGCCATCTGCGGCGTGGATGCAACGGTCACCTCGCCGAAGCACTTGCCTGCATACATGGGCCTGAAGGCCACAAGCTTCCCGCCGTCGATCTTCACGTCCGTGCAGTCCGTGGCCATACCCGTCGCCAGTTTCCCGACGAGGCGCGCCGACAGATCCTTCCCCTGGACGGATGCGCCCAGCAGAAGGATGGAAGGATCGTTTTCCTTGACGATCTTGGCCACGGCCGTGGCATGAGCATCCGTGGTATAGGGTTCCAATGCGGCGTCGTCTGCAACGTACACCTTGTCCACGCCATATTTCCCGAGCTCACCGGCAATGCCTTCGATGCCCGATCCCAAAAGGACCGCGCAGACCTCTTCGCCGAGCTGGTCCGCCAGCTTCCTGGCGGTACTGGCAAGCTCGAAGCTGATCTTGCGGTAGGCTCCGTCTCTCTGCTCTGCTACTATCCATACACCTTTTGCCATGTCTCTACCTCCGTCTCTATAGGGTTAAATAACCTTCGCCTCTTCCCGAAGCAGCCTGCCCAGTTCTGCGGCCTTCGCTGCCGGGTCGTCTCCACAGACGATCTTTCCTGGAGGTCTGGCTGGAGGCGGTACGAATTTGGCTACCTTCGCCTTGACTTCGGCGGACACGCCGAGCGCCGCTGCATCCTTGACGTCGACCGGTTTCTTCTTGGCCTTCATGATTCCCGGCAGAGAAGCGTACCGGGGTTCGTTCAATCCCTTCTGCGCCGTCACGACACAGGGAAGGGAGCTTTCGATCAGGAGTTGGGCGCCCTCGATCGGTTTGATCACCTTGATGGCGCCGCCCTCAATGTCGGCCTTGGTGACGATGGTCACCGAGGGCAGACCGAGCATCTCTGCGAGCACGGAACCGACCTGGCCCGAATCGTCATCGATAGCCCGCTGGCCGCAGAAGATGATGTCGTGGGGAATGGCCTTGATGGCCGCAGCCAGGGCTGAGGCGGTCACATAGGCGTCGGCCCCCTCGAGAGCGGGATCGTTGATGTGAATCCCCTTATCGGCGCCCATGGCCAGGGCCGTCCTGATCGTCTCCATGGCCCTCGCCGGACCGAGGGATACGATGGTCACGTCCCCGCCCTGTTTCTCCTTCAGTTTCAGGGCCTCTTCGACGCCGAACTCATCGTAGGGGTTCATGACCCACTTGATGCCTGCTTCGTCGATCCCCGACCCATCCGGTTTCACCTTGATCATGGCTTCCGTGTCCGGAACCTGCTTTACACACGCGACAATATTCACATCGTCCTCCTTCCCAATGCAGAGGGGCCGGACCGCCGCATCTGCGGGACCGGCCCCCGCATTCCATAAAATACTGATATTGAAATTTTCTTTCCCGCCCGGCCGCATGGCAATGCCACCGGAACAGGGCGAGAAGCGACCGTCACACTCTGTTTTTGACGATATCGTCGACCACGGAAGGATCGGCCAGGGTGCTCGTGTCTCCCAGATCGCTGATGTCGTTGGCCGCGACCCTCTTCAGGATGCGCCGCATGATCTTGCCGCTGCGCGTCTTGGGCAGACCGTCGGCCCACTGGATCTTCTCCGGCGTGGCGATGGGACCGATCAATGTCCTGACGTGGGCGACCAGTTCCTTCTTCAGGTCGTCGCTCTTCTGTACGCCCGTCTTCAAGGTGACATAGGCATAGATCGACTGGCCCTTGATCTCGTGGGGATAGCCGACGACGGCCGCCTCGGCGACCTTCGGATGGGCGACCAGGGCGCTTTCCACCTCGGCCGTGCCCATGCGGTGGCCGGAAACATTGATGACGTCGTCGATGCGGCCCGTAATCTGATAGTATCCGTCCTTGTCACGCCTGGCGCCGTCGCCCGCCACGTAGTAGCCGGGGAACTGCTCGAAATAGGTCTCCTGGAATCTTGTGGGATCGCCGTAGACGCCCCTCATGATGCCCGGCCAGGGCCTCTTGATGCAGAGGGCGCCGCTGGCGACCGTCTCGGTGATCTCCTTCCCCTCGTCATCGACCAGGCAGGGCAGGACGCCCGGGTAGGGCAGCGTGGCCATGCCGGGTTTGATGTCGATGGCGCCGGGCAGCGGGGTGATGAGGATGCCGCCCGTCTCGGTCTGCCACCAGGTATCGACGATGGGGCAGCGGCCCTTGCCGACCACATTGAAGTACCAGTTCCAGGCCTCGGGATTGATGGGCTCGCCCACCGTTCCCAGGATGCGCAGGCTGGAGATATCCGCCTTGTCGACCCACTCGTTGCCTTCCTTTGCGATGGCCCGGATGGCCGTAGGGGCCGTGTAGATGATGTTTACCTTGTATTTCTCGACAACTTTCCAGAAACGGCTCACATCGGGATAGGTGGGAACGCCCTCGAACATGATGGAGGTGGCGCCGTTGCAGAGCGGTCCGTAAATGATGTAACTGTGGCCCGTCACCCAGCCGATGTCGGCGGTGCACCAGTAGATGTCGTTTTCATGATAGTCGAAGATCATCTTGTGGGTGTAGGCTACGAAGACCAGGAATCCGCCCGTCGTGTGCATGACGCCCTTCGGTTTTCCCGTCGAGCCGGAGGTGTAAAGGATAAAGAGGGGATCTTCCGCATCCATCCACTCGGGTTCGCAGACGGCGCTCGCCTTGGCCATCTCCTCATCCCACCAGAGGTCCCTTCCCTTCATCCAGTCGCACTTGACCTTGTCGCCCACGCGCCGCACGACGATCAGCTTCTCGACGGAGGGACAATCCTTGAGGGCCTCGTCGGCCGACGCCTTTTGGGGAACGGCCTTGGCGCCCCGGAAGCTGCCGTCGCAGGTGACCGTCACCTTTACCTCGGAATCCTGAATCCTGTCGCGCAGCGAGTCGGCGCTGAATCCGCCGAAAACGATGCTGTGGATGGCGCCGATGCGGGTGCAGGCCAGCATTCCGATGGCCAGCTCCGAGATCATGGGCAGGTAGAAGCAAACCCTGTCGCCCTTCTTCACGCCCAGAGACTTCAGGACGTTGGCGAACTTGCAGACTTCCGTATGGAGCTGCTTGTAGGTATAGGCCCTGTCTTCACCGGGCTCGTTTCCCTCCCACTGGATGGCGATCTTGTCCCCCCGGGTCTTCAGTTGCTTGTCCAGGCAGTTGTAAGATACGTTCAGCTTGCCGCCCTCGAAGAACTTCACGTAGATGGGACCCTTGCGGATGTCGAAGTTGTAATCGATGACCTTGTCCCACTTCTTGAACCACTCCACGTACTCCGTGGCAATCTCCGCCCAGAAACCATCGGGATCGTCGACGGAACGCTTGTAGATCTTGTCATAGGCTTCTCTGCCCGCGATCCAGGCCGTCTTTTTGAGATTCTCGGGTACCGGGTATACTTCTTTCAATTGAACCTTATCCTCTGCCATCGTTGAAATTACCTCCCTTTTTTTCTTTTCTGTTGATTTATGGAATGATGTTGCGCAATCCTTATTTTGCGATAAATCCCTGTCCGTCTCGGGGGTTTCCTGCAGGGAAAATGCAGAAACGATTATGAAATTTGATCAATACATCAGCGCGATCAACTATATCAATTATCCCGTAATGTCAAGCGATTTTTTCGGCAAAAGGGCTCCGTCATGCCGCATTGCACAGGTGGAGTGCTGCGCCGAGGGGAACGAACCGTTGTAAAAAAACAAGGCCGGCCGCCAATGTGTGTCAATCGGGACACACATCGCGGCGGCCCGTGACAACATCGACTCCCTTCATTCCGCAGCGTTCCCGAAACCGTACTCCCACAACCTGCCGATATGCAACGGCTATCTCCATCATTTGGCCGGAAGGAACAGGAATGGTACATTTGTTGCTCATAGTGCCGCGTAAACAGGGGTCCCCTCGGAGAGGAACCCCGACTGAGGAAAGCGAGGTGATGCCGGGAAGAGTGAAAAATTAGGTTTGAAATGGTTTCGTTGTGAATCGTTGTTGCTTAATGAATTATGAACAACAAAATAGGGTCCCCTCGACAATGCCCGGAGGGGATCGAAGTGCAAAACAAAATCAGGAGGAAAAGAATGAAGAAGTTTTGGATTGTATTATTGACGCTGGGGCTCATCGCGGCCTTCAGCATGCCCGCAGCGGCCACCGATCTGAAGATCGGGGGCTCCTATTTCGTGGCGGGCTA
>JAFGIO010000120.1 GCA_016929555.1 Deltaproteobacteria bacterium | reverse complement strand
GCTGCTATGTCATAAATCCACGTCATCAACGTCTCCGACCGAGGCAGGGCGATTTCTATGGGATCAACAATCAGGCGGGCACGTCGCGGTCGGATTCGCTGTCCCGGGGCACATCCTTCAGAGGACCGGGGATCCGGTGCATATTCCATGAGAATGCTATCATTTCTCGTCTTCCTTTCTGCGGCCGTTGGCGTGTTTCCGTCTCCGGCACCGGCAGAGGTCTTCGTTCGCGACACGGTATCTCCGGAAAATCGGGAAGTCATACTCAGCGCGGAGACAAAAGGAATTTTCTTCGTCAGGGGTGGTGAGTTGGTCGAATTCTTTATCGACGGGAAGTCAATCGGGAAAAACCTCTCCGGTGGTGACGGCGTTGCATTGAAGAGGTTCGTCCCGCCCAGCATAGGCCTTTATAAGATACGTGTGAGATCTGGCAGCGATGAAGACGAAGGCTTACTCCTTACGCTGAGAAGAACGACGCCGATGATCTTCATCGATGTCGAAGGCAGTCTATTTGAGAAGCCCTACATCGAGAAGGCAAAGTCGGGAAGTACAAGGGCAGTAAGAACAATAAGAAGAAAGCATTCGGTAATTTATCTCCAAACGGGTCGCAGGAGTGTGAGAGCACTTAAATCATGGCTGAGTGAGAACAGGTTCCCCGCAGCGCCGGTACTATCTTGGCGTCGAGGAAAAGTATTCGAAGATATGGCGGAACAGAAGATGAGGATCAAAGCCGTCGTGGGAAGACCCGAAATAATAGAATCCGCGAAGTCCTATAAGCCTCTTGCCTTCAGTTTTGACGGGACAGATGACGCGGAAGTCGTTCGGGATTGGGAAGACGTGCTGAAAGGCCTATGATGACGGTGGTCCTGGTCATATGTGTGGCGAAATACGAGGAAGCACTGGCGGGGCTATGAGTTTAACCCCGCCCCTGCAAATACAGGTCCAGGCTCCTGCTTATCGGGCAAGATGCCTTCTTTCGGTTTGAAAACCGCAGTATTTGGAGGATGATTTTTCCGATGATCGGGGTTGAGGGCTCTTTCGTTCCTCTATCCCAACTTGACACTCGAGTTAAAAGGTGCTTTATGGATACCGGTCACATCGACGCAGACAGAAGATGAAGAAATAGACGATATGCTCAAAATTATAATTCTTGCTTCTGAATGTGCAAGAATTGACGCTTATTGCGATTTGGTTGATGAAACCGCAAGAGAGCTGGGATTGAATTACAGCCTAGAGAAAGTCAAGGATTCTAATAAACTGATGGATCATCGTGTGGCCGTGAGATGTATATATGGTTATTGTCCCGGCTGTCATGTTTTGAGTTATGGCTGGCTGAAATCGTCGAACATGTATGTTCCGGCACTGGTGGTAAACGGGCAATTAAAGCTGCATAGCTGTATCCCATCGAGAGAACTCTTAAAAGAAATATTGTCTGCATATGTTTAGCCAATAAAAAACGAATCTTCTTCCCATAATCTTCACTCTTCTCCAGCAAGCGCCAGCAGGGACTTGCAGATGTAGCCCAGACAAGGCCCCTTTCAACCAGACCATCAAATCAAAAGTACGCACTAAAATCGGATGAACAAAAAACACCCCTGCCATTGACCCTCTCCCCCCATTGCGGGAGAGGGTCAATGGACAAACTCATAGAAGAATTTCAAGATCCTCCAGGGGATAAGCCATGCAGGAATGGATATAGCCGAACCGGGCGTCCGATTTCCGCAGAATCACCCCTTGGGGCTGGAAGACCCGGCCCGCCAGGAGCTTGACCCGGCAGAGACTGCACTCGCCCGATCGGCAGGACGAGGGCACGGCGATGCCGTGGCGTTCGAAGGCCACCAGCAGCGGTTCCGATGCGACGGCTTTTATGGTCCTGCGGCCGCGGATCCGGACATCGAAACTCCGGGCGGCTCCGACCTGCGCGGGCCAGCCGGCATCTTTCGTCACATCGTCGGGCGGACCGTATACCTCCCTGCGGATCTTCCTCCGGGGAAGCCCGAGCTTCTCCAATTCGGGCAGGCAGAACCGGTACATCTGTTCGGGACCGCAGATATAGAACATCTTCCCCTTCACATCGCCGACGAGCCTGCCGATGAGCCGTGACGTGATGAATCCCTTAAGACCCCTGTATCCCTTCGTGGGACTGGAGATCACGAGGGAATACCTGAAGTTCTCGTGGTTTTTGGCCCTCGCCTTCAGTTCCCTGTGGAAGATGACGTCGCTTTGGAGATCGCTGCCGTAGATAAGGTGAATCTTTCTGTCCAGGCCGCGGTCCGTCACCTCCCGGATCATGCTCATGAACGGGGTGATCCCGCTCCCTCCGGCGAGAAAGACCAAGTCATTCCCGTGAAATAGGGGATTGTAGTGGAAGTGTCCCTCCGGCGAACGGGCCTCGAACCGGTCTCCCACCCTGGTCCGATCCAGCAGGTAGGAAGAAACGAAACCCTCGTCCTTTCTCCGGATGGTGATATCGTAGAAACCCGTCTGGTGAGGCGCCGAAGAGATGCTGTAGGGCCGGCTCGTCCTGACGCCGTCGATCTCCACGGCGAGGCTGAGATACTGGCCGGCCTGGAAAGGCGGCAGGTAGCCATCCCGTGAAACCAGCCGGAGCGTCTTTGAGGAGGCGGTCTCCTGGATGATTTCAGATAGGTCGAGCTCTATTTTCGCCGGATGGAACCTTTCCATGATCCGGGCCACGGCGCCCTTCTCTATCCGATAATCGATGCCGTATTTCCGGCAGATCTCGGCCTCCCTCTCGAGATCGGTGTATCCGTCCATGTCCTTTTTGAATGCGTATCTATCCATGTCGTGCCCCCTTATCTGTTCCGCACAGACTTCAGAACCGCCCGCGCCGCGGACCCGCCCGACATGAGCGTCGGCTGGTATCCGCCGCCGGCCACCCAGGCCCCCGCGAATACGAGCCCCTGGATGGGGGAAGTCGGCGGCACGAAGAACCTGGAGTCCTTCGTGTACTGGTTGAAGCCGTAGATGGCGCCGCCGGGATGCCCGAGATACCTCATGTGGGTGATCGGCGTCGCCACCTCCATCTCTTCGACACGGTCCCTATAGCCTGGGAAGACCCGCTCGACGAGTGCGAGCATCTGCTCGGCATAGCGGTACTTCGTGTCGGCGTACTGCGAAGGAGGCACGGACAGCCAGGGTTCGGCGTACTGTCCCGTCACGATGGCCGTCTGGCAGGTGCCGGGGGGCGAGAAGTCACGATCGGTGACGTCGTAGCAAGACAGCAGCATCGTCAAGGGGGGATCCAGCGTTTTTGTCCTGGCGAAGGCGAGGTCCAGATCGATGGTGGCGCTGATAAAGTTCGTCGTTTCCATGATCCCCAAATCGGCGGGCTTGCAGTCGAGGCCGGTGAAGATGACGAAGGCGGAGGTGCCCACGGTGGAACCGCTCATCATCCTGAACTGCTCGGCGGGCACGTTTTCGGCGCCGATGAGCTCCGCATAGGTGGCGATGAGGCTGGCGTTGGAAACGACGTAATCCGTGTCGATCCGGTCGCCCTCTTCCGTCTCGACCCCGGTGACCTTTCCGTCGCGGACGAGGATCCGTTTCGCGGCGCAGTTGAAGCGGATCTCGCCTCCGTTCTCCAGAAAGATCTCGGCGATGGCATTGGAGAGGGCCTGTGAGCTGCCCTTGATGTGGAAGGGCTTGAACTGGGTATAGGCGAACAGCAGGATGGCCAGGTGCATGAAGGCGAGCTGACTGGGCGGCAGCCCCATATATCCCCAGTAGGTGGCGATGACGGCCTTCAGCACGGGATCGACGAGGAACTCGTCCATGACCTCCTGGGAACTCTTGAAAGCGTACTTGAAATAGAGGGGATATTTCTCCCTGGAGATCGCCGGGTCACCCATGAAGACGCCGGAGATCATCTGCAGGCAGAAGTTGTGGACCAGATCGAAGAATTTCCCGATCCCCTCCTTCTCCTTGGGAAAACGGTCCTGCAGTTGGGTCACCATCTTCGCCCAGTCCGCCGACAGGGTGATATCGACGGCGTCGAGGTAGACCGTTCTGTAGAGCGTATCCATCTGGACGAACTCGACCTTGTCCAAGACCCCGAGATCGCGAAGGGTTCCCCGCAGGGGTCCGGCCATTGCATCGGAACCCATGCCGCTGAGTTGATGCAGGGCGACCTCGAATTCGAACCTGCCCCGGCAGAAACTCGTCGCGCAACCGCCGGGGATGTTGTGCCGCTCCAGCAGAAGCACGCTCCTCCCGGCCTTGGCCAGTGTCGCCGCTGCCGTGAGCCCGCCGTTCCCGGCGCCGATGACGACAACATCGTAGCGAGCCATGAAAATCCTCCTTTCCGGTAAAGACCTCTTCACACCCACGAACCCCCTTGGCACGGGGGTTCAGGCAATTGAAAACAGGAATTCTATATCGGCCAGCGGCCCAAAGTGCAAGGAATAAAATCACCCAATAGCCGAACGTTTCCCTGATCTCACATATCCTTGAAGGCAAAGCATCGTTTCGTTGCTAATACGATTTCGGCAGACCGAGCACCTTTTCGGCGATGAAGCAAAGGATGAGCTGCGGGCTGATCGGCGCGATACGCGGAATCAAGATCTCGCGCAGATATCGCTCCACGTGGTATTCCCTCGCATAGCCGTATCCGCCGTGCGTCATCACGGCCGTCTGGCATGCCTTGAAGCCGGCCTCTCCGGCGAGGTACTTGGCGGCATTCGCTTCGACACCGCAGGACTGACCGCTGTCGTACTTCGCGGCGGCGTGAAACACCATGAGATTTGCCGCCTCGATCTCCATCCAGCATTCGGCGAGGGGATGCTGAATTCCCTGGTTCTGGCCGATGGGACGCCCAAAAACGATTCTCTCCCTGGCGTATTGCGCTGCGCGCTTGAGGGCCACGCGGCCGAGTCCCACCGCTTCCGC
>JAFGIO010000119.1 GCA_016929555.1 Deltaproteobacteria bacterium | reverse complement strand
CCGGAAATCATGTTCTTGATGTAGTCTGCGTGACCGGGACAGTCGACATGGGCATAATGCCGTTTTGCGGTCTCGTATTCCACATGGGCGATATTGATGGTCACGCCTCTTTCCTTTTCCTCGGGGGCATTATCGATGGAATCAAAGGGCCGAAACTCGGCCATTCCCTTTTTGGACAGGTGCTTAGTAATGGCTGCAGTCAAGGTCGTCTTACCATGATCCACATGCCCAATGGTTCCGATATTTAGATGCGGCTTCGTCCTCTCAAATTTTTTCTTAGCCATCTCTACGTACCTCCTTCAACTTTGAATGGTTCATTTTTTCTATGAGTTTCAGGCCTTTTTGTTTGGATTCCTCTTTTCAATAATATCCTTAGCCAAACCTTCCGATACGGCATGATAATTGAGTAAATGCATGGTAAAGGTTGCCCGGCCCTGGGTCTTCGATCGGAGATCGGTGGCATAGCCGAACATCTCCGCCAGCGGCACCTCAGCATTAATGGCTTCCAACGCGGGCCTCGATTCGATACTGACGATCTTGCCCCGTCTCGCCGTCAGATTGCCGATCACATCACCCAGATATTCCTTGGGAACAACAACTTCTACGGACATGATGGGTTCGAGCAGCACAGGATGGGCCCTCTTCGCTCCATTTTTGAATCCTATGGAAGCGGCGATCTTGAAGGCCAAGTCCGACGAATCCACTTCATGATAGGAACCGTCCACAACATTTACGATCACATCGACGACCGGGTAACCCGCCAGGACACCTTCTTCCATGGCTTCGACGATCCCCTTGCCCACGGCCGTCATATATTCCTTCGGCACGACACCGCCCGTCGTACGGTCCCTGAATTCGAACCCCCGCCCCGGCTCATTGGGCTCGATCTCCAGCCAAACATGGCCGTACTGTCCCCGGCCCCCCGATTGCTTGACGTACTTTCCCTCGGATCGGACCGCTTTCCGGATGGTTTCCTTGTAGGCGACCTGCGGCTGACCGATATTCGCTCCCAGTCCGAATTCCCTTGAAAGCCTGTCCACGATGATCTCGAGGTGCAACTCCCCCATTCCCGAAATCAACCGCTGACCCGTTTCCCCTTCCATTTTGACCCGGAAGGAAGGGTCTTCCCGGGATATTTTCCCAAGGGCCAGATCAAGTTTTTCCTCGTCGGCCCTCGTTTTCGGCTCGATGGCAATGGCAATGACCGGTTCCGGAAACTCGAAGGTCTCCAGAATAATCGGATGGTCGGGATCACAAAGGGTGTCACCCGTAGTCGTTGTATTTAACCCTACGGCCGCTACGATATCACCGGTCCGGATCTCCTTGATCTCCTCCCTGCGGTTGGCGTGCATCTTCAGGAGTCGCCCTATCCTCTCCTTCCGCCCTTTGGACGCGTTGAGTATGTAGCTTCCCGAATTGAGCGTGCCGGAGTAAACTCGAAGATATGTCAACTGCCCTACGAAGGCATCGGTCATGATCTTGAAGGCCAGGGCCGAGAAGGGAGCCTCATCAGAAACCTCCCGCCGGACGGGTCGTCCTTTGCCGTCCTCTCCCGCAACAGGCGGCATATCCAATGGTGACGGCAGATAATCCACAACGCCGTCCAGCAACATTTGGATACCCTTGTTCCGAAAGGCGGTGCCGCAAAAAACGGGAACAACCTTCAGGGAAAGGGTCGCCGCTCGAACAGCCTCCACAATTTCCTGCCGGGAGATTGACTCTTCATTGAGGTATTTCCTCATCAGGAAATCATCGAAATCGGCGAGGCATTCGATCATGCCGTTCCGCTGCCGTTGGGCCTCTTCCAGGAGCTCATCGGGTATCTCACCGGCGGAGTACCGCTCGCCGAGAGAACCATCTTCGAATGTGATGGCTTCCATTCTCAGGAGATCCACAACACCCCGGAATCGATCCTCGGCTCCAATGGGAATTTGCATAGCCAGGGGATTCGCTCCCAGTCTTTCCCTGACGGCCATCAGAACCTTTTCGAAATCGGCGCCTGTGCGGTCCATCTTGTTGATGAAAACGATCCGGGGAACACCATACCGATCCGCTTGCCTCCAGACGGCTTCCGACTGTGGCTCCACACCACCCACCGCACACAACAGGGCGATCGCACCATCTAAAATTCTCAAAGAACGTTCGACTTCTATCGTGAAATCCACATGACCGGGCGTGTCGATGATGTTGATGCGGTGATCTCTCCATGTACAGGTTGTCGCCGCAGCGGTAATGGTAATCCCTCTTTCCTGCTCCTGCTCCATCCAGTCCATGGTGGCCGTGCCGGTATCGACGTCGCCCATTTTATAGGATTCCCTCGTGTAATAAAGAATCCGTTCTGTCGTCGTCGTCTTACCGGCATCGATGTGAGCCATGATACCGATATTACGGACGTTATGTAAAGGAACAGCACGTGCCAAAGCAGTTACCTGAATTTACAGAAACGATTCAGAACCGATAGTGAGCGAAAGCCTTGTTCGCCTCGGCCATTTTATGGACGCTCTCCCGTTTCTTGATGGCGGCGCCCCGATTGTTGGCTGCATCGAGCAGCTCCGCGGCCAGCTTTTCTCTCATGGTTTTTTCGGCACGTTCTCTTGCATTTGTGATCAACCAGCGAATCGCCAATGCTACCCTCCGGGAAGGCATGACCTCCGTCGGAACCTGATAGGTGGAACCTCCCACCCGTCTCGATTTGACTTCGATCAAGGGCTTCACGTTGCCAACGGCCTTTTCGAAAATTTCCACAGGCGGTTCTTTGGCCCGCTTTTCGATTATGTCGAGGGCACCGTAGAGTATCGATTCGGCGACGCTCTTTTTTCCCCTCTTCATGAGGTTGTTGATAAATTTCGCCACCAGCTTGTTATTGTACTTCGGGTCCGGCAGGACCTCTCTTTTGGCTACTTCTCGTCTTCTCGGCATGATAGATCCCGCCCCCGATTAACCCGGCTTTTTGGCTCCATACTTCGATCTTCCCTGTTTACGATCTGAAACACCTACCGCATCAAGCGTACCCCGAATAATATGATAGCGCACGCCGGGAAGATCCTTGACCCTGCCGCCCCTCACGAGGACAACCGAATGTTCCTGAAGGTTATGTCCCACACCCGGAATGTATGAGGTGACCTCGTATCCACTGGTCAAGCGAACCCTGGCGACCTTCCGAAGCGCGGAATTCGGTTTCTTGGGTGTCGATGTATAAACCCTCACACAAACTCCCCGCCGCTGAGGGGATCCCGCCAGGGCCGGCGTGGTGGCTTTTTTCTGTATCCTGGCGCGCCCCTTGCGAACCAACTGATTGATCGTAGGCATTGTACCTCCCGAAGTTTACGCTACGGTAAGCCGTGCTGCAGCATTAAAGCTGTAGTTGCTATCAATTTACAGCCTCTATGTCAAGCATTTTCTCATTTTCCGCGACATCTTCACCTTGATTTTCAATCATGTCTTCCGGCTCGCCTTCAATCTTGATACCCAGCTTTCTGTATACGGCAAGACCCGTCCCGGCCGGGATCAGTCTACCCATGATGACGTTCTCCTTGAGCCCCTTGAGATAATCCACTTTTCCGGAAAGGGCGGCCTCCGTGAGAACTCGCGTTGTTTCCTGAAACGAAGCCGCCGAAATGAAACTCTGTGTGGACAGAGAAGCCTTTGTGATCCCCAGAAGTAGGGGTTTGCCGATGGCCGGTTTTCCTCCTTTGGCCGTTACCCGTTCATTCTCTTCCTGGAACCGGTAACGCTCGACCTGCTCATCGGCGATGAAGGAAGTATCGCCCGGCTCGGTGACTTTTACCCTGCGCAGCATTTGTCGCACAATGACTTCCATATGCTTGTCATTGATCTTGACACCCTGGAGCCGATAGACCTCCTGGACTTGATCGACAAGATAACGTGCCAGTTCCTTCTCTCCCTTGATCATCAAAAGGTCATGGGGATTGTTGATCCCATCCATCAGCGGTTCCCCCTCGTTAACCCGGTCACCCTCCTGAACACTCACGTGTTTCCCCTTGGGAATGAGATACTCTTTTTCGTCTCCCACGTCAGGTGTGATGATGACCTTACGCTTGCCTTTGGCATCCTTGCCGTAGGAAACGATTCCATCGATCTCGCTGATAACGGCGAACTCCTTGGGCTTTCTCGCCTCGAAAAGTTCGGCCACACGGGGGAGACCGCCTGTAATGTCTTTTGTTTTCGTGGTTTCCCGGGGAATTTTGGCCATAATGTCACCGGCGCTGACGGGATCCCCCTCTGAAACGACAATGTTGGCGCCCACAGGCAGCAGATGTCTTGCTACCGTGTTGGTACCGGAAACCTTGGCCGTCTTCCCCTTTTTATCCTTGATGGAAACACGCGGACGCAGATCGGCACTTCTGAATTCAACGATTACTTTCCGGGACAGACCGGTAACCTCATCGACCTGCTCCTGCATGGTTTTACCCTCGATGATGTCCCCGAACTTAACCGTACCGTCCACCTCTGCAAGTATCGGAATGGAGAAAGGATCCCATTCCGCGATCAGATCGCCCCTCTTGACGACTTTGCCGTCCTCAACCTTTAGATGCGCTCCATAGGGAACCGGATAGCGACCGCGAGAACGGGCCTGTTCATCCAGGACATGCACTTCGCCGTTCCGGTTCATAACGACGAGGTCCCCCGCGCCCGTGCTGCGAACCGTGTTGAGATTCACGAACTGTATCGTGCCTTCGTGCCGCGCCTCGAGGGTAGAGTGCTCTTCAAATTTCGCCGTTCCGCCGATGTGGAAGGTTCTCATGGTAAGCTGTGTGCCTGGTTCTCCAATGGATTGGGCGGCGATGATGCCGACGGCCTCTCCGATATTGACGAGATGCCCGTGGGCAAGATCGCGTCCGTAGCATTTGGCGCAGATGCCGTGTTTGGACTTGCAGGTCAGGCATGATCGGATGCGTACCTTTTCTATACCGGCCCTTTCAATCCTATCGGCAAGGAATTCATCGATATCCTCGTTCGCCCTGACCAGAATCTCACCGGTGAAAGGGTCCTTCACATCCTCCAGGGCAACCCTTCCCAGAACACGCTCCCCAGCCGTCTCGATGATCTCGCCACCTTCCATCAGCGGCAAGACGTCGATACCATCGACGGTTCCACAATCCTGTTCGCTGATAATGCAATCTTGGGCTACATCGACGAGCCTCCGGGTTAGATAGCCAGAGTTGGCCGTCTTGAGGGCCGTATCGGCAAGACCCTTCCGGGCACCGTGCGTGGAAATGAAGTACTGCAGCACCGTAAGACCCTCCCGGAAATTGGCCGTAATCGGGGTTTCGATGATCTCCCCCGAGGGCTTGGCCATAAGCCCTCTCATTCCCGCCAGCTGGCGTATCTGTACGGCGCTTCCCCTGGCGCCGGAATCGGCCATCATGAAGATGGGATTGAAGCTTTCTTCCTTTCCCTTCACGCCGTCTTGGTCGGCAACCTCCTGCGTACCGATGCCGCTCAGCATCTTATCAGCGATTCTTTCCGTGGCCTGTGCCCAGATATCGATGACTTTGTTGTAGCGCTCGCCTTCCGTGATCAGACCGTCCATGTACTGCTTCTGAATCTTCAGCACGTCCCGGTCGGCTTTGGCAACGATTTCCTTCTTGTCTTCAGGAATCAGCATGTCATGAACGGCAATGGACACGCCGGCAGCCGTCGCATATTTGAAGCCCAAGTCCTTCAAACGGTCCGCCAGAAGCACGGTGGTCTTGTTGCCGCAAGAGCGATAGCAGTAGTCGATAAGATTTGCCAGTTCCTTCTTGTTCATGACCTTGTTGATATAATCAAAGGAGATGGCCTCCGGTATTACCCCGTACAGGACAACCCTGCCGGCCGTTGTTTCTCTCATTTGGCCGTCGATGCGGACTTTTATTCGTGCTTGAAGATCCACCTGGTGGGCGTCAAGGGCGCAGATAACCTCCTCGGGTCCGGAGAAGCACATCCCCTCCCCGGTGACCGCATTCTTGTCTCGGGTCAGGTAATAGAGACCGAGGACGATGTCCTGGCTGGGAATGATGATGGGCTTGCCGTGCGCCGGCGAGAGGATGTTGTTCGTCGACATCATCAGAATTCTGGCCTCAGCCTGCGCTTCAATGGATAGGGGGATGTGCACGGCCATCTGGTCACCGTCGAAATCGGCGTTAAAGGCCGTACAGACCAGCGGGTGGAGTTGGATGGCCTTCCCCTCGATGAGCACGGGCTCAAAAGCCTGCATACCCAGTCTATGCAAAGTGGGCGCCCGGTTCAAGATGATGGGATATTCCCTCACGACTTCGTCCAGGGCGTCCCAAACTTCCGCCGTTTCCCGTTCGACCAGTTTCTTGGCGCTTTTCACGGTGGTCACGTAGCCCCTGTCGAGAAGTCGATTGTACACAAAAGGTTTGAAGAGCTCCAAAGCCATTTTTTTGGGAAGGCCGCACTGGTGCAACCTCAGGTCCGGACCCACGGTGATGACGGATCGACCCGAGTAATCGACACGCTTGCCCAGAAGGTTTTGCCTGAATCTTCCCTGTTTCCCTTTCAGCATATCGGAAAGCGATCGCAGGGGTCGCTTGTTGGAACCGGTAATGGCTCTGCCCCTTCTTCCGTTGTCGAACAGCACATCCACAGCTTCCTGAAGCATCCTCTTTTCATTTCGGATGATGATTTCCGGCGCATTCAACTCCTGAAGGCGCTTCAAACGGTTGTTCCGGTTGATCACCCGCCGGTAGAGGTCATTGAGGTCCGAAGTGGCGAAGCGGCCTCCGTCCAGGGGAACCAGGGGGCGAAGATCAGGCGGAATCACCGGTAGTACCGTCAGAATCATCCATTCAGGCTTATTCCCCGATTTCCTCAAGGCTTCCATCACCTTAAGACGCTTGATCAGTTTCTTCCGTTTGGTATCGGAAGCGGCCGTATCCAGTTCCAGCCGAAGTTCATCGTAAAGTTTTTCCAGATTAACCTTCTGAAGAAGCTTGCGGATCGCCTCCGCCCCAATGCCGACTTCGAAGGCATCGGAACCATATTGCTCCATCAGATCGCTGCATTCCTCTTCGGAAAGGAGTTCTTTGACTCGTAGAGGTGTGTTCTTGGGATCCAAGACGATCCATGACTCGAAATAGAGAACCTTCTCCAGCTCCTTGAGGGTCAGATCCAGCACATTGCCGATGCGGCTGGGCAGACTTTTGAGAAACCATATATGGGCTACCGGCGTTGCCAGGGTGATGTGGCCCATTCTTTCCCTTCGAACCTTCGACTGGATGACCTCAACACCACACTTCTCACAAACGACGCCGCGGTGTTTCATTCGCTTGTAACGGCCGCAGAGACACTCGTAATCCTTCACAGGACCAAAGATCTTGGCGCAGAAAAGGCCGTCACGTTCCGGCTTGAAGGTCCGGTAATTGATCGTCTCGGGCTTTTTGACCTCGCCATGGGACCAGGAAAGAATTTTCTCCGGAGAGGCAATGGACATTTTTATGGCGTTGAACCGGACCGGATCTTTCGGCTTTTCGAAATAACTGAATACATCTTCCACGGATTCTATCTCCTGGTTAATCTTCTTCAACCAACTCTACATCGAGGGCAAGACTCTGAAGTTCCTTGATGAGAACGTTAAAGGACTCGGGAAGTCCCGGTTCGGAAATATGTTCGTCCTTCACGATCGCCTCGTAAATACGGGTTCTGCCCGACACGTCATCGGACTTGACGGTGAGAAACTCCTGCAGGGCATAGGCGGCGCCGTAGGCCTCCATGGCCCATACCTCCATTTCCCCGAGCCTCTGCCCGCCGAACTGGGCCTTACCGCCCAGGGGCTGCTGCGTGACCAATGAATAGGGACCGATGGATCTGGCATGGATCTTATTGTCTACGAGGTGGTGAAGCTTTAGCATGTAGATTATGCCAACCGTCACTTCCTTATCGAAGGGTTCGCCGGTTCGTCCGTCATATAGAATGGTCTGTCCCGTCTCAGGGAGGCGTGCCATTGCAAGCATCTCCTTGATCTGCGACTCATTGGCGCCGTCGAAGACAGGGGTTGCGACGGGGATTCCCTTCGTAAGGCGGCGGATAAAACTTCTGATCTCCTCATCCGTAGCCCCATCGACGAACCGGTCGAATTCGGGGGAAGAATAGACAGTTTTGATCTCCTTTTTGAGGATCTCTGTGTTACACTGCCTTTCAAGAAGCTGATTGATCTTCTCACCGATGCCACGGGCAGCCCATCCGAGATGGGTCTCGAGCACCTGCCCCACGTTCATGCGGGAGGGAACCCCCAGGGGGTTCAAAACAATGTCAACGGGGGTCCCATCGGAAAAATAGGGCATATCCTCCTCAGGAAGAATCCTGGAAAGAACCCCTTTGTTGCCATGCCTTCCCGCCATCTTGTCGCCGACGGACAGCTTTCGCTTGATGGCGATATAGACCTTGACCATCTTGATGACTCCGGGCGGAAGCTCATCACCGGCCTTGAGTTTCTCTTTCTTCTCCTCAAAGAATGCATGAACGTACTCAATCTTCCTGCGGAGGTTCGATAATAGACTGCTGATCCTCTCCTCCGCAGCCTCTTCCGTCTCAAGAGAGATCTCTTTCCAGAGCTCGAAAGGAATTCTTTCCAGGATTTCAGCGGTAATGATTTCCCCTTTTTTCAAAGCGATCTTCTTTTTCTTCGGATCGACGATCTTGCCTGCCGATTTCTTTCCCACCAGCATTTCGGCAATCGTGCTCTTTACACTTCCCGTAATGATGCGCACCTCGTCTTCACGATCCTTGTTGAGGGTCCTGGAAGCCTCGTCTTCGATCGCCTGAGAACGGCGATCCCTCTCTTGTCCCTTGCGCGTGAATATCTTGGCATCAATGACCGTCCCTTCGACACCCGGTGGCACTCGAAGCGAGGTGTCGCGGACGTCGCTTGCCTTCTCACCGAAGATGGCACGAAGCAATTTTTCTTCCGGCGACAACTGCGTTTCACCCTTAGGCGTAATCTTGCCAACGAGAATGTCCCCCGGTTTTACCGAGACCCCCATACGCACAATACCGCTCTCGTCGAGGTTTCGCAGTGCTTCCTCTCCCACGTTGGGAATGTCCCGGGTGATTTCCTCTTTACCCAGTTTCGTGTCCCGGGCTATGGTTTCGAATTCCTCGATATGAATGGAGGTATAGATGTCGTCCTTGATGATCCTTTCACTAACGAGAATGGAATCTTCGTAATTGTAACCTCCCCAGGACATGAAGGCCACCATAACATTTCGGCCAAGAGCCAGCTCGCCGTTTTCGGTCGCAGGCCCATCGGCGATAATGTCGCCCTCGGCAACGCAATCCCCCTTGACCACGATCGGCTTTTGATTGAAACAGGTGTCCTGATTCGAACGTTGATACTTGATGAGGTTATAAATGTCCACGCCCGTGTCAAGGCTGTTCATTTCGGCACCTTCGGACTTGATCACGATCCTGCCGGCATCGACATTCTCCACAATGCCCGAACGTCGGGCAATGATGACGGCACCCGAATCCTTTGCGACGACGTGTTCCATATCCGTCCCTACCAGGGGAGATTCCGGTTTCAAAAGAGGCACGGCCTGCCGCTGCATATTGGATCCCATTAACGCTCGATTGGCATCGTCGTGCTCGAGAAAGGGGATCAGGGTCGCCGCGACACTGACAAGTTGGTTGGGGGACACATCCATCATGTTGATTTCTTCGGGCGCTACGAAAAGAAAATCGTCTCCCTTCCGGGTAGATATGAGTTCTCCTGCGAACCGCCCTTCCTGATCAAGCATACAATCCGCTGGAGCGATGACCAGGTTCTCCTCCTCTATAGCCGTCAGGTATTTCACCTGATCCAAAGCTCTTCCATCCTGCACCAGACGGTAAGGTGTTTCAATGAAGCCGAATTCATTGACCCTTGCATAGGTGCTCAAAGACACGATCAGGCCGATATTGGGGCCTTCCGGTGTTTCCACCGGACAGATGCGTCCGTAGTGTGTGGGATGTACGTCCCGCACTTCGAATCCAGCCCTTTCCCTGGTCAGCCCCCCGGGACCGAGAGCGGAAAGCCGCCGTTTGTGGGTGATCTCCGAAAGGGGATTGGTCTGATCCATGAACTGGGAAAGTTGGGAACTGCCGAAGAATTCATTCACGACGGCCGATACGGGCTTCGCATTGATTAGATCATGGGGCATCATGGTTTCAATGTCTTGGAGGCTCATCTTTTCCTTGATGGCCCGCTCCATTCTCACCAGCCCGATTCTGTACTGGTTCTCGATAAGTTCCCCAACGGACCGGACGCGGCGGTTGCCTAAGTGGTCGATGTCATCGACGCTCGTCTCACCGATGCCGTTTTTTAAATCAATCAGATACTTAACCGTAGCCAAGATGTCGAGGTTACGCAGCACCGTCACATCGTTGGGCACATCGAGTCGAAGCTTGTAATTCATCTTCGCCCTTCCCACATCCGAAAGATCGTAGGTTTCGGAGTCGAAGAAGAGGCTGTTGAAAAACTTGGTCGCTGTCTCCAAACTAGGAGGGTTGCTCGGCCGGAGTCGTCTATAGATCTCAATAACAGCTTCATCGATCGTCTCCGTTCGGTCCAAAAGCAGGGTGTCCCGGATGGAGGCATTGTCCAGATCCTCGTCGAGATGGATATACCTGAATTCACGAATCCCCTTCTGATGAAGCAGGTCCACACCTTCTGCCGTCAATTCCGTATTGCAGCGAAGGAGCACCTCGCCCGTTTCTGGATCGAGAACATCGGCAGAGAGGACCTTGCCCACAATCTCCTCATCGCCTACTTGCACATTGTCGATACTGAGTTCCGCCATCCTGCGGAGAACGGGCTTGGTAAACTTCCGCCCCTTTTTCAGTATCACATCGTGCAGGACTGCATGCGATTCAGGTTCCGCCACTGGCGACCTGATGTCCTCCGGTGCCTTTTCTCCGATCAACGACTCATCTACGGCCAGATGGAACTGACCCTCCGGCTCCTGAAAAACCCTTTGGACACTGTAAAAATAATTAAGGATGGATTCCGTCGAATTGCCCATGGCCTTCAGAAGGATGGTTACGGGCATCTTCCTACGTCTGTCGATCCGGACATAGAGGATATCCTTGGAATCGAATTCGAAATCCAGCCAGGATCCCCTGATCGGAATGATCCTTGCCGAATAGATCAACTTGCCGCTAGCCAAGGTCTTCCCTTTGTCGTGATCAAAGAAGATGCCCGGAGATCGGTGCAGCTGGCTGACGATGACCCGTTCGGTGCCGTTGACGATGAAGGTACCATTCTCGGTCATCAGGGGAATTTCACCGAAATAGATCTCCTGCTCCTTGATATCCCGGACCTGTTTCTGTTCAGAACCGCGATCGGTATCGAAAGTAACCAGCCTTACGACGATTTTCAGGGGTGCCGCATAGGTCATCCCTTTCTGAATGCACTCCTTAATATCGTATCGCACATCTCCAATCTTGTAACTAACGAATTCCAAAGAGCATTTCCCGGGGAAATTGTCTCGCGAACTAAAGTCCGACACGGGAAATACACTCTTGAAGGCCCCTTGAAGGCCGAAATTACCCCTTTTATCCGTCTCGACATCCATCTGAAGGAACTTTTCATAGGACCTCCGTTGAATATCAATCAGGTTGGGTATGTCCACAATCTTTTTGATACGGCCGAAATTTTTTCTGAATTTGCTCATAATATCCTAATCGAGTCTGATCTATCCAGTTTACGTCCACTGCCCCGACCCAAGCCGGGACAAATCAAAATACCGAAAATGGATAGATGAACGATGCCTTGGGGGTATCACTTGACCTCGACGGCGCCACCGACTTCTTCGATTTTCTTCTGGATATCCGCCGCCTCATCCTTCGAGACGCCTTCCTTGATCGGCTTGGGAACACCGTCCACCAGATCCTTGGCCTCCTTGAGGCCCAGACCCGTCAGTGCCCTGACGACCTTGATCACCTGAATCTTCTGGTCGCCGAAACCCGTCAAGATGACGTCAAATTCCGTTTTTTCCTCTGCCGGCGCCGCCTGCTCACCACCGGCTGCAACCGCTGCCACCGCCATGGGAGCCGCAGCGGAAACCCCGAACCGCTCCTCCAGTTCCTTCACCAATTCGGATAGTTCGAGAACCGTCATTCCTTCGATAAATTTTATGACATCTTCCTTTGTGATATGCTCTGCCATTTCCGTTATCCCTTCCTGTATGTAATTTAGTTGTGTGATCCTTTTTTGTCTCGATAGGCCGCAATGACCTGAACGAAGCTGCGGGGCACCGCGCTCAGCACGGTAACCAGCGACGTTTGAACCCCGACCATCACGGACAGCAGCTTTGCCAGCAGCACTTCCCTTCCCGGAAGCGAGGCCAGCACCGCCAGCTGCTCCCTGCTTAAAGGTTTGCCGTCGAGCATGCCGACCCTGATCTGAAAATCCTGATTCTTCTTGGAAAAATCCACCAGTACCTTCGAAGGTTCGACGACGTCGCCGCCACCCAGGACAAGGGCCAGCGGCCCTTTGATGTGTTCTTTCAATGCCTTGATGTCGGTGTCCTCAGAGGCGATCCGCAGCAGCGTATTTTTCACAACCCGAATCTCCGTGTCGGAACGGCGCAGCACATTGCGCAAGGATGTCATCGTCTCGACGTTCAGGCCGCTGTAGGCGGCCAGTACTGCAAGTCGCGCATTCTTCAACTTGTCGTGGAGCTCGGCGACCACCAATTCCTTTGTTCTCCGATCCAATGAAAACCTCCTTTCAAATGAAAATTTCGTCGATACAATTCACTTCCGAGTCACGCTCATGGATCATCAGAGAACAACAGCTCAAGATCATACAGGAACAAAACATGGAAAAACCCACGCCAAGCCATGCCCGGCGTTACAAACCCATGGTCTCGGCAGGCCGATTCAAATCGTTTAAATCCCTGTACCTGCTTTCTCTGACATCATGAGAGATATCACGTTTCCGTCTGATTACTCATGCCGATTTTGCTCAAAATTATATATTTCTGACATCAAGGGG
>JAFGIO010000118.1 GCA_016929555.1 Deltaproteobacteria bacterium | reverse complement strand
CCCGTTTCAACCGCCAGCCGCCCCATCTTCATGGAGACCTCTGAAGGCACCCGCCATCCTGTGGGACAAACGGACAGGCAATGGATATAGCTCGGCCCCTTCACTTTTCTCGCCTTCTTCACCTTGTTCATGAAATCCAGGGGATAGCTGTGGCAGGCCGTTGCCACGTAAGGCACGTTGTGGGCAACCATGATCTCGGCCACGTTCTTCTTCCAGGTCTTGTTCCCGAAGCTCGCATCGCCGGCGGGAGCCGTCGTCGTCGAAGCCCCGAAGGGCGTAGCCCCGGATCTCTGGATGCCCGTGTTCATGTAGGCTTCGTTGTCGAAGCAGACATAGAGCAGGTCGTGCCCCCGCTCCATGGCCCCTGATAGGGCCTGCAATCCGATATCGACGGTGGCGCCGTCGCCGCCGATGGCCACCGTCTTTACCCGCCGGTCCGGTATCCGGCCCTTCCTCCGCAAGGCCTTCAGACCTGCCTCGACCCCCGCCCCCACCGAGGCGGCGTTGGGAAAGGCCACGTGAATCCAGGGCAGTTTCCAGGCCGTCGTCGGGTATACGGTGGAGATGACCTCCATGCAGCCCGTGGCGTTGACGATGACCGTGTCTTTCCCCAGGGCCTTGCACATCAGGCGGATGGCCAGCGCCTCGCCGCATCCCGGGCAGGCGCGGTGGCCGGACGTGAAGAATTCTTCCTTGTCGACGAGCTTCGGCGCGTACAGATCGAAGTTCTCGATGATTCCCATGGGCTGTTTTCTTGCCGTACTCATGATCCTCTCACCCCGTATATTTCGTATGCGCATTCCGCCGGTACATGTTTCATCCTGGCGGCCTTTTTGACCATATTTTTGAAATCCTCGACCATCACGTCCCGGCCCCCGATGCCGATCATGAAGTTTACGACAATGGGGCGCTCGGGTTCACCGTAAAGAGCGGACCGCACCTCGGCGAAAACCGGCCCCCCGGGTCCTCCGATGGAGCAGGCCCGATCGGCGACGGCAACGACCTTCACCCCCTCGACTGCCTCGCGCAATTCCTCGAAGGGAAAGGGCCTCCACAGTCTCAACTTGAGCAGCCCGGCGGCAACGCCTTCCCTGCGGAGCTCATCGATGGCGACCTCCGCCGTCTCGCTCAAAGAGCCCATGGTGAGGAGCAACACCTCCGCCCCCTCGGCCTCGTAGGATTCTATCGGTTTGTACCTGCGTCCGAACAGGGCCTCCCATTCCTTCCAGACATCGAGGATGACCTTCTTGGATTTTACAAGGGCAACGTTTCTGCCCATCATGACTTCATTGTAGATTTCGGGCACTCCCAATGTTCCCATGGAAAGGGGATGGTCCGGATGGAGGGAGGCGAACGGTTCGTAGGGAGGCAGGAACCGATCGATCTCCCGCTGGTCGGGCATCCAGATGGGTTCCACGACGTGGGTCAGTTGAAATCCGTCCAGGTTGACGTTGACGGGCAGCATGACGTCCCGGTGTTCTCCGATCTTGAAGGCCTGGACAACCATGTCCACCGTCTCCTGGCCGTTGGCCGCAAAAAGGGAAACCCAGCCCATGTCCCTCTGGACCATGATATCGCTGTGGTCGTTCCAGATGTTGATGGGACCGGAAAGGGCCCGGTTCCCGATGGCCATGACGACGGGAAGCCGCATGGCGGAGACGATGGGCATGATCTCCTGCATGAAGAGCAGTCCCTGGGAGCTGGTGGCGGTGAAGACCCGGGCGCCCGCCCCGGCGGCGCCGGCGCAGGCGCTGAGAGCCGAATGTTCCGACTCCACGCAGATGAACTCGGCGTCCAGCCTTCCTTCGGCGACGATGTCCGACAGGTGTTCCGGGATATGCGTATTGGGGGTGATGGGGTAGGCGGCTATTACGTCGGGCCGGCAGAGGGCGACTGTTTCCGCCGCCGCAAAGGCGATTTCCATACCGATTCGCTTCGACATGACCTATCCCTCCTCCACCATCTTGATCGCGCGGGGCCAGCACTCGTGTGCACAGACGCCGCATCCCTTGCAGTAATCCAGATCCGCCGAGAAATACCCTTCCGCGTCTTCCGTGATGCATCCCTCGGGACAGAAGAGATAGCAGAGCCCGCATTTGATGCATTTCGTGTTATCCCAGATCGGTTTCTGCGCCCTCCAGCTTCCGGTGAGATAGGACCGGGCGCTTCCGGGCGTAAAGACGATGCACCCCGGATTGACCTCCTGCCATGTTTCCGGCCATTTTTTTTCTGTCATGTTGATACCTCGACCTTCATCATTGCACATTTAGTTGAGCTTGACCGCTTCGTAGGCCTTTTTCATGGCGGCCAGGTTCTTGTTCGCGATCCTGCCGAATCGATGTTCCACAGGGCCTTTCATGGAGTCCATTTTCACCACCTTGATGACCTTGATCAGCGCCCCCAGCATGGTCGTGTTGGTGATCGGAACGCCGAGTTCCTTCCAGGCGATGGACGTCGCATCGACGGTGGCGATCTTTCCCTTGAAATTCAAGATCTTGCCGACTTCCTTCGCCGTTTTGGAGGTATTGGCGATGAGGATGCCCTCGGGCTTCAGGCCCTCGGTTACATTGACGATTGTGATGAGGCTTTCGTCGAGGACGACGACCACGTCGGGGTGGTAGATGCCCGATCGGACCTTGATCGGATGATCGTCGACCCGGTTGAATGCAGCCACCGGAGCCCCTCGCCTCTCCGGCCCGAAGCTCGGGAACCCTTGAGCGTACTTTCCCTCATTGATGGCTGCCAGGGCCAGCAGTTCCACCGATGTGACCGCTCCCTGACCGCCTCTGCCGTGCCATCTCACTTCTATCATTGGAATAACTCCCTGATGAGATTGATTTGAATAGTGGAACTATGTAAGGTTGGACCCATTCCGGAATATTGCCTTTTATCTCCTCTCCTTCCGCTTTCAGGGGAATCGGCGTACATAGCCCCTTTTAAGCGCAGCAAACGTACGCGCTAATAGTACAAAGAGCCGCCGGTGTCAATAGCTATTTACACTTTTCGTTTCCGGAGCGGGAAATGTCACATGCCCCGTCGAAATTCCAGCGACTTGGAGAGGGTCATTTTGTCGGTGTAGCGCAGATCGCCCCCCACAGGGATGCCCTGGGCGATCCGTGTGACCCTGACATGCAAGCCGGCGACCATCTTCGTGATGAGCAGGGCCGTCGCGTCTCCCTGGACGGTCGGGTTCATGGCAAGGATGATCTCCGTCACGCCGTCTCGATTGATCCGATCCATCATTTCCTGCAGTCTCAAGTGTTCCGGACCGATACCGTCCAGGGGGGCAAGGGCCCCGTGAAGGACATGATAGACACCCCGAAAGGTTCCACACTCCTCTATGGCGACCAGGGCATCGGGCTCTTCAACGATACAGAGCGTGCCCCTGTCGCGGGAGGGATCCCGGCAGATGTCGCAGATGTCGCTTTCCGTCAGGTTAAAACAGACCCGGCAGAAACGAATGCGCTCCTTTACGTCGAGGATACTTTCAGCGAGACGCTTCGCGTCGTCAACGGAAGCGCGGATAAGGAAGGTCGCCAGACGGGTCGCCGTTTTTTCCCCGATGCCGGGGAACCTGCTGAGTTCCTTGATCAGACGCTGAATAGGCAGGGCGTAACCGGACATTACAGCGTGGCCTCTCAGGTCAAACCGGGGATGTTCATCCCCCCGGTGATCTTTGCCATCTCCGCTGCGGCCATCTCCTGGGCCTTGCGAACCCCTTCATTCACGGCAGCAATGATCAGGTCCTGCAGCATATCGACATCTTCGGGATTGACCACTTCACGCTCGATCGTCAGGGACAGCAGTTCAAATTTTCCGTTGACCACCACACTGACCATACCGCCCCCGGCCGAAGCCTCGACGGTCTTTTGTCCCAGTTCCTCCTGAAGCCGGACCATTCGTTCCTGCATCTTCTTGGCTTGCTTCATGATATTTCCAAAATTCTGCACCTGAGGACCTCCCTCCTTAATACAATCGGATCTCACACCCTCGTCTTGACTTCCCGTATCTCCGCTCCCTCGAAGATATCAAGGATTTTCTGCAACAGGGGCTGGTTTAATGCTTCTTTCCGGATCTCCTGAAGATGGTTGTGGTTGTTGCTGTTTTCAGCGCCGTTTGTCTGCGGGGACTCCGGTGCCGTTTTGAAGGTCTCCAGCCGGATCTTCACGGCCCTTCCGAAGAAGGCCTCCGACAGCTCCTGCAAGGCTTTTTCGTCAATGATGTCGCGGCAGATCTTTGGCAGACCGATCCGCAACTGTGTTTCGTCCTGTTCCAAAAGCCTTCCCTGGTTTATCAGGGACCAGAGCGGGATCTTGTGTTCTTTTATGAAATTCTTGTAGTTTTCCCACATATTTTCCGGGTTGTTTTCGACGGTTCCCTTTTCGGAGAGGGATTGGAGGCCGTTCTCGGTCTTTTCCGGCACCGTCGGCGAAGAAGCGGTTTTTGGAGAAGATGGGACAAGTCGTTTTTCGAGGGCTTCCATGCGGAGGATCATCTCGTCCAAGGGGATCATCGGCTCCAGATAGGCCATCCGGACCAGGACCGTTTCAAGGGTCAGGCGTGTATTGTAGCTTCGCCTGACATTCTCCTCGTCCTCCATGAGAATGTCCAACAGCCTCGTGAGCGTTTCCCGGGAGGCGCCCTGCGCCTGGATTCGAAGCCTGGCCAGATCGTCTTCGGCCAGATCGATGAGTTCCCGGGCATCCTCCGCGATCTTGACCAGCAGGATGTTTCGGAAATGGGCGAGAAGCATCTGATAAAAATACTTCATGTCCAGACCGGCATAGAATCCCTCGTCGATGATCTTCAGACACCGGCCGGCGTCGCGGGCGAGTACGGCCTCGGAGAGCGCGAAGAGATATCGCCTGTCGGCCAGCCCAAGCAACTCCTCGATGGCGCCGTCGTTGACGTTGAAGCCGGCATAGGAGACAACCTGGTCGAGGATGCTCTGGGCGTCCCGCAGACTTCCATCGGCGGCGCCGGCAATCCAGGCAAGACCCGTGTTGGTGATGCCGATGCCTTTGGACTGTGCGATTTGCGACAGGTTTTCCACAATTTGCCGCAGGGAAATCCTCCGAAAATCGAAGCTTTGACAGCGCGAGAGGATCGTCGCAGGTACTTTGTTCGTTTCCGTAGTGGCGAAGATAAAGATCACATGGGGCGGCGGCTCCTCGAGGGTCTTCAGCAGGGCGTTGAAGGCTTCCCGGGTCAGCATGTGGACTTCGTCGATGATGTAGATCTTGTATCGGGAGGAAAGGGGAAAGAACCGGATGTTCTCGCGAAGCTCCCGGATTTCATCGATGCCACGGTTGGAGGCGCCGTCGATCTCCCGGACATCCATAGAGATTCCCTGGGTGATCTCCCGGCAATTGCCGCACTGCTGGCAGGGGACCGGGACCGGTTCTGTTCCGGAGGCGCAATTCAGTGCCTTGGCCAGAATCCGGGCCACAGAGGTCTTGCCCACTCCCCTGGGTCCGCTGAAGAGGAAGGCATGGGCGATCCTTTTCTGCACAATGGCGTTGCGCAGGGTCTTGACGACGTGCTCCTGTCCGACGACCTCCTCGAAGGTCTGCGGTCTCTGTGTGCGTGCGAGTACCTGATATTCCATGATATCGTCCATCCGAAGGGCGGCCTTCGCCACTGCCGGGGGGAATGGGTTGAATTAAGAAGGATAGCCAGGTTTACCCGCAGCACACAGAGGGTATTGCTGCCGCTGCTTCCTCCCGGACCTGACGGGGTTCACAATCCTCCGTTGCACGGGGCCCGGCTATCCTAATCCTTATGTCGTATCGGAACCGGCGCACCTGCCTGACTTGATCCATCATCATGAATGAATGGCGGAGAGAGGGGGATTCGAACCCCCGGTACACCTTTTGGGCATACACACGATTTCCAGTCGTGCCCATTCGGCCTCTCTGGCATCTCTCCGGAACTCGGTTGCTCTGGTCCCTTTACCGGGATGCTTATAAAACAATGGCGGAGAGAGGGGGATTCGAACCCCCGTGGGAGCTTTTGGCCCCCAAATCGATTTCGAGTCGATCCCGTTACGACCACTTCGGT
>JAFGIO010000117.1 GCA_016929555.1 Deltaproteobacteria bacterium | reverse complement strand
CTCAATACCCTGTTCATCGCCGCCTTCTTCAAGATATTCGGAAACTGGGTGACGGCGGCTACGGCCGTTTCTGTCTGTTTCGGAACCCTTACCCTCCTCCCTCTCTTTGGGCTTGCCAGGACTTTTTTTCATAGGGAGATCGCCGCCCTTGTTACCCTTGTCTATGCCATGACGCCGATGCTGGTCGACGGCAGTGTGGATATCGTCCGGGACCCGGTTTACTGGTTTTTTGCCGTCCTCGGTTTTTATCTCTTCACACGGCGGCGGCAACAGACCGCGACCTGGCTTCTGCTCAGCAGTTGCGCCTTCCTTCTGGCAACCTCCATGAGGATCGAAGCCATCGTTTTTCTTCTGGTCGTTCCGCTTTTCATCTTCCTGGACGGGAGGGAGTACCCCCTGCGCAGGACGGGGATCTTCCTTCTGCCCGTCGTCCTGATTCTCCTGGCGGGCATCGGCGGCCAGATCTGGCTCCATTCCGGTACGATCAACTGGTACCGGTTGACGGATATTCACAATTGGATTCTGAGGGCCTTTTCCGGTTACGAAAACCTGCGGCTGAGCCTCAAGGGTCTGATCAGGCAGCCGCCGGCGGGGATCCCCGTGGAGTTTTTCCACAATGTCAAAAACATCCTGTGGTTCATCGGCTTCGGCGTTGTTTTTCAAAATGCCCTGGAAACCTTTTTTTATCCCTTTGTTCCCATCTATCTGATCGGGCTGGTAGGGATCCGGCAGAGGCTTGCCGAGGACCGGCGGGGGCTTTTTTTTGTTCTGTCCGTCACCGCCGCCTTTGTGCTTTTGTACTTTTTTGTTTTCATCGACTGGCAGATGGAAAACCGCTGGCTCGCCCTCGCCCTGCTCCCATCGTTTCTCTTTCTTGGCTTCGGCATGGAGAAGCTGGTTGCATTTTCGCAGAGGAAATTCAGCTTGAAAAAAGGGACGGCCCTGGTGCTGATCGGGCTGCTCATCCTTTTGTTCACCTTGCCGAAGAACATGCAGGCGCGAGGGGATGACAAGGTTATTTACAAGACGATCGGGGAAACCATTGCGAACCGGGAGGGAAATTCACGCAAGATCGAGATCATGACCCTCGGCGTCGCCTCCCGCTGGGTGCTCTTTTACGCCAACCAGCGCTTCCCCGGGGCGCCCTGCCCGGACGAGTATTTCTATTACTACGAGTGGATCGGGGACGATTACAATCGGTTCGTGGATGCCTTAAAAACAAGGGGAATGAAATATCTGGTCTGGGAAGAAAGAACCTGGCCGAAGGACCGCTTTGATTTCATCAAGTCCCCCTACGAGCGGGACTTTATGCGATTGGGGTCCTGGAGTCATCCGGATACGGGGGAAATCGTCCTGTTCGAGCTCCGGTGACCCGATTGCCCGGGAATGTTCGGGAAAACAGCAAAGGAACCCAGGACGAGGTTGGGCTATCCATCAGAAACATAAAGATTCAGTCTCAGGGAGGCTATCATCTTCTTAGCCCCGTTTTCTGTTGACATATTGGGGTATTTTGTATAGTTTTCAAGCCCTTGAGATCACGAATTTCTATGATTTCACTGTGGAAAAATCGATGAATCCCATCACCGGTCCGATGTCTGTAACGATTACGGGGTTCTGCGTTAGGGAGCCAAGAGGATGATCAGCGATGTTTCCGGGGCCACTGAAAGGTCCATGCCAGCCGATGCAACCATCTATGTCGCCGGCCACAGGGGCCTCGTGGGCTCCGCCATCCTCCGCCACCTCCAGGGCCAGGGGTACCGGAATCTTGTCACGCGCACCCACGCGGAACTGGACCTCACCCGCCAGGCCGCTGTCGAGGCCTTTTTCGAGCGGGAAAGGCCGGCCTATGTCTTTCTGGCCGCTGCCCGGGTCGGAGGGATCCTGGCCAACAGCACCCAGCCCGCCGAGTTCCTTTACGATAACCTGGCCATCCAGACGAATGTCCTTCAAGCCGCCTGGAAGTCGAAGGTCCAACGCCTTCTTTTCCTCGGGAGCTCCTGCATCTATCCCCGCAATGCCCCCCAGCCCCTCAAGGAGGAATACCTTCTCACGGGCGAGTTGGAGCCGTCCAACGAGCCCTATGCCGTCGCCAAGATCGCGGGCCTGAAGATGTGCGAGGCTTACAACCGTCAATACGGGACTCAATTCATCGCCGTCATGCCGACGAATCTTTACGGCCCCAATGACAACTTCGATCTGGAAACCTCCCACGTCATTCCGGCCCTCATTCGGAAGTTCCACGAAGCCGTCAGCAAAGGCGCCGACGAGGTTGTCGTCTGGGGTACAGGCGCCCCCAGGAGGGAGTTCCTCTATGTGGACGACCTTGCCGATGCATGCGGTTTTCTCATGAACCTTCCGTCCGGGACCATCGACCGGGACTTCCGTCAGCCAAACCAACCCGTTTTCATCAACGTAGGCACGGGGAAGGACATGACGATAGGGGAGTTGGCCGAAACCATTGCAGCCATTTCCGGTTTCAGGGGGCGCATACGGTTCGATCCCTCCAAGCCCGACGGCACACCGCGCAAGATCCTGGACCTTTCCCGTTTGCGGGCACTGGATTGGCGGCCAAAGGTACCTTTGACGGAAGGCATTCGAAAGGTCAGGGATTGGTATGCCGGTGAAAGCCATCGATTCACGGGCAAAGAGACAGACAGGGTTTCTTGATGGGATTTATTGATCGAATGAAGGACATCAAAAATATCCTGAGCAACAGGCACTATTACATGGTTGTAAGCCTCGATGCCGTCCTTGTGGTTGCAGCATACCTGGCTGCCTATTTCCTGCGCTTCGAGGGAAGCATTCCCGATGAACACTGGCAGCATGTAAGGGACACCCTCCCGTTCATCGTTCCCCTGAAGATCGCCTGCTTTTTCTTCTTCGGCCTCTACCGGGGGATGTGGCGCTACACGAGCCTTTTGGATCTCATCAGCGTCATCAGGGCCTCTATCGTCTCCTCCACGGCCATTGTACTGATCATCCTTTTCACCAGCCATTTCCAGGGATTCTCGCGGTCTGTCTTTCTGATCGATTTCGTTCTGACCGTGGCCCTGATCGGAGGCGTCCGCGTAGCCATCAGGATGGCGCTGGCCGAGCATCAGCCCTATTTCCCATTTTTTAAACGCGCTCTCGATGCGCGGGCGAAGAAGGCCGTCATCATCGGAGCCGGCGATGCGGCCGAAGCGGTCCTCAGGGAAAT